>CAYUDB010000088.1:0-10766 GCA_964443405.1 uncultured bacterium | reverse complement strand
GCACAACCTGTAAACAGTGCGGACACTAAAGCACAGAGTATTAGTAACTTCACCCATGCCAAGCGCTTAAACAATTGATGCTTAAGTTGTTTTGCATTCATCATCGAACCATCGGCATTTTATAAGTGGATACAACACCATTTTCGGCGCGGAACATCACGTAGTAGAACCCACTCGGCAACATCGACTTATCGATGGAAAGTGTTCTTTTTGCAAGCATAGGACTTGCGAAAATAATTCTACCAGCAAAGTCGATAATAGAAATACTGCCCGCGTTTGCCGAAACTATCGAAACACTGTTTGCACCATTTGCAAAGTAAACTCCACTTGCACCAAGTTGCTTTTCAGAAATTCCTGTGTCGCGCAAAAGAGAGAAGTTCACTGTGGTATCTGCCATTACAAGTGCATAGGTTGTATCGGGAATGTAACCCGTGTGCGACGCTATAACACTATATGCACCAATTGCACTCAGCTCGATGCGGTAGAAACCTGAGATATCGGTGGTTGTGGTAATTGGGTCGGCGCTGAAGGAGTTTGCTATAACTGTGCTGCCAGAAAGAGTTGTGGTGCCTTCGAGTGCTACAGTGCCACTGATGGTATAATGTGGTGTTTCAACAGGTTCGAGAAACAAAAGCAAATTCACATCGTCGGTAAACTCGACCATAGTATCGACAGACACACATCCTTCACGTGAAGCTTTGATTCTATGTGTGCCAGTTGGTATCGAGTCGATTGTAACTTGACCGAGCGAATCGGTAAGACGTGCAATTCCCAAGTCCATAACCTCTACAAGTGAGCCTGCAAGGTCGAAAATGGCTCCCGATGGCAAAACTCTGCATGTGAAAAGATGATAATCATCAGATACTGTGTCGATTGTATCGGAAATCATGTTTATCATCACAAAAAGGGAGGTATCCACATAAACCGTTGTGTCGAAAGGCAAAAAGCCCACATGCTCCGCCTCAATGGTGTATGTGCCCATGGGAATATCGGTAAAAACATAACGCCCCATCATGTCGGTTGTGCCAACAAGCCCAAGCTCCACAAGTTCGAGTGTTGTGCCACTCATATCTGCACCCATGCCACCTGTAACGAAACATGTGACATCGAAAAGTGTATCGCGCGCAGGGAGGTAATAAAAACGAACTGTATCGGTAGTTCTGTTGCCCGCAAAATCGGCTATCGCAAAGAATACTGAGTCGATTGGTTGATAGCCCAAAAGTGGCGTATAGGTGAAAATCGTCGTGTCTGCAGAAACAGAATCGGAAACCATAAAGCCCATCTCGATGCCGTTGAACACAAAGCTAAGTGTGCCTGCATTCACACCCGAATCGTCGTCGATGACTTTGTAAACAATGGGTGTTGTGGCATCGGTTATTGTATCGCCATCTTCAATACTTTGATAAACTATCGCTGGTGGTATTCTATCTTCAATAGGTGAGGCAAGACGGCGAAATTGAATGTCGAAATACGTGCCATTGGGCAAAGTAACTGTGCTTGTGGTAAGCATGTTTATCCAAGTAGTATCCGCACCGTCAATAGTATATGTGCCCAACATCAAAATGCCCGAATCGGCGGGGAAAGTAGTTGTGCTCCACGAAAGTGTGTAATCGGTTGTGGTAACATTCGCAGCTTCACCGTTCCACACAATTAGCGTGTCGTAAGAGCTTTGATAATCCCAAAAAAGTTTTATCGGATACGGTATGCCCGATATTGTGTGTAGAAAATGAATTTTGAAAGGTCGCTCCATGCCAAAATCGATGCTCAGAGAATCAAGCCCTGCATCGTAGCTTGTGGTGGCAGTAGTGCGCGTACCGATAACACAATATGACGAATCGGTTGTGCCAGTTCTGCCATCCATGCGAACTTGCCATTCAAAAGCAAAGCTCGATACCGCAAGCACAAAAATCGCTGCCCAAATAACATACCTCATATCTTCCCTCCGGAATTCATTTTCGAAGTTTATCGCACCTATATTTTTTTATATGCCAAAGTGCCCACAATACCGAAATGTTCAAAACATTACATGCCAGAATTGTGCGGGCACAAAGCAACTTTTGCAGACAAAATCATTGTTGCAACCGTTCGCGACAATAACTAAGCCCAATTAACCGTAACCTTTTCGAGACCTGTACGAATTTTTGCCGGTATAGGTCCTTCGCGTAAAACAGATAGCTCATGATGAAAGTGCGCCAAACGGTGTTCAAAATCTGACGCTTGTGCGCCAACTGTCTTTGCCGCGCAAAGCCCCGCTATCGAGCCCTCTATCATCGCCGCCGAAGCCTCTTCAATACCTGCAACATCGCCCGCGATAAATAAATTCGGCACACTGGTGCGCATCTGCAAATCGCGTAATGGAACTTCTCCACCCAGTTCGTGAACGTATTGCATTTTCACCTTTGCCTGAAATAGCAGTTCGAGCGTTGGTGCAAGACCAACTGCCAGGCAAATAATATCACAAGGAACAAAATGTTCGCTACCTTCAACTGGGTTCCATTTTTCGTCGATAGCGCATATTGTGGCACCCTCTACGCATTCTGTGCCATGTGCTTCGAGAATTGTGTGACGTGTTAGTATTGGCACGCCTAATCGGTTGATTTTTGCAGCATGAACCCAGTATCCACCAACGCCAGCCATGCCCTCTACAACTGCCGCAACGCTAACACCTGCTTGCATAAGCTGATAGCTTACTATAAGACCAATATTTCCTGCGCCAATCATTAGCACGCGTTTGCCCGGCACAACGCCATATAAATTCATAAGGGTTTGCACAGCGCCAGCGCCATAAACGCCGGGTAAATCATTGCCAGGGAAAGCGAGCATGCGTTCACCGGCGCCCGTTGCCACGAGAATTGCTTTGGGGCGAAATTTTAACCACTCGCGCTCACCGCGAACAGCTGTAACAACACCATCGGCAAAAAAACCCGATGCAGTTGTATTTGAGAAAATCTCGAGGTTTTTGCGTGTCGAAAGCTCGGTGATAATCTGCTCCCCTATGACAAAACCGCGAGTACCTGCTTTTTCGAGCTGTGAACCAAAAAACTTATGCGTTTGTTTGGCTAACTGACCACCGAGTTTTATACCATCGTCGAGAATTACTGTGCTTACGCCCATTTCAGTAGATTGCAGCGCAGCACAAAGCCCTGCCGGACCACCGCCCACAATCAGAAAATCGACTTCGCGAATCATTGAACTTCCTGCCTCAGAAAATTGTATGCATAAAGTTACCACTTCTTCCCCCAAAGTCAATTTTTTTGTCAGCGTTTTTGCTTAGTGCGCTTACCTGTGCCAATTTCTGAAAGGACAGGCGACGGGAACCGCTTCTAGTGGTCACGCAGTGGCGTGTTTTCGGGCGCCTGTTGGCGCCGGTGCAATGCCTAGAGTTTTTCGACATGCACGAGCTTTCGATTAATGTTTCACTGAACAATGATTAGGAAAATACCACAATCTCATCTAACCCGGACAGGCGGCAGGAGCCGCTTCTAGTGGTGCCAACGGCACCACGCAGTGGCGTGTTTTCGGGCGCCTCTTGGCGCCGGCGCAATGCCTAGAGTTTTTCGACATGCACGAGCTTTCGATTAATGCTTCACTGAACAATGATTTAAGAAAATGCCGCAATCTCATCTAACCCAGGCGACGTAGCCGCTCTATAAGCTCTACTGGCACCGCCTACAACACTACCAAACACCCTGCGGATGTTCCATAAGGAAAAGGTAAAGCAAAGAGGATAGCTGTGCAGGAGGCATAGCCCTTAACAAAAATTAAGGTTTGCGCATCATGCGAAATAAAGTCCAGCTGCCCCATGCAAAGCATATTAGCATGCACACTATTGCCCCAATTCTAAATGTGGACGCCAATAGCATATCCCATTTCTGCATTGACATACGCGTGAGTATATAATACCAGTCATGTGTGCAGTCCGTGCCAAAAGGCGAAACTAAGGGCAATTCTCGCACATTAGCATCGGCAACATATGTCGATACATCGAAAAAGTTCGTCGAAAGCCAGCCGAAAGATATCGCTATGGCAAAATAATCCCGCTGGTGCAAAAACATGAATATCGATATTACAGGCACCGCACATTGCAAAATGGTGCCGCCAAAAAAAGTTATAAGCTCGCCAAATGGCATGAATACAAAGTGTCCAAGCTCATGTATGCCTAAGTTTAATCCCTTGAGTATGCTTTGATACATTGGGTCTCTGAGATGCTGGATGAAAATGAAAATAAAAAAAGCTATGAGCGGCGCCCTAACAAACCACCAACGTCCTTCGCACCAATTTTTCGCATCGTTAAAATAATACCGCAACACGTGTATCATACAAACCCTCCAAAGCTTTACTGAAAATGCTGCCCATTAATATCGGTAAACATTTTGGCAATGACAATGTTTGGCTGAAACAATCAACGTATTCGAGAAAATTACCCCGCCTAAAAAGACGGGGTAATTTTTTTACAATTATGGCTTTGCGCATGCAGTCTCAGATGCCATTCGCGCGATAAGATCGTCGATTTTGACAGCACCAAGGTCGCCTTCGCCACGCCTGCGCACAGATACTTCGCCGTTTTCTTGTTCCTTTGCGCCAACAATGAGCATATATGGAACTTTCATAAGCTCTGCCTCGCGTATTTTGTAAGAAACGCGCTGATCGGTATTGTCGATTTCGACGCGCATGCCCGCATTGTCGAGCATATCTCGCACGTGATCTGCATATTCGTTGTACTTGTCGGAAACTGGCAGCACTCTCGCTTGAACAGGCGCAAGCCACAACGGAAAATCACCAGCATGATGCTCTATAAGTGTGGCAAAGAACCGCTCGAGCGAACCCAGTAGCGCACGGTGCACAACATAAGGACGCTTTTGTGAACCATCGGGAGCTGTGTAAGTCATGTCGAAGCGCTCGGGTAAGTTGAAGTCGAATTGTATTGTGGTTAGCTGCCATTCGCGACCTATGGCATCTTTCACTTTGATGTCGATTTTTGGACCGTAAAAAGCACCACCGCCCTCATCGACATCATAAGAAATGCCCTCGCGCCCTATCGCGTGCAGAAGCGAAGCTGTGGCACTTTGCCAAAGAAAATCTTCGCCAACAAATTTCTCTTTGGGTTTTGTGGAAACATAAACGTGGAAATTCTCAAACCCAAAACAACGTAACATATACATCGAAAAACGAAGCACACGCAAAACTTCATCTTCCATCTGCTCGGGTGTGCAAATAATATGCGCATCGTCTTGAGTGAAACCGCGCACACGCAAAAGCCCATGCAATACACCACTGCGCTCGTAACGGTAAACGGTGCCCATTTCTGCCCAACGAATTGGTAAATCACGATAGGAATAGCGTTTACGTTGGTAAAGCTTTATGTGAAATGGACAGTTCATGGGTTTCATGTAATAGCCTTGTCCTTCGATGTCCATGCGTGGATACATATTTTCATCGTAGAAGCCAAGGTGTCCCGATGTTTGCCAAAGTGCTTCGCGACCAACATGTGGTGAATACACAAGTTCATAACCGTTTCTGCGGTGTTGTGTGCGCCAAAAGTTTTCCACCTGCTCACGAATCGCTCCACCACGTGGAGTCCAGAGTATAAGCCCAGGTCCTATTTCGTTGTCGATGACAAACAGGTCGAGCTCTTTGCCCAAACGACGATGATCACGTCTTTCAGCTTCTTCGCGCCTTTGGATATAATCGTCGAGTAAAGCTTTTTTGGGGTACGAAACACCGTAAATGCGTTGAAGCATTTTGTTATGTTCGTCTCCGCGCCAGTAGGCACCTGCAACGGCTATTAGCTTGAAATATTTAATAGCCGAAGCGTCGGGGATATGTGGACCACGGCAGAGATCGGTGAATTCGCCAAGTGTGTATTACGACACCTGTTCGCCTTCGGGTATGGCATCGAGAAGCTCAAGTTTGTAGCATTCGCCACAATCGGCAAAGATTTTTCGTGCCTCTTCACGGCTGAGATCGCAGCGATTGAACTTATAACTTTTATCGATGATCTCAGACATGCGCTGTTCGATTTTTGTGAGATCTTCGGGTGTAAATGGTTCGGCTTTGTCGTAATCGTAATAAAAACCCTCTTCAATGGCAGGACCAATAGCGATTTTTACATTTGGAAAAACATCTTTCACCGCATGTGCCATTATGTGCGCTGTGGAATGCCAAAACACTTGCTTCCCTTCGGGATCATCGAATTTTTTGAGTGCGATTTGCACGCCATTTTCTTTCGAAGGCAAAACGCGGTTCATATCCCAAAGTTCGCCGTCCACAACGGCTATGAGTGCCTCTTTGGCAAGTCTTTCGGAAATCTTTTTAGCCACGTCAAAAGGTGTGGAGTTCTCGGACATATCCAAAAAGTTTCCATCGGGCAAAACGATTTTCATTTTTCTCCTCTTCTGTTTGCGAAAAAAATTAGACTATTGATTTGTTTATGCAAGTGGATTCCAACACAATTGAAAACGAAATCCACAACAAACACTTTTAAACAAAAAAAATGGGGAAGCCTTTCGACTTCCCCGCATATAGCAGAACTCGCGAAAGGTTTATTCTTCGCCGTTGAAGGCAAAGCACGTTACCGTGCGCGTTATACCGGGTATATGGCGAATTGCACCAATTATTTCATTTTTAAGAGCGTCCATGTTTTCGGCATCGACGAAGCATATCACATCGTGCAAACCAGTAACCACGCGCGCATTTTGAACGCCTGCAAGTTTGCGCAGCTCTTTGACGACATTAATTTCTTCGCCTGTGGCTGTGTTTATGAGCATGTATGCACCGGGTTTCATCACCCCTCCTTGTTTGTTACATCGTTATAATATAGTGCCGAATTAGTGCATGTCAATATAAATCGAAGAAATTTTGAGCACGCACGGTTCGAGAACATAGATCCAATAACCGACACCAGGTTCGAGAACATCGGCTGTGTAAGCACGATAGAATTCAGAATCGTAACCCGTGCAAATAGTCCAGACAATAGCGTCCTCTGGTGTAGCAGTTTGAATAGCCCACGAACAGCCCGCTATCGGTGCACCAATAACATACCAACCAGGCATAAGGTGCAACTCATATTCAAAAAGCGGTGCGCCCGAAACTGTATATTTATCGTGCCGTGTATTAAACACCCAGTAACCTTGCCCGCCACGAAAACGTGTAGCAACGTTATAGGTGCGATATACTTGATCGAAGAACCATGCCTCTCCACCCACTACGTGCGGAAGTGCGGTGGCAACCGACACAGAATCGGTAAACGGCATGGATATTAAATTCCATCCACGGAATAATTCAATTTGTGCGACATTCATGTCGTTGTAACGGAAGTGGATTTTGACAGTATCGCCCGCAGAAACAGCAAGTGTAGATTCGGCGTTCATGCTGAGTGTATCGCCTATGTAACAGCCCGGGAATATTTTGCGCGCATCCCATTTCAATAAGCCATCGTCGTGAATGTAGAGCGGAAAAACAAGCGCTCTGTCGCCAAGACGGCGCAAGTCGCGGGTAAGTTCATAACGGTCGGCAGAGACAAAATAGATGTTGCCCACAGCTGGGAATGCCGGCGGATCGAGATGATCGATTACACGGTCAAAATTGTCGCTGGCAAGTGAATGAAGACCAAATCTCGCCGAATCGAGCATGGCACCAGAAGATGGATCGATAAGCATAAGTGTTGCCGCCCAATAAGAAAGTATTTGTGTGCCAACAACTATTATGCCGTTCTCAACTATTGCGTTTGGTGTGCCGGAGTTTATGGTGGTTGCCGAGAAATTAAGTGCCGAAGCAAAGCCTTCACGTGAAGTAGCATTTATCGCATAATTCACACGCGCTATTTCGCCACTGGTAGTCAGAGGTGTTGTGCCAGCCAAATCTACAACAACGCTATTTGTGGTCATCGATGAAACTGTAACTGTCCAATCGGTGGGCAAAGTAGAGCCGCGCAAAACCGAAAGTGGAGTTGCTATAACCGCATTGGTTTGCAATGTAAAGCGCACACGGGTTATGGAATTTGAATATAGTTCGCCTGCAGAAACCGGTATAGAAACAGTGTCACCTGCATCGGAGTATGTTACTGCAGGAACGTTTATCACGAGATAGTCTTCGGGATCGGCTGCCACAACGTGAAGTATGACCTCCACATTGCGATATGGCGTGTGAGGATCGGTGGTGTAGAGCTGTATTGTGCCAACATAATTGCCCACAGGTCGATGCGCATCGATGGTGACAACTATCTGTTTCGGTTCACTGGGAATAAGGAACCCTTCAGATGGTGCACTGAGCACCCAGTCGGGCTGGCTCTCGACACGATAATACCCAACAACATCGCCAAAGTTGACAATATTGAGCGGCAGCATACCCGAAGTGCCTGTGGCAAGTGTCAGTATAAGTGAGTTCGGGTATGAGTGAATATCGAGCGAACCACCGAGCGAACCAAGAAGCAAAGTGCCATAACTAGAAGGTGTTAGAAAATCTGTAGATGCCGTCCATTTGAAAGCCGTATCGGCAACTGTTGCGCCACATATGGCAAAGTTTGTCGAGTCGCCTGCGAATATGCCAAAACGTTGAGCATCTCCAAGTGATATGGAAAATTCAAGTGTTGTGGTCGAAGGTGTTTCGCGCCATTGCGAAGAACCTAGTGTGTAAGGTGATGCAGAACCTAGTGTGGTAACACCCGAAATATTCGTTATACGCTGAAAATATCCCACAGTTCCTGTGGCAGATTTGCGGAAATAAATGCGTCCCTCGTCGGAAGGTGCTGCGTCCCATGAATCGCTGTTATCGTCGTCGAAGAAAAGTGAAAACTCAAAACCTTCGGGCAAAACTTCATCGAAGTTTATCAAGCCATAAAGCATGCCCGCTGTGTTCACGAGTTTCATAACAGCGCCCGAACCCAAGTTCACCGTTGCTGTGTGGGACCAACAACCTTCAAGTCCATAACCGTCCACAGAAGGTGGTAAGGTAGTCCATGCGCTGTAAATTCTTCCTGCAGAGTCGTTGCACATGCCCGAAGCGACGTTGGAGTTGGCACTTTGACCTGCTGGTATGGTGTAATTTGCACGCACATAATAGTAATAGGTTCTGCCACAAATTATGTCCACATCGCAGAAAGTGTTTAGGTCGGTTGTGCCAATTGAAGTGAAACCTACATCATGTGATGTGCTGCGGAAAATTTCGTATCCGCTTATTTCAACCGGATAATCGGTGAGAATAGCTGTTGGAACATCCCAAATAAGCGGTATGCAGCCCGCAAAACCCGAATATGCAACAAGATTTATCGGCGCGAAGACAGGATTGGTGATTTTTGTAATATTGAGCGGGAAAGTAAGTTGTGTTGTGTCTTCGCCATCGGTGACCGCAACTGTGATATTGTAATGACCTTCACCAAGATAAGCTGGTGCATTCCAAGTAAATACGCCAGTAGTTGGGTCTATACGCATGCTATCGGCACCCGATGCTATGAAGAATCTCAATGGGTCACCGTCTGCATCGGTAGCATCGAAATCGAATTGCCAGCTTATACCGGGAATGACTATTGTATCGGTGGGTGCATTTGTGAAATCGGGTGGGTCATTGCCTGTAGTAACGTTTATCAAAGCTGTGTCCGATATTAAAAATGCACCATGTTGTGCCCAGAAAATAACCTGCGTTGTACCGTGAAAATCAGATGCTAAATCTGCCCACACTTCGTTGCCTGTGAGTCTGTAGCTGATAGTGATTCCATCACCGGCAGTAGCCCAAAAAACCATATCATCCGGCGTGAAAACTTCGCGGAAATCACCAATACGAAAATCGGGTCCGTCCTCTTCCATCTCGAAATCGGGCAAGTGTGCTTGTATGCCCATTGTGGCACAAAGCCCAACGGCACCAAATGGCGAACGGTTACCTGCCTCATCGTAGGCGAAAATAACAAAGAAATATTGTGTGGCACGAGCAAGACCAGCTATCCATGCAAGCTCGGTAGAACCCGGTGCACCGGGTATCATGCCGAGAGGAACAGCTGTTGTGCCCGTAAGATGTGCTTCGTCGAAAGGTGCTGTGGAATAGTGAAGAACATATCTATCTGCATTGCCTGTCATGCCATCGTCGCCTGAAGCTGTCCAGGTTATGCGGATTCTATCGGGACCGAAATCGCTGCAACCTATTGTGGTTATTGCTGCTGGTGGAATGGAATCGCTACAAATAGGTGTTGTGAAATCGACAATGCCCAAAGCACTACGGTTGCCAGCCTCATCGAAAGCATATGCTGCCACCCAGTAATGTGTCGATGGTAAAAGTGAGGTGAGCTGAAAATTCTGTGCAGTGCCAGCCACTGCCGGTATTGGCACACCGGTACAAAGTGTTCCTGTGGCAAAATTTGCGGCAGTAAGCGCAAATGTCGCGTAACGGAACTCGTAGCGGTTAGCAGTGCCAACATTGCCATCATCACCTGTGGCATTCCATGCGATGCGCGCCGCAACACAACGGAGAGATTCGGCTCGCACAGTAAAATCCGCTGGAGCTGTCGTATCGGGCGAGGCGGGCAAAGTGGCTGCGACAATATTTGAAAGTGTGCTATAGTTTGGCACTTCATCGGCAACTTTTAAGCCAAAATAATACGTGGACGTGGGTGTCAAACCTTCGACCCACATTGACTGGCGAGTGCCGGGTGCTGCGGGAGTTGGAACACCTGTGATATTAACTGATGTGCCCCAGTTTGCTTCGGTTACTGTGGCATTGTTGCGGCGGATATGCGTGGACGTGGCAAGACCGACATTGCCGTCATCGCCGGTTACAGT
>CAYUDB010000087.1:0-10982 GCA_964443405.1 uncultured bacterium | reverse complement strand
TTTATGAGCAAGAATCATTTTTGTAGAGAGTAGGATCATTTTTGATCAGCAATTTTTGATTTCTGTATGAAGCAGAATGATATTTTACTAGTGAAAACTTGTTTCTGAAGTGTTACTGTATATAATTTTTTGAAGAAAAATAAGTGTTGTATGGCGCAGATATGTTTTTGTTCAATAGCACTTCTAAATTTATTTGGTACAATTGAAATTTTACTGATTAAAACATGCATTTTATTGGAATATTTCTATTTATTTATGCAGAAAAACATAAATTTTATACTACTAGAATGATTTTTTTTGTTTAATTATCACTTTTTGCTGGTGCATTATAATTTTTAAATGTAACGAAATTATTTTTTGTCAGAGCTTCTTTACTTTTGATCCAACCCTGATGAAATTCTACGAACAAAAAAACTTTCGCAACGAACGCTAACTTATTCGATGCGAGTGAATTATAAAAAGTGTATGATACTTTTACTTAGAAGCAGTGCGAATTTCCGAAATAGTTTGCTGCAGAACTGTTTCTATCAACTCAGGATTAGGTTTCTCGATAAAATTTTGTGCCATCATGCTCTCAATTATGGCACGTGTGCGGAGAATATCAGCTTTTGTAGCCTCAAGAACCACTTGTGGATCACAGATTTTTCTTGCAAGTCCCTCTTGCATCGCCTTTGCCGCAACTGCCGCAGCTTCACGAGGGAAAACATCGGTTTCATCCATGGTAGGAATGATGTTGTCCGGCGTTATGCCGCGGTTCTGCGCAAAAACGGCAAGTTCCTGAGCCGCCGCGAGAGCCATAGCATCTGAAATTTGAGTAGAACGCACCGCAAGTGCACCTTTCAGAATGCCGGGAAAGCCAAGGGAATTATTGACTTGGTTTTTAAAATCTCCGCGCCCTGTTGCCACTATAAAAGCTCCAGCCGCGTGCGCTGTATGGGGATAGATTTCCGGCACAGGATTTGCGCAAGCAAACACTATTGCGTTCTTATTCATTGCCGCAACATGCTCCGCCGCAATAACATTTGGACCCGGCTGAGAAAGAGCAATTAATACGTCTGCACCAATAATTGCTTCAGATAAGCTATTAATTTTAAATGGGTTAGTTTCATTACATAATGTCCATTTCCTTTCGCAATACGGTGCTTCCGCAATATCAAAACGATCGCTATGCAATCCGCCATTTATATCAAGGATTATCATTCGCGCAGGATCTGCGCCAAACTGTAGCAAAAATGTTGCGATTGTTGTGTTCGCTGCTCCGGCGCCCAAAAGAACAATTTTTACGTTAGATATATTTTTACCAGCAAGCAACAGTGCATTGATCAGCGCCGCAAGTGTAACGCATGCAGTGCCTTGCGCATCATCGTGCCAAACTGGGATGTTAGATGTTCTCCTAAGCTCATCAAGAATAAAAAAACAATTCGGTTGCGATATATCTTCTAAGTTTATTGCGCCAAAAGATGGACTAATCATTTGCACAAAATCAATGAGTTTTTCGGGAATCGGCACACCATTTGGAGCTCGATTATTCACACATAGCGAAACCGCATCTATTCCGGCTAAATATTTCATCAATAATGCTTTACCTTCCATTACGCCGATGCCGCCCTCCGGCTTCACATCGCCATCACCGAGCACGCGCGTAGAATCAGTTACAATGCCGACCAAATTGCCGCGCGCTGAGAAATCAAATGACGAGTTTACATCATCTCGGATAGCAGTCGAAATTGCACTAACACCCGGAGTGTACCACACGTTAAACCAACCTGCGTCCCAAATTCCAACCTTCGGAAGTGTTTGCATTTTTCCGCCAAAAAAAACATGCATGCACCTTGACAGCTTTTTAAAAAAAATCGTTTTTGCTCGTGCTCGCATATCATCGTCAAAATCACGTGGCAGAAGCGAATCTAAGTCCAGTAGATTGTATTTTTGCAATTGAAACCTCAGTTTTAATTTGAAACCATATATCTGATGCGTAGATTTTTAAAACATGTGCTGAGGTGCACACAAAACATTAAATTTACTATAATATGCATTACTTAACTTAGGTATCACCAAAAAGAAAACGCGTCCAGATGCTTTTAAACTACTTTCCTTTTGGCACGACTACAATAGTCTGCTTTTTTTTGCACTCGAAATTGCATAATTTCGGCGTGAAACGCAAAACTCGTAACTTATTAATTTTCTTCAAGTTCTATTAGCGAGCGCACATAATCGACAGGATTAAAGTCGATTAGATCTTCGATTTTTTCGCCAATTCCAACAGCTCGAATTGGCACGCGCAAGTTGCGTCGAATAGCAACCGCTATTCCACCTTTAGCTGTACCATCAAGCTTTGTAAGTATAATTCCAGTAAGAGGTATGGCGTCATTAAACATTTCTGCCTGAGTAAGCCCATTCTGTCCTGTAGAAGCATCAACGACGATAAAAGTGTCGTGTTTTGCGCCTTCAGGCATTGCTTTATGCGCCACACGATCGATCTTGCGTAGTTCTTCCATGAGATTTTTCTTTGTGTGCAATCTACCAGCGGTATCGCAAACGATAATATCGTAATTTTTTGCGCATCCATATTTGATAGCATCAAAAAGTAACGCTGCAGGATCAGTCGTCTGTGTCGATGTAAAAATCTCCACCCCGGCTCGCTGCGCCCAAACTTCGAGCTGTTCACCAGCAGCTGCCCTAAATGTATCACCAGCAGCAACTAACACGGTTTTGCCCAGTGCTTTGTAGCGATGTGCAAGTTTGCCAATTGTGGTGGTTTTGCCGGTTCCGTTTACGCCAATTAAAAAAATGACATGCGGTTTTGCGCTAGTAACTGTAATAGGCGGGCAATCACCTAATATTTCTAACAAGTGGTTCTTTAAAATTGTAAGAGCATCTTCACCCGAAATTTCACCTTCTTTGAGCCGCTTTTTTAACTCATCGATGATTTCTGTGGTGGTTTCAAAACCAACATCCGCAGAAATAAGCACTTCTTCAAGATAATCAATATCGCTCGCTGAAAGCTTTTTTCCGAAGGGCAATATGCTGCGAATGGCTTTTGCTATCTTTTGTTGGGTTTTCTTAAGTGCTTCAGCAATTTTTGAAAACATCTGTCCCCCAAGTTCATCTGTAAGTGAAACTAAGAACTACATAGTTAATATCTGTATTTCACTGTATTTTTTAGAAAAGTAATATCTTTTTTCATCTAATAATGTTGCGTTAATATTTTACGGCGCTCATGCTATTGCGGCATAGCTGTAACGCAACGGCTAATGGCACACCATGCCTAGTTGCCCTAGGTTTTCAACCACGCAACAAACTCCTGAGTGTCGATGGCGGTGTATGTTCCACGAGATGAAGTATCCATCGTTATTGCTCTGGTTGGACAAAAAGAAATGCAGCGCATACATAGGGTGCATCTAGAGGTAAGATTATGATTTGCAATATGTTGGGCTGTCATTGCTATGCTTTTAGTTGGACAAATTGTCTGGCAAAGTGCGCAGCCCGTGCACTTTGTGGCATCGACACGGAAACGTTTCGAATAGTGACGGAAAAACCAGCGTGAAACAGGTAAAATAACCGTGCGCACAAAACCTGCTGTTAGAGGCGAAATGCGTTGCCAAGTTGCGGTGCCGGCGTGTAGTTTCTGCGCAAAGATGCGTGCTTTTGCCAAACCCCTTTCGGCAAGTGGCTCGACTTTTTCTCTTGACAAAACACTATACATGTTTTCGGGCATACGTATTTCTATGGCTCCCAGTGGGTTATATCCCTGGCGTGCCAAAAAAGACTTTAGCGGTCCTAATACTGCGCCCGAAAAAGAACCGAGTGTATCGATTACAAATATTTCCGTTCCGTCAGCTCTCGGCAGTTGCCGCACAAAATCCCACACAAGTGGCGGTGCGGTTAGGACGTAAATGGGAAAAACTAAACCGATTGCATGATCAGTGCTAATCGTTTTTGGATCAACAAGTTCCATTGGTAAAACGCGTGCGTTCCGTCCCGCTTGCTCGAAAACATCTGCAGCTGCACGCGCAACGCGCAAACTATTCCCTGTGCCCGTAAAACAATATATATCCACATGTTGTGCATTCATGCGCGTAAAATACTGCATTCTTGCCCCAGTGCAAGCGAAAACTTCCTATGCCTCTTTTATGTGACTGTGCGTTGCAAGTATAGTAAAACTACTTTTTTGTTTGCAAAAATCTGTGTCGAGTGGAGATTTTTCAACACTTACAAGCCTCGAAACTGCTTCACAAAACTAGGAAAATCAGTAGTGTGTCATAGTGCCGATGCCAAATGAAACTTAGCTCAATTGTCGCAGACGTTCAACGTTTTCTACGAGCCAAGAGTAAGCTTCGCGTGATTTTTCAGTAAGATCTTCCGGTGAGGCTACGAAATGCAAAACCTCAAGACGCTTATACTCTTCCGGTGGTAAGCAATACTGCAAATAGCGCCCACCAAAATCGAAACGAAATGGATCGTAGAGCAGGCGCAAGCTTTCGATGAGCGGGCGCAAAAGGGCATTGAAATAGCAGTGTATGGCATCGGTGTTGCGATGGCGCAACAACTCTTTTTCAACAAAAGTAGCAAAAACTTGAACATATCCTTCAAGCATATATAAACGCTTTTTCCGGTTATTTTCGATAAAATCCGCTGCAACTTTTTCATTACCAATGCGCGAAGTTCTGTCGAAAAAAATTACTTGTTTACCATGTATTTCTTCTTGTGTAAATAAATCTGTAGCACTTTCCTTCAAAATGACGACGTCGATAAAAAGAAACTTCGGTGCGTTCGCCAAACGATAGAAACATTGCCAAAAACCGTGAGAAGTAGGCTGAGGCAACTCAAAACGTACCTCAAATGGCGCAATGTCCAATAATGTACGCTCCAATTTTTCAATGGCGGTGCCAAGATAGTCGTCCGAAACTAAAAGCTGCAGATCAAGATCGGAAAATTCGTCGCATCGTCCAAATGCCGCAGAACCAGCTTGCCAAAAAGCTAACGTATTTGTGTCATTCTCAAAAGTATCACGAATTCGTGATATAATTAGATCACGCATTTTGTATCTCCGAAAATTTTACGCAATTTCGTGAAATTCAAATTTCTTCAGCAAAAATTATAACAAAATTGCGAAAGATCAATTTTATTGAAGCAAGCGTTTTAAAAAACTGAAATTTCGCAGAACTGAGTTTTCCGAAAAGAACTGCACACGATCATAATCATTATTCTTGCAATAGTATGCAAAGCTAAAAGATTATAAATCAATCGATTATCCTTTAAGAAGCTTCTGATGTAAAATGGTGCCAAATTCCGTCGCCAGCTCTTGTGCGCACACTGCAAAAATCCCACTTTCTCCCACACCCGCATAGAAAATCTGCTCGGTAAAACTGCGTGCGCAATCGAAAAATTTTGCGCAACTCTCTGCACTGTCGGCAATTCCATGCCCCGATATTGCCACTACTGCCGCATTGCAAAATACCAAAATTCGTGCATTGACAACATCAAGCGCGCATGTAATCTCTTGTGCAAAAACATCTTGCGCCCAAAAGCAGATTTCAACGCGCTCTCCGCTACCAACAAGCGAAGTATTTGCCACAGGCGTGCGCGTTTTCTCGAGCTGTGCGAAAAATTCAGGCACGGCTGAGCTTTTTAGTTCGACCGAAACCCAAACAATTTGGGCATTTACGCTAATTGCCGAGAATTGTGTGCCTTCCATTGCAAAGCTTTGAACCATCGTGTACCTGCCTTTGTTAATGGATGATGCCAGATAAAGTGGCATCGAGAATGTTTTCGCCAGCTCCACTGCACGCGGATGCACAACTTTTGAACCATAGAAAGTGGTGAAAAATAACTGATCAAAGTCTATGTTGGAGTAGAACTTAGCTGTAGAAATCGCCTTGGGATCGGCAGAATAAAAGCCGTCCACATCGGAGTAGATTTCGCATCGTTCGGCACCGAGCGCACAGGCGAGTGCGACAGCTGTTGTGTCGGAGCCACCGCGCCCAAGAGTGGTTATCTCGCGTCGCGCTGAAACGCCCTGAAAGCCCGCAACGATAACTATTTTGCCCTTGTGCAGCTCTTCGATTATGCGCGTGGCGCGAATTTCGACAATACGTGCGCGGCTGTGAAGATCATCAGTGATGATGCCCGATTGCGAGCCTGTGAATGAAATTGCGGGGGCGCCGAGTTTGCAGATGGCGATAGATAACAGCGCCATAGAAATTCGCTCACCTGCTGAAAGTAACATATCCAGTTCACGTTCGGGTGGTTTTGGCGATATTTGCTTTGCCTCTGCAATGAGTTGATCGGTGGTGTTCGCCATTGCCGAAACGACAATCACAAGTCGTTCGCCACCGCTGTGCCGCGCTACAATGTCTGCTGCCACGCTTTCGATGCGCTCAATTGTGCCAACAGACTTGCCGCCATATTTTTGCACGATTATTTTCACCCCGAAAGATAGCTCAGCAATAGACTCTGTCAAGTGTGCCTTTTGTGCGCATGATTTGTTCGTAACATGATAAACCACCAAGTGAAGGTCTTGGTGGTTTTTTTGTGAGCGAACGCTCTCGAAATTTGCTTTTTCACTTAACAGCTCATCTCGCCGAAAGCAGGTGGCGTAGCCACATCTAAAGGTGCCCACTGGCACTGGCACCTGGTCTGGATGAGATTTTCGGCAGTAATCGAAACCACCAAGTGAAGGTCTTGGTGGTTTTTTGTGAGCGAAAGCTCTCGGAATTTGGTTTTTTACTTAACAGCTCATCTCGCCGAAAGCAGGTGGCGTAGCCACATCTAAAAGTGCCAACGGCACCGTAGCCACATCTAAAGGTGCCCACTGGCACCGGCACCTATTCGACGTGACGACGGGCTTTGATGACAATTTTTGCGTCGAGAAGAGTGGATGAGAAATAGGGCGGCGTGCGCGTTTGGAACCACAAATATGTGCTTTGCCCCGAAGCCATCTTTTGCCCGGCGTCGCCATAGTGTGTTTTGTCTGCTGCGACAAATGTGAGCGGTAACACTGCATCCGTCGTCGCGTATGAGCCGGGTGTAGGTGCCGAACGCGACGTGGTCATCAGCGCTTTGATGTAAAAACATTCGTAACAAACACTGTCGCGAACTTTAAAATGCCCTGCATCCCAGTTCGAAAGCATGAGTTGAGTGTTTACTCGGCAGTTTCCAGCATTGCGCACAGCAAGCGAATCGGCATTCACAGAACTAATTATTGCTCCGCGAGTTAATGCCTCAAAGTTCAAAACCGGAGCGCCACCCGAACCTCGTTCCACGCGGATGTACACCATGTTGCCTTCGATGACTAAGGTGTCGGTCCATTGAGAAGACCAGTTGCCGTTATCGTCACGGACGGCAAAAACGATGATGTATGTGCCAGGCGCTAGAGTATCAGGGTCGATGGTTATTGCCGAGTCGGTGCCGTAGAAGAAGAAGGCGAGCGTTTCGGAAAGTGCTGGTCGCTCGGGCAAAGTGCCTGTCCAGTTGTAGGATGTGAGGTAACCATCTGGATCGTAGCCGCGCCCACGAAGAGTAACAAGAGTTCTTGTGCCCTGCAAAACGTAATTTGTTGAAAGCTCAAGCGATTCTACAATTGGTGGGATTTCTCCTGTGCGATATGCCGAACCACGTATGTCGAAATCGATGATGAGCGGTGCTGTTGGTTCATCTGGGTCGTTGCTCACAAAGAGCAAGGTTTCGGCAGTTGTGCCCTCGGGCAAGCTCGATGAAACGATCGATACAGTTACGAAAGTGCTTTCGCCCGCTGCGAGTGTAAATGTATCTGGGTACGCCGAAACTGCCGTGCTACGACCAGTTATGTTCGAAACATGAAGTGATGTTGTGCCGACATTTTTGACGACAACGCGTTGTGCGCCCGATGGTGTGGCGAGTGGTGTTTCGGGGTCGCCCAAAAGTGTAAGTCCCATCGAAACCCAACGTTCGGTGTAGTAGTAGCCCAAGAACGACAGACGCATTTCCTTCGAGTAGGCGTTCGCTTCACCGATGCTTCGCACGTCGTAATCGAAGATGCCGCGCAAAAACTCGATGTGAAACTTGTTCGAAGGACCGTTTGGTTCACAGTAGAAACCCCAGCCGTATCGGGCATTGCCCACAACTCCAAAAGCACCATGTGCGCTTGTAACAAAATGCTCACCAACTGCATCGGTAACTCCCGAATGCACATTATCGAACGCATTTACGTGGCAACCTTGCGAGTAGAGCAAAAAGTATTCGGTGTTTGTGAGTGCGTTTATTGTTGCCGCGTTCATGCCCATAACCGAGAGATAAGAAGCGTGCCCCAGATGATTGAAAAGGTGGCGCCCGCTATTCATAGCAGCTATAACCGCGGGTGTTGTGAATGTGCCAAGTCTGCCGTAAAGTCTATTAACCGACCAGGTTTCGGGTAAGAACGGTGCGAGCAAATCGAGGCTTTCGTCGCCATAGCTCGAACCACAATCGGATGTCCATAGGTATTCACCCGCCATAACTGTTGTCGAAAGATAGGGTGCCGTGGGGTTCGATTCGTAAGCGATAATTTTGTTTATGAAATTCGATACTTCCGCTTCGGTGTCTGCAGGGCATCGTCCCACAAACACTTCTGCAAGCCAGTCTATATCGCCGCCATCGACACCGTCAGTTATTTCGCCCCAAATTGTGTCGGCATCTGCGTTCCAACTGCCGTCGAGACAAGAAAAATACATATCGCAAGGCATGTGCTCTTCGACAACCGAGCCAACACTCGCATAAACCGTCCGTATGCCAATAGCTTCATCGTCGCCGCCCAAAAGCACAAATTTAGTTTTCCAATCGTGATATGCTTCGGTTATGAAATTGCGGATTTTTTCTTGCATGTCGACGCCTGTGCCGTGCAAGCCAATGTCGAACGTGGAGACGATTTTTGCGCTTATGCCACGATGTTTTTTCCACGCGATAAGTGGTGCAAACGTTGACGTAAAACGTGGCGCTGTGATTATCACGTATTCGAAAGAGCTATCTGGACTTAGCCAGCCAGGGTAATCGGATGTTGTGCTTTTTGCGCCACCGTTCGCCTTTGAATAGGTTTGCGTGAAATCGGGGTTCTCGACAATGCGCTCAACTCGTTGACGGTCAAATTCGTTGTCGCGGAAAGCTGTGATTTGAGTTTCGTCGGCACTGGCAAGGCGCACGCGCAAAACCACGCGCTTGGTGTAAACAATGCGCCCCTCATTTGGAACATAGTAAACCGGTCGCAGGGCAAAAACCGCACAACCATATCCACAAAGGAATTGCGTGGAATACTTTTCTACGCTTTGCGTGGGGAACGGATTAGCCGAACTATAGATATCTTTATTAGCCTGCGGGACTATTACGGGATCTCCAAACTCCTCAGCATTGCGCATTGGTGGTTTGCCGAAGTCGAGAAGCCATTTACCACCAAGCTCTTCGGTTTGTTGTTCGGCAACGGTTACGCTTGCTATTTGCATTCCTTGAGGCAAGAGTATCGAAAGTTCTTCAAGCGGAAGCAGAGGTTCACCTTGCTTTGCATAAGGTTTTGCGCCGTTCATCTCAACTACAAAAGAGCTGTCGGTAACCTGATAAACGTTCGGCACAGGATAATCGATGGTTATGGTCATCTCGCCTGGAGCAAAATCGAGTGCGTGCTCGGGGTATGGCGCCATAGCACGTGCAGAACCATGACCTTCGGGAACAAAACCGCCGCCAATTCCATTCAAGCGCTCGTAACGATAAACCAAATGCGCCGGACGAATATCGATATCGGGACCAGATGCGGGAACAAACGTAACATCGATTTGGTTGCGCCCAAGCTCGAATGTGCTTTCCGTGGCACCAGTAGTGGCGCACAAACCGCGAGTTTTTATGGTGTAGGTGCGTGCCGAAGGTGGAGTCCAGGTGGTTGTGAAGGAATAGAAGCCTGGCTCGGTGAGTGTAACAGGCAAGGTCGTCCAGGTGCCACCGCCGTCGAAAGATATTTGTACGTTTGTGAGTGTTGCGGTTGTGTATTCTGCCACACCAGTTATGTGCACTGTGCCAAGTGTAGAATAGTGCGCCAGATGCGACGGATATGTAATTCGTGTTACAGGCGGGCGTCTGTCGATTTTTAGATGGCGCGCCTGCGAGGGCAAGCTAAAAGCGTTGCGGTCGTAAGCTTTTACGCGCCAATACCAATCGCCATCTGCAAGGTCGAATGCAGCACCTGGCGTAAACGTGCAAATACCAGAACTATCGGGCACAGGTTGTGCAGGTGAAAATAACGCAGGGCTTGACCACGATTCGAAAACATAGTCGATGCCACCCTCGATGAAATCGCCATCCGCATCGATTTCTACACGGAAGAACAGCGAATCATCATCAGGGTCGGATGGAATGTAGAACGTAAACTGGTCGGGAGTATCGGCAATGATAGTGTCAGCATTGGGCGCTATGAGGTTCGGACGTCGCGGCGGCAAATTTACTTTGAAATCCCAGCAAAAATCTGTGGCATTCGGGCAGCACGCACAGTCGATGTGTCGAATTTTATCGACAATGTGCACACATGCGCGAATACTGTCGCCCGGGTCAACTTCGATGGAAGTTGATAGCGCGCCCCAAGTTGTATCGGTGAAAATTTCAAAATCGTTTACGGAATATGTGATATAAGTTGCCACATCTTCGCACAGTCCAAGCCATTCGGCGAGAGATGTGCCGTGCTCATACCAAATGCCAGCACCTGCATCAAGTGCCACAACGCCTATGTCGAAAATAGTATCACCGAAAAGCTCACCCATTGCAGGATATGTGCGAACAATGGTTGGCGGCATGGCGTCAACTGCAAAAGATGCTTCGAGTGTGTCCATAAATGGGCATTCGTCTGCAGAATACATGCGCATGACGACAATGTTGCCGTCGTAATAGTAACCCATTGGCGGCATTATTGTAACCAATGAATCGCTAACTGTTACCCATACAAGCTCCGATGCCAAACCGGTGGTCACGGTCATGCTGCCGATGCGCAC
>CAYUDB010000086.1:0-11020 GCA_964443405.1 uncultured bacterium | reverse complement strand
CACGCAAAAAAAACAGGACGTGAGCGTCGAAAAAATCATTGACCACGTCGAAGCTGTTATCTATGCTGCGGGCGAAAACGCTGTAGCGCTTGGCTCCGACTTCGATGGTGTAGAATGCTTACCTTTCGATATGTCGGATATCAGTGTTTTTGCGTCGCTGCGCGAAAAATTTGCAGCACGCGGTTTCGACAGCACTACTATTGCAGGGATTTTTGGCTACAACTTCTTCAACTTTTTGAAAAACAGGAGTTTAGAATGAGCGGCTTCAAACTCGACAAAGCCTATGTGCTTTCCTATTGGATAACTTTGATTTCATATATCTTGTGTTTTGTGGTTATAGCGCTAACCATGGGCTACGATTACAACAGTTCATTTGAAAATGTTTGGATACGCCGAGTGGGTTTGGTGGTATTTTTGTTTGGTTGGTGGCTATGGTATAAAGGGCGCAAAACGCTCGGGCACGAAAGCGTGGACATCGATCCACTTACCACTTGCGCGCGCTTTATCCTAAGCCCCGGCAAAAAACGTGAACGCCATGCACCCGAAAAGCTAATCACCACAGGCATTTACAAAATCACTAAGCACCCTCAATACTGGGGTACGGTGGTGTTTTACATCGGCTTTTCGATTGCTTTAGCATCGATACCGGCGCTTGTGTTTTCACTGGCAGTTGTTTTGCCTTTGCACATTTGGCGTGCAATTGTAGAAGAAAAAATGAACACACGCATTTTCGGCGAAGAATACACTTCCTACAACACTGCGCATAAGTTCTGATGCATCAAATACTTGACCTTACAGCAGACATAGGATTTATTATCGAGGCACCCACGCGCGAGGCGGTATTGCGTGAATCATTTGAATGTCTTGCAGATATATTATATGCCCGCAACTTGGTTTTGCCCCTCACTGAACGTCTATTTATCATCAACACATACGACGCGGCGGAGCTGTTGCACGATTTTTTAGCCGAACTTGTGCAACTCATTTTATACGAACGTTTTCTCCTTGCCGACTTGCAGGTTTCTTTTACCAGCGATTTATCTATTGTCGTTCGAGCACAGGGCGAATTTTTTGAGCGCGAAAGGCACAAATTTTTCACCGAAGTCAAAGCTGTTACACGTCATATGCTCACTTTTGAAAATGCGAACAATGTTGTTCGCGCCAGTTTCGTCCTCGACCTCTGATGCCAGCATAAAGTCCAATGCCTTAGGCTAATGGCGACTTTCCCTGCAACATTGCCTGCTTTGCGAAAATACTTAAGTAAACGGCACTTGCAAAAGTATGGCAAATTTTCAGTGCTGCACTTATCCACAGTTGATTAGTCGTTCACGTTTCTTGCAATACATCACAAGCGAACTCGCTTTGAAGGCGTTGGACACAAAGGTTTTTGCCAATGTGTGACTTTCAAATGCTGATGCCGAGATTTGGGGAATATTGATAGCTCACAGGTTTTTAGAAACCCATTAACCGATTTAGTTGGTACGCAATTGCCACGTTATTGGTCTTCATCTGCTGGCGGGCAAGATGAATGCGCTGCCGCCAACGAAGCCGATAAAGCCTGCGCACGATGCAGTTTTCGCAAAAATATTATCCACATGCCACCAAATGCTGCCAAGAAAATCGCAAACCCAAACGCACGTAAGTTGTCATCGTAAAAGGATGGCGACATGAGCAGAAAATTATATAGCCCATGCAGCACAGCCGAAAGCGCAAGTCCTGTTATTACAAGGCGTTTTGCCAATTTATGAGCGAATTTGCCGCGCCCGAGAGCATAACCCCACATCGCAGAGAAAAGAAGGTGCCCCGCAGTAGAAAACGCAGCGCGAATGAAAATTACGTTTGTGCCGTATTGCTCCATGTAAAGGAAATTTTCGAGAGAGGCAAAACCCAGCGCCACTGCCGAAGAATATACAATGCCATCGAGTGGTTCGCTAAAATCTTTGGCAAAATACGCAAAAAACACCATCGTACAAAATTTTACAACTTCCTCAACCACGCCAGCAACTATCCACGAATGAAAAGCCAGCTCCCAAAGCGATTGCGCGTCGCTCATACTGCTTGCACCAAAAATCGCAACAATACCCAGTTCTATCACAAGTGCCGCCAAAACCGACACGGCGCCCATCGCAAACACGAAAATTACTTTTGTTAAAGGCTCGGGTTCGAACTTGTCACTCTTGTAAACAAAAGTCATCCAAAGAATGCCAGGCAACATTGCAATGAGAAAATTGAGTATGCACATTGTGTAAAACCTTGATAGTTATAAGCTTAACAAATAGCCAACTTTGGACATGTAAAGCATTATAAGCGACATCGGGCTTGCAATTTTGCAAATACCAGAAGCGATGCTCACAGTTCCAGCTTTTTTCCGATACCAGAAAAGCCTTGCGTTTCAACGAGATTCGCAATTCAATCAGAAAAAATCGCAGTCGCAATACTTTTCAAGCAGTCTGGATTTTCTCAAAGGCGCCGCAATACTTTCACGTCATATTTCTGACAGGTTGTTTATTGGTGTGCACGAACGAGCATATAGGCATTATCGAAATCTACATGACCATCGCTTCTGCCGTACAGGTCGATTTGCCGAAGTGTGTCGCCCGAATTCCAGCGCACCCAACCAGAAGTAAATGCCCACGCACCACCAAGATCCTCAAAAAACCAGCTGTCCGCATCGGTGATAGGGAAAATTGTTGCGGCAGCAGTTTTTGCACCAAGCGAGAAAAGAAAGTTGCCTGCAAAATCGGTGATGCGAATAACAAGTTTTATCTCAACTTCGCCGTTAAATGAGAAATCAGTGCCTCGAAATATGGCACCACATTCCGGTAAAATCGCGTGCGCGATGTTGTCCATGTGGTATGTGCCTTGTCGCAACGTTATGGTAGATACCACGTTTGGCGCAACAACCTTGTGTTCGGCAATGACATTACCGTCAAAAATTTCCACTCGCGCGTGGTCAATACCAGATTTTCCTGTAACGACAAGATTGTCCAAATGCTGGTCGGCACCGTGCGCCGAAACAAAACAGAAGCGCAAATATACGTTCGCAGCATTGTCGGCAGAAGCGGGTAGTGTAATGCTATAAGGTTTCCAACCTGCTGTTGTGCTGTAAGTTACAAGTGTTTCGACAGGCACCCAAACTGTGCCATTTGTGGAAAATTTCACGATGAGTGTATCGAGTTCGAGTGGGTTTGCAGTGTGATAATAGTTGAAATTCACGGTTAGTGAGTTTTTGCCAGTTGCAGAAAATGGTGTGGTTTGATGAAGGTCGGCGGTGCTTGTTGCTGCTGAATAATGCGAATTGAAAACCGCCATGCGTGTGCCTTCAACAGGAACGATACCAGACGGATATGTGCTTGTGAGAACAAAAGTTAACGAAACAGGGTCGCCGCCAAGTGCCGAATAGAGATTGTCCACTGTCCAACCTGCGGGTGCAGTTACGCTATTGAAACCCTCTCGGTACAACGTATCAACGTGGGCATTGCCGCCAAAAATGCCCGAATCGCTAATCCAAAATGAGGCATCTTGACGCGTAGTGTTTTGATTTTGCACAAAATCATTCTCAAAACCGGCGCTGCTACCTGCCGCGAGCTCATCAAGAGCAGCTTGAACAGTTTGGGCGGCAAGACCGCTTGCAGTATTGTTGTAACCGACAAAAGCAGCAGCATCGAGAAGCTGAACTGTGGCACTTCCCGTAAGACCTGTGGCGCCAATTGTGGAATATGTTGTGGCATCGATGTTTACAGCGCCAAGTGCACCCACGTAAACTGTGGAACCTAATACGGGTGATGAGTGAATTACAGCCTGCGAACCCATACCTGTAAGGCGAACTGCCTCGGTGAGACCTGCGGTAATAATATCGTTAAGTATCGTTACGGCAAATGTTTGAGTAGAATAAACAAGTCGGCGGCAATTATAAGCTCCGCAGCCGGTCATTATGCAGCCGGTAGAAGCATTTTGCAACACAACACAATCATAAGTTGCGGCATCGCCCTGAAAAGCGCAACGCGAAAAATAGTTATTGTAACCGGTCAAAACTTGCACAACAGTGGTATCGAACGAGCAGAGTGTAAGGACATTGTTATTGCGCAGTTGCACCGTGCCCGAGTTGAATTGAATATTGCTCATGAGCGCGCGTCCGTTTAAAGTTACGGTGTGTCCCTGCAAAAAAACGGATGTTGCATTTGCGCCTGAACCTTGCAGCTCCACATAGGCGGGCACAGTAAAGTTTCGCGTTTCGTAATATGCGCCCGGCAAAACAAGTACTGTCCACGTAGAACCGCCCTCAGTGGCAACGTAACTCATTGCGTCGGCAATAGTTGTAAAATCACCGCCAGCATGCGCTACAGTGACCAAATTTCGAAAGCATTCGCGTGAAAACGTTGCAGTATCGGCTTTTATAGCGTGTTGCGCAAAAATCGAAAATGGTGAATATGTGAGCTTCGTTCGCGGAGTAAGCGTCTGCCAGCTACCTTCTGCAAAAAAAGAAACTTCTGTCCAAAGAACCCGATTTGCAAGCGAATCTGCCAGTTCCAAATCGAAATTTGCCGAAAAAAGACCGCGTTCAACAGCAATCGCGTGTAAAGTATCGGCATCAGCCAAAACTCCACCTGAAGCCGCATTCCAAACAGAAAGTGCAATATCGTAATTGCCGACAAGTGCCACACCCGAAGCATCTGTGATTTTGCCTTGATAATTAAATGGTTTCGCAAACACAACCGTTGCCACCAAAACGAACGCGCATGCAAGGTATTTCATCTCCGACCTCCTAAAGTTGCTTTTAATATAGCCTGTTTTTCCCAAAACACAAGACTGTGTCAAGGCGTTGAGTGATTTAGGCATTGGCGACATTGATTTTTCGCAGTTGTGTGTCGTGAGATTAGTGTGTTGGAAAAAAGCTGAACGGCGCTCGCAATTCATAAACTTCACATTGCAACAAAAATAGTGGGTCGATTACTTTTTTACTGGGAATTGAGGTTTGTGATTGCAGATCGCGAGATTTGATTTTTTCCGTGAAATTTTTGCAAAACAATGAAAGAACACTGCTAATCATTTGACTGTTAATAAGTTACAATGACAACACTCTCCTGACAGTCTTGTAAAGCACCAGTTGGAGAATGGTAAAACGAAAAATTTTTGTCGAAACCGTGCTGTGAATGAGATGTTAAGCTGCGAAAACTTTATTGTAAAATTTCAAATGCCCAGGCACAGCGAAAGCCACATTGCCATCGTTTCGCAAGACTGAGCAGATAACATATTGCATTATGCACGTAATTACTTGAATTACAAATACTTTCAAAGATACAAAACACAATGACAAAAAGATTGCAGAAAAAAAAAACGCGCATATTTTGCCTGATAATTTGCCTAAAATTATTCGAGGTGAGTGATGACTAAATTCGAAATACTTGCGGCTCTTGCAGTACCTGTGCGGCACAAAACCCCACTTTTGCCGTTGGCAAAAATTGCGCTGGGCTTTGCGATACCAATTATTGGCTGGGCATATTCGCTTGCCGCACTAATGCAAATTGCCGAGAATTTCCGCAGCGACAGCATCAATCCTTTTGCGTCGCTTGATAATTTTCGCGCGTCAGTTTTGCGTGGTGGCGTTCTTTGCCTCCCTGTTTTTGTTGCCTTGGCGTTTGCTTTTGCAACTTTTTGGATTCCTTCAATCGGGGTATTTTTAAGTTGTTTGATAACTATCACGTTTTTTCTAATGGTTATGCCTTTCTTGCTACCTCATTTTGCAACGCAAAGCGATTTGTCATTGCGTTTTAACATACGTGATAGCATAGATTACATTGGGAAAAATGCTTTAAATTTTTTGCTTTTATATGGTGTAATTATTGCCACGTTGTTACTTTTTTGTACTGCAAGTGGATGCATGTTCCACGCTGGCAATATGATGGCTACATATGGTAAAGTTTTTCATAAAATTGCCTTACCGCTAAAGATTTGTGCTGGCATCACTATTTGTTTTGCTCTCGCAGTGACGGGTGAGATTTTTGCAGCATTTTCGGGAACCATATACCGTATTTCGAAGCATGACAAATAGCCGTGAAAGAATCGTATATACAATTTACAAATAACAGTAATTTATTACTATTTTTTCATGATTAATACAATGAACAGGGACGTCGAAACAAAATATGAGGATAGTCTGCCGAAGCAAGTTACATCGGCTTCGATTGCGCCAAAGTCACCCGAAATTTCGGGTGTAAAGATAGTTTGGGCGTTGAATTTTTTGTGGCTATTAATTGTATTTCTCGCTTTTATAACACCAAAGCTTGCACACGAAAAAAGTCCTTTTGCTCCAGTGATTTACACTGTTTTTCGCCCCACGTGTCACCAATTGGATTCGCGAAGTTTGCATCTTTGCGGTGAGAAAATGCCCATGTGTGCACGCTGTTTTTCGATTTACGCCTCATTAGCCTTATTTGGCATCATTTTCGGCATCCTATCCCTTTTTAAGCGACTTCCTGCTGTAAATATCTGGGTGTTCACAATTTCTTTGCTGCCAATGGCAATTGATGGTGGCACACAGGCACTTTTTTTACGGCATAGCACGCCAGAATTGCGATTAATAACTGGTGCTATAGCTGCTTTGGGAGTGGTTCTCTTTGTTTATCCACGAATACTCGATATATAGCACTTTGTTGATAATTTTACGTGTTCCTATGTAGAACAGTCTTACAAAAAATGGAACTACAGCACCACTATTACTGATAACTATAGTGCATATATCTCATAGTATTTGCTCTTTTCATTTTAAACTAAGTTAGTTTTAGCAGAAACCGCATTTTCATCGTATCTAATGCGGATTGAAAAAAGGTTAATAAGAAATTCACTTGCGCAAATCTCACATTAACCTTTCATTGTATGCAACAAAAAGCGAGGCAAAATGCGCGAAATTCATGACAAAATACTGGCATCTGCTTATGAACGCGACGGCAAACTACGTATCGATTGTGCAACAGCTTTTGCAATTGCAGCTCATTTTGCCATCGAAAAAACTGTTGTTCGCGATATTTGCGATGAGCTAAATATCAAAATTGCCAATTGCCAACTGAGGTGTTTTTCATGAATCAAAATGGTGAAAACGCACCAGCTATGATTTTGAAACTCAAAGTCTGGCTTGAAGATACCGATGGCGATTCCATTTTGGGCGACGGTCGAATTGCTCTGCTGCGTGAAATCGAGTGCACAGGGAGCATAAGTGCCGCAGCCCGAAACTTAAATCTAAGTTACCGCAAGGCATGGAATGACTTACAAAAAATTGAGCAGCGACTTGGTTTCCCAACAATCATAAAAGAGCGTGGCGGCACTGCAGGTGGAAGAACTGAGCTTACGTCTAACTGCCTCATTTTCTTGCAGTTATTCGATCAGTTCAGATCTCGCCTCAATGCTCATGCATGTGAAGATTTTCGAATCTTTCTAAACGATTTTTTCTCTCAAACCGACAAAGAGAATACATAGTTTTATAAGAAAGCCTTCTGCCTCAACGAAACACGATGATTAGTTACACTATGATTTTGTTATTTATTTTTTCTTAGCACAAATTAAAGGCGAACTTAGTTATTAACCTTTGAAAAAACCATACTCTAGTATCGAGGTGCAATTATGCTTCATCATTCATGGTCAAAAATGTCACTGTTGCTAATCTTCGTTTGTTCTGCTGTTTTTGCCGAAAAAATATCAGGCGAACTCACTATTTTCCATGCCGGTTCGCTTGCCGTACCCTTTGAAAAAATCTCAACCGCTTTCGCAAAGCGTTACCCTGAAGTAAAATTACTGCGAGAGGCTTCTGGTTCTCGCGCTGCCGCACGTAAAATAACAGATATTAAAAAAGACTGCGACGTAATTGCAGTAGCAGACTATTATGTCATCGATGAAATGCTAATTCCCGAGCACGCCACATGGAATGTGAAGTTCGCAACAAATGAAATGTGCATAGTTTTTACCGATAAGTCAAAGCACGCAAACGAGATAGACATAAATAACTGGACAAGCATCTTGCTTGACCCCAAAGTCGAAATTGGACGCTCCGAACCTGATGCCGATCCATGCGGTTACCGAGCAGTGCTATGCTGCAAGCTTGCCGAGAAATTCTATGGTACAAAACAACTTGCAAGCAAAATTCTGGCGAAAGATGTGGAAAACATTCGCCCAAAAGAAACCGATCTTCTCGCTTTACTCGAAACTGGTGCTGTGGACTACGTCTTCCTTTATAAATCTGTGGCGGTGCAACATAACTTGCGTTACATGCGTCTCCCAGATTCGCTCAATCTCGCAAATCCTTCTCTCAATTCGTTTTACGCAACCGAAACGGTTCTCGTAGCAGGCGACACCCCGGGCAAAAAGGTTCCATATATCGGCGAAGCCATGTTTTATGGCATAACCATTCCAACCAATGCTCAAAATGTCACTGCTGCTGAGTGTTTTGTCGAGTTTGTCTTGTCCAATGAGGGACAACAAATTCTACGCGATTGCGGGCAGGGCGCAAAAGTCCCATACCCTACCAGCACTTTCGCAAACGTTCCAAATCGTTTTAAAAAATTCGTTATTCAATAGTTTTCACATTGCCACACCAAAATGCATTTCCCGCAGGAATTCTGCACATAATGTGCGTATTGCTTGGCAACGTTGATGTTTAAAATGTCGATAAATAATAATAATGATTCATTATGCTAAAAAATGGTTTTCTGTAGCTGAGCTTTTAGCAATAACGCTAAGTGGTGGTTTACTTTTATTTATTTTAGCACCAGTTATCGGAATTTTTGTGCACACCACACCCCAAAGTTTTATCTCCACAGTGCAAGACAAGGAAGTTACCGATAGCATTGCACTGACTCTATGGACATCGGCGCTTGCAACTTTCACCTGTGCGCTTTTGGCTTTGCCGTTCGCTTACATATTGGCACGCAAGAACTTTCCGTTGAAAACACTTGTCAATTCACTCATCGACATACCAGTTGTAATCCCTCATAGTGCAGCTGGCATTGCAATTTTGGGTTTCGTGTCGCGAACTGGAACTTTGGGCACACTTGGTGAGGCTTTCGGCATGCGCTTTGTTGGCACTTCGCTAGGCATAAGCGTAGCTATGGCTTTCGTTAGCGTACCATATTTAATAAATGCCGCAAGAGACGGTTTCTCAGCTGTTCCGGTGCGCTTGGAACACATTGCTGCTTCACTCGGTGCTAGCAAAACACGCATTTTTTTCACAATTTCGCTACCTCTTGCCACTCGCGCAATCATCTCAGGGCTTGTTTTGATGTGGGCACGAGGAATGAGTGAATTTGGCGCGGTGGTCATGGTTGCATATCACCCTATGATCACTCCCGTTATGATTTTCGAAAGGTTTGGGGCATATGGTTTAGCATATGCCAGACCTGTTTCAGCATTATTTATTGCCGTGTGCCTAATTTTGTTTTTTGTTTTTAGGCAAATAACACCCGACAAAAATGGGCAGAATTGACCAGCTTTTGCCAAATTAAAAGTAGTTTTTGCCCATGATTCTATGTTTTTTTGAGGAGATAAACGCGCATGTCGTTTATGCGCGATTTTCAACAACTTGCAACTATCTTCTTTCAAATTAAAAAGTTACCGGCATTTTAAAAAGTAAAGCGCCAATAAAAACCCGCTCAAACAACTCAAGCGGGTTTCGAACGAGATATTGGAGAAAAAGCTAGAATTTGGCGCCAAAAAGCTGCAAAATTATCGCTTTTTGTATGTGCAAACGGTTTTCCGCTTCGTCAAAAACCACTGATTGCGGTGAATCGATGACTTCATCGGTTATCTCCTGACCGCGGTTGGCGGGCAAACAATGCATCACTATCGCGTCAGGTTTGGCATAAGACATGAGTTTTGCGTTCACCTGAAATTCTTTGAGCATGTCCATGCGCTCGGTGAGCTTATCTTTCTCACCCATCGATGCCCAAACATCAGTGTACACAACATCTGCATCTTTAATTGCTTCAATGGGATCGGTGGTTACAACAATATTCGATATGCCCGCAGCTTTCGCGATACTCGTGAGGTTCACATCGGGAATGCGCTCACCTGTTGTGCCAATGCGCAGTTCCATGGGGATTTTGCCCGCAAGTTCAACCCAACTGTTGGCAATGTTATTTCCGCCATCGCCCAAATAGGTGATTATGAGGTTGTCGATGCGGTTTTTGTGTTCCATCACTGTGAAAATGTCACCCATAATCTGACAAGGATGCAGAAGATCGGTAAGTGCATTAATAACAGGAACTTCGGCAAAACGTGCAAGATCCTCGACCTCTTTTTGATCGAAAGTGCGTATGACGATTAGGTCGTAATAGCGCGATAACACTTTTGCCACGTCATAAGTGCTTTCGCGTTTTCCTAAGCCTATTTCCGCGTCAGTTATGAACATGGGATGACCGCCAAGTTGCACCACACCAGTTTCAAAGCTGGCGCGGGTTCGCAGCGATGGCTTACGGAAAATCAGTGCAGCATGCTTGCCCGTTAATATTTTTGGGTCTTGTCCCCAGCGGTGCATGTGTTTGGTAACTTTCGCAATTGTAAGAACTTCGCGCACATCTTGCGGCGTGAGGTCGTTGATGCTCAGAAAATCTTTGCCCATAATATCCTCCGTTTGTTTGCATTGCACAAAGTTATGAGCCATTTTTCCTTAAGCAAGAATTTTTTGTCCTCACATTTGCAAAGCATAGGAGTAGGCACGATTTGCACAGTTGCGTCAGCGAATCCACAAAATCACGGCAAAATGTGCATATTCGTTTTCAGTTTTACAAAAATCGGTAATTTTTTTGCGATACTATGGCATTAATTTTTGTAATCATCGCACAAAATACGCACAACTCAACCTGTACAGTCGCCGATGAAAACTGTCACGCTCTTTCATTGGCGCGGTAAAAATGCGGTGCATGCAAAAAAAACTTGCGCAAAATCTGTTTTTTGTTTTTCTTCAACGCGCTGCCCCGTTGGCTCAGATGGTAGAGCAACTGACTCTTAATCAGTGGATCAGAGGTTCGAGTCC
>CAYUDB010000085.1:0-11111 GCA_964443405.1 uncultured bacterium | reverse complement strand
GAGCTTTCGCTCGTTTTAGATGCGCAAGCGCAAGAAAGATTCGAGCTTTCGCTCGTTTTAGATGCGCAAGCGCAAGAAAGATTCGCGAAATTGTTTGCTCGCGTTGCGTAGCCAAAGCAAAGGTTTGCGTCGGCGGGCGGAAATTTTTAGCGATTGTGCACATCTTTCGCGCTGACGCTTCTAAACGGCACGAAGGTGCCAAAACTAAACAAGCTTTCGCTCGATTTAGATGCGCAAGCGCAAGAAAGATTCGCGAAATTGAAAATTAAACTCACGAGAAGTCGCTGAAAATTCGCGGTTTTGTGCGAAACTTTTACGCCGGTGCCATGACAATCAGCGATTGGGTTTGTCTTTTGCGCGCGCGATACGACGAAAGTTGAGATGCGTATATAATAGTAGTCGCGGGTGGTCGAAATTGTTGCGTAGCCAAAGTAGAGTTTTGCGTCGGCGGGCGGGAATGTTTAGCGATTGTGTACATCTTTCACGCTGACGCTTCTAAACGGCACGAAGGTGCCATGACAATCAGCGATTAGGTTTGTCTTTTGTGCGCGCGATACGACGAAAGTTGAGATGCGTATATAATGGTAGTCGCGGGTGGTCGAAATTGTTGCGTAGCCAAAGCAAAGGTTCGAGCTTTCGCTCGCTTTAGAAGCGCAAGCGCAAGAAAGTTTCGAGCCTTTGTTTGCTTGTTTGGCGTCAACAAAGCAAAGGTTTGCGTCGGCGGGCGGAAATGTTTGGCGATTGTGCACATTTTACGCGCTGACGCTTCTAAACGGCACGAAGGTGCCAAAAAGATTCGAGCTTTCGCTCGTTTTAGATGCGCAAGCGCAAGAAAGATTCGCGAAATTGTTTGCTTGTTTGGCGTAGCCAAAGTAGAGTTTTGCGTCGGCGGGCGGGAATGTTTAGCGATTGTGTACATCTTTCACGCTGACGCTTCTAAACGGCACGAAGGTGCCAGAAAAATTCGAGATTTCGCTCGTCTTAGATGCGCAAGCGCAAAAAAGGTTCGCGAAATTGAAAATTAAACTCACGAGAAGTCGCTGAAAATTCGCGGTTTTGTTTGCTCGCGCTGCGTAGCCAAAGCAAAGTTTTGCGTCGGCGGGCGAAAATGTTTGGCGATTGTGCACATTTTTCGCGCTGACGCTTCTAAACGGCACGAAGGTGCCAAAAGAAAACAAGCTTTCGCTCGTTTTATAAGCGCAAGCGCAAGAAAAGTTTGCGGTTTCGCTCGCTTTAGATGCGCAAGCGTCGATAGATTGCACGAAGGTGCCAAACAAAAAACCGTCCACGTGGAGGATGCTCACGAGGACGGTTTTATGTTAAACGGTTGCGAAACGATGCGTTACGCGGACTATTTCAGGAGAACCGCTCGCTTCGTAAACGCTTCCGTGCCAAGAGTCGCGCGCAAGAAATACACGCCTGAGCCTAAAGCTCGACCCGATTCGTCGCGCCCGTCCCAGGTTAGGACGCGGGTGCCTGCGGATACTTGCCCCGCCTCTATCGATCGCACTCGGTGCCCAGTGAAGTCGTAAACCGCGATGGTTAAACGGGTTTCCGTCGGAATGCTTAGGGTTATCGCGACGGTCGAGTTGAACGGGTTTGGCGCTAATGTCACGCTCGCGCATGTGGGCAATGCCGCAGCCTCGTCGATTTTCACTGACGATATCGCAGATGGAGGCTTCGTGGTGAATAAAATTGGCGCGTCTCCCCAAACTCGCTCCGCGTGTGAGGCGTAGTGCTTGTCGAAAAGATACTGGATGCCGTCGGTTTGGTCGGGCGACTCGATGCCGACGGTGGCAAACTCGGCGATTTCGTCGGAGTTGGTCATGGTATCGACGTCGTTGATGCGGCGATAGTAGAACAAAATCTCGCCGTCGCCGGTCGGTGTCGGGTTGCCTACGGGATCGCGCAGGACACACTCGAACCATTCCTCGTATGCACGGTCGCGGTCGTGGGAATTGATGCTATGCCATTCGACCACAAAGACATGCTGCTCGGGAATGTGCTTATAAAACACGCCGTAACCGTCCAAATAGGCGGGGTCGAGGTCGTCCCAGAAGGGACAGATCATCCCAGCCGGTCCAGAGGGGTCCGGTATCGGGCGATTCCAGAAGTTGAAGGTGATAGCGGTGTCAACGGGACCGAAACTGAGCCAACCGTTCGAGCAAATGTAGAGCGAATCGAAGTCGATGCCGTAAAATTTGAAGGTGAATGGGAGCGGGACGACGACAGTTTGGTCGTCGCGCATGGAAATGAGCGTGCCGCTGCCGCCATGGTAGGGCGAGAGCTCGTGCCAGTTGGGGCGCGGCGCGCGACCGGATTCGACGTCGGAGACCGAGTAGCAGTAGTAGCCGTAGCGGTCGGGACCGCCGAAAACGTCGCCGCTCATCTCGCCGATGCGTATGGGCATGCGGACGGTCTCGCGAGCAAAGCCGTCGTCGAGGGTGACTGCGATTGTGTCGATAGCCCCGCGGATTGTCGCGCTTGAGACCTCAACCGACATCGCGGGCAATGGCGCAACCGTATATGCCGCAATGCCGTCCGGTAATGTCGTCTCGTGTTCCGCGAATGTTATCCAACGCCCGTCCTCAAACGTCACGGTCGCCGAGCCAAGCGCTACCGAGCCCGTATTCGAAATGTAAAACGTCGTTACGCCTGTTTCGGCTGGCGAAAGGACTGAGTCGGTCGCCTCGGCAAAGTGATGGAACGACAGTTTTGGTCCCGCGACAAACGTTTCTGTGCCAATGGTTTCCGCGAGTGTCGAGAAGTAAAACAGCAGCGGCACTCTCGTGCTGTCCACGTCGTGCGAGTTTATCGTGATGGCAAAGGGCACGAGCGCCGAAACCGTTGCGCCAGCAGCTATCGACCCAAAATTCGCCGTGCCGTCGATTATGACAAAGCTCTCGTAGGGCAAAAGTGTCGCTGTTGCAGATGTCAAAGGCGTTGTGCCGTCGTTGGTTATGGAGAGCATGATGTCGGCGCGCTCGCCTGGCGAAAGGATGCCGTCGCCGTTGCCGTGAGCGTGGTCGTCGATGGTCACGGACGAGAAACTTATGCCGCCAGTTGACGCTAAAACCGGTATTTTACGCGCATAAGGTATTTCGCCTGGGGCAGTTACAACAATTGAGACGCTATCGGCGCTGCGCGAGACGCTAGATGGAAAAGTAACCGAGGCGCTGCCGTCGGAAGAGGCGAATGTCGTGTAAGTTTTGCCGTCGTTGTAGAAGTAAACCGCGAGCATGGCGTCAGTTACGGGGGTTGAGCCGTCGATGCCCGAGATGCGCACGGTGAGCACCGACTCGCCTTTGCGAATGGAAACGGGAGCGCTGACGGTGATGTCGGTAGGCACGGCGCGCCACACGGTAACGCTGGGATCGGCGAGGATGTTGTAAACGCTCATGTAGTGCTCCACGCCCAGGCTCTCGGGACGGTTCTCGGGATACGAGAGGAAGATGGTGAGCTTCGCGCGCAGCACGCATTGCCCGAAGGAAAGCAGCTTTTCGGTGAGGAGCGCCCAGTAAAAGCCCTCGGCGTTGGGATTGTTCCACTTGGTATGGGTGTCGTGGTCGGAGGAACCGTAGAACGCGATGCCGGCTTTGGGCTGCGCAGGCGTGCCGACGCGAATCCATGCCTCGCCGAAACAAGGGTCGGTGGAGGCTTTGAAGTCTCCGCTGCCGCAGACGATGCTCGTGACGATGGGTGGCATGTTGACGTTCGAGAGCCCTTGGACGTGCGTGACGCGATATGAGGGGTAGCTCCAGCCTTCGGTGCCCGCCCAGCCGCGATAGTTGATGAACGCGACGCCGGAGTTGATTGCTGCGGAGATGTCGGAGGGATAGTAGGGGTACGAGCTGTTGACCCAGAAGAATGTGTCAACGTTCGTAAAGCCGCTGCGGAGAGCGAGTTCGCGAGTCCAGAGCGCGACTAGGCGGGGCGATGTGGGCTGCGGGGTTCCGCAACAATTCCCCGCGACAACCAAGCCGCGACGCAGCCAATCGGCACCGCCAGCGAGGGGATCGCTCTCATACTTCACGACTTTTGCCGCATACGCCGCGGCTTCAGCTTCGGAGAAAACGGATATGCGACCGACGATTACGTCTGGCAAATAATCGTCGCCCTCGAGCTTGGAATAGCCGAAGTCGGAGGCGTAAGTTTCGCCGGTGTGCGTTGAAACGTAAGCGAAATCTGGGAGGAAAATCCCGCCAGCACGAACGTCGCCCACGAGAACAACGTAATCGGGCGGGAAATCGCTGTAATACGCCGCGTGGATGTAATCGTAAATCTCGTCGGTGGAGGGCGCATCGCCGCCGCCGATATCTTCATACGCGGCAGCCACTTGCACGTTGAAGCCGCAGCGTTTTTTCCACAGGACAAGTGGGGCGATGTCGTCGGTGAAACTGTCGCGGCACACGTAGAGGATATTTCCGTGCCGGAGCGAGCGGTTATTTTTGAAGAACCAGTAATTCGCGATGACGGGCTCGTAGATCTCGTCGAAGACTTGTGAGATTTCGGCGGGAGCAGTTTTGGTATTTCGCGCGTCGAAGCCGGAGAAATGCACGCGCACCTTCATTTTGGTGGCGACGACGGCGATCTTGTTTGCGGCATCGTAGCGCACTGGGAGGAAATCCACGGGTGCAACGCGGATATCGCGGAAAATGGCAGGGTCCCCCGTGCGGACGTTTTGGGAAAAGTGGTTATCGAGCACGTGAGGGAACATTTGCGGCGCGTTGATGTAGTTATCGGCTTGGGTTTCCCTGCCCTCAGCGAAGGGATCGGTTACAGGTGCGAGGGTGATATTGAAAAGCGTTTCGCATTCCATATATATCATCTCGGCTTCGACGCCAGTGTTGGCGGGCAGTGCCACGAGTTTCGAGAAAGTGGGCAACAGCGGCTCGCCAACTTCGCCCGTGTAACCGCCTGTAGGGTAAAACAGTCGCGTTAGCGTGGTCTGCCCTTCCGTGAAAGTTTCACGTGAAATCTCTGGGCACGAAAACTCCAACGTGCAGCCGAATGGGTCAGCGTCGGTGCAACTCACCTGCGGCGCGTCGAAAGCTTGAGCGAACAATGCCCCGAAAACAAGCGCAAGTAACACAGCTTTTTTCAAGGTAACCTCCAGTTTTGTTTAGTCTTGGAATAGCAAGTTTCAGGTTTATGTGATAGCGTGTTTCGCGAGAGCGATGAAGAAAAAGCTTGGCATGGATGCAGTTTCCGCTTTTGTTGTTAAGAACTTAGATATCGAGGTTTCTTATGTCGAGTTTTTGGCAAATAAAAGTGAACGGCGAACTAATAGATCGGAGTGCGCCGTGCAGTTTGGGGGAATTGCTGATACAGCTTGGGGTATCGCCATTGGCGACGGTGGTAGAATTGAACGGAGAGGTGATTTTGCGAGAAAACTTCGCGGTAACGGAGTTGCAAAACGGGGATACGTTGGAAATAGTGCGTATAGTAGGTGGCGGGTGATCTCTTCTGCGACGATGTAATTCGTTGCCATGAGTGCCGATGTGGGTGATGAGAATCTTTTGTTCGTGCTGACGACTCAAAGCTTGTCCACCGTGCGTAAAAGTGCCTCTAACAACAAAGCTCATCACAGCAACATGAGCAAAACCAACTATTTGCTTCGTCTAGATATCGGAAAGCACGGCTGTGCGAGCGGAAAGTGAGAAGAACCAGCCAGCTTCAGCGGGTGCAAGCGAGGTCGCTGGACAAAACACGCCGTTACGTAGCACAAAAAGCTCGTGTGAAAAATGAGCATTGTCGAAATCATGCCAAAAGGTTCGGCGCGATAGCCCACCAATAAAGTTCCATCCGCGCAATAACGGCACATTACACGCCAAAACGCGCGGTCCTGTGAAAGTGATTTTCGCATCGCTGGCAACAAGTACAGCATATCCTCGCCCTGCGCGGAAGACAGCTGCAGGAATAAGCGCTGTGCCGTCAAATTCGAAGGCAGATAAAATTTCGGGCACAGATGCTACAAGTACTTCTCCCCCAACAGGCAAGGCAAAAAAGTTCCATCCCGCGTTGAAGATAACAATGGATGTGTCGTTTGCGGGGTAAGCAGCAGCAGCGCGCGCATCTATGACACCCCAACCGTAATCGTTGTTTGGAGTGGCAGCATTGTTTGCGCTCTTGCGCAGCGTTTCGCGTAACTGCATGGGCGTGAGCGATGGTTTCATCTCGAGCAATAGTGCACCAACGCCTGCAGCATTAGGTGTTGCCATCGATGTGCCAGAAGCCGTTACGTAAGTGGAATCATCGTACCCCGAAAGACACCAAGTGTTCGCTCCATGCGCAACAAAATCGGGCTTTATGCGACCATCTGCAGATGGACCACGCGATGAGAAAGATGCCAAAACCCCATTATTGTCACAGGCGCCAACTGCCAAAACGCTGTCACCATCTGAAGGTGCACTTATGCTAACACGACCATCGCGACCATCGTTTCCCGCTGCTACGAAAACACTTATGCCATGCATTGCAGCCAAATCTGCCGCGCGAGTTATTACTGGTGTATCACCATCGAAATTCGCAGGAACATACCAGTCATCGTAACCAAGAGATACCGAAATTATGTCAACGCCCAAACTCTCAGCCCATTCTGTCGCTGCAGCCCAACTGTCTTCTTCGAGTGTAGTTTCAGAATCGAGGTTTTCTGTGCGCGCCAAAACAAAGCTCGCATTGGGTGCAACACCATAATAAACGTGTTGCAAATTGCCAGCAATTTCTCCCCAACACTTTGTGCCATGACTCGTGACACTTGGGTTATCGCCCTCTTGCCACCATACGATGCTATCGCCCGATACAAAATCGTAATGAGCAACAACATCCGCATGAGCAACAGCGTTGTGACGCAAATTGAAACCTGTATCGGTTACGCATAGAAGCACGCCTGCACCCGAAACACCCATTCTATGAAGCTGTGGCACATTCATCGATGCGATTTGCACCGCTGTGTAGCCATAAAAAGCCGAATCGAAATCGGCACTTTCAAGTGTGGCGCTTTCGTCAAAACGCTTGTGAAACACAGCTACAGGTTGAACTTTTGCCACAAATGGCAATTTGCGCAAGTTTTCGATGACATCAGGTGTTGCAATTACGGATATTGCATTGAGCCATTTACATTTGTGAACAATCTGCGCACCTAAGTTTTCGACATTTACACAATAATGCTCCGAAATGGGAATATCGCAAATTCCGATTATTTTGCTTGGCAATAAAACTTTAGCTCGACGGTTCAAAGCACGTGGAGTAAGCTTTTGTTTGGCATTTTCGAAAGCAGTAAGAGTGTCGGTGGCAGTAGAACCTATTGCTTTGTCGGTGAAAAACACCCACATTTTCGCGCTCTGACCGAAAGTGAGAGTGCACGCTAACAGTATTAACGCGAAAAGCTTGGTTTTCATTTTTCACCTCTTTTTTGCAAATGGTCTCGCCTAAGACGCCTGGTAAGTTCAATAACCACGTTTCTCGGCAATTATATCTTTCACTTTCATGAGTCGAGTTAGGTTGCCACGATCTAGTTCTTCAAGTTTCATTTTGATGTAACGCATGGTATCGTGCAAATCGGGTATCATAACGTATTCAAGGGCATTTACACGTCTGCGAGTGGTGTCAATTTCGGAAGCAAGAAGCTCGAGTTTTTTTTCGGTTTCGGCAAGTTTGACAAGCAGTTTGAGAGATTCGGACATATTATACATAGCCTTGTCGAGGCGTGCGGGGCTTGTAGCGAGCGAATATGAAATACCTTCACCTTCAAAGCTCACGTTAAATTCGGGCACACGTAAGTTTAGAAGCCGTGCACTTTTGAGTTCTACTTTTGCGCGTATTGATGGGATGACAAACATGTTCTCAATTTCGTTTCGCGGAAAAACACCTGTAGCAACGGTGAAGTCGCGTAGCGCTTCGATAAGAATTTTCTCGGTATGTGCGCGCAAACCTTTTATCGAATCGACAATTTCAAGGAAATTGCGCATAAGTTCATCTTGCTTATCTTTGAGCAATTTGTGCCCTTTACGAGCTATGGCAAGCCGCTTGGAAAGGTTCATTAGCGACATTCTATTTGCATTTACTGCGATGATAGCCATTTTCCCTCCAATAATTATCTTGTAAAATAATCAATCTTTGCCAGCATCGCAACACAAATTTTACCGTACAACTTTGCGCTTTGTTTGAAGTTCAAACGTTGAGAAAAACGTTAGAATGTGAAAAAAATGTCATTTAAAAGTATTGCAAAAAACGTGTTTCATATTATATTTTTGGGTCTTAAAGGAGAAAAATGAGCAGAGAGTTTTGGCAGCAATGCAAAGAGAATTTCGACGTGCGAAAATCGTGCGTGGTTGTGGGTTTAGATCCTGTTGTCGATAAAATGCCTGGTCATTTCGCGCAAACCACCGATGGAATCGAAAGCTTTTTGCACGAAATAATCGACGCAACATTCGATTTTGCATGTTGTTACAAACCAAACCTTGCCTATTTTTTGGCACAAGGCACCTTGGGCATAAAATGTCTCGAAAACGTGTGCGCACACGCTTCGCACACAAAAACTCCAGTCATACTCGACGCCAAATTCAACGACATAGGGCATACCGCCCAACTTTATGCCTCTTTTGCAAAAAACTGCGGTGCCGATGCAGTTACATTGAATGCCTATATTGGCTCCGATTGCGTAAAGCAGTTTGTCGAAAAAAAACTCGCTCCAATTGTACTCTGTATCACATCAAACCCATCTTTCGAGGAAATCGAAGCTTTTGGCAACGATATTCCACTCTATTTACACATGGCACAAATGTGCGATCGATGGATTGATGACATTTACGGACCAAACTCGCGTTACCATGAAAAAATTGGTTTAGTTGTGGGCGCCACACACCCAAAATTTCTCGAAAAAACGCGACAAACAGCACCATTTTTGCCTTTTCTGATACCGGGTATTGGCGCTCAAGGCGGAGATATGCACGCAGCTGCGAAGTTTGGCTTCACAGCAGATGGCTTCCCCCCTCTTGTGAACGCCTCACGTTCAATATTATACGCATCTCGCGAGAAAGATTTTGCCCATGCTGCGCGCAACGAAACTCAAAAACTAGCACAACAACTAAACGTTTCACGCGACAATTAAAACTGGAGAACCATGACATACCGCGAAAGCACTTTCGGCACAGTTGAACAGCTTCTCGACAAAACCGGTGCTAAATTAAACGGGCACTTCATATTATCCTCTGGGCTACATTCTGAACATTACGTCCAATGTGCAAAGCTACTGCAATACCCGCATATTGCCACACACGTGGCACACATAATCTATGAAAGGCTTTTAACAAATGGCATAACTCACTGCGACTTTATCGCTTCTCCTGCCATAGGCGGTATTGTTATTGGTCAAGAAATCGCACGTTTATACGACGTTAGACATATATTCGTCGAAAAAAATGATACCGGCAAACCAGAACTGCGCAGAGGCTTCGAACTTTTCGATGGCGAATGCGGTGTAGTGGTAGAAGATGTCGTGACAACAGGAAAATCAACCCTCGAAGTAGTTGATGTGATAAACGAAAACGGCGGCAAAATAATTGCCGGCTGTTCAATTATCAACCGCTCCGGCACTGACACTCCAAACCTTGGCTTTCCATATGTTTTCGGAGTAAAACTCGATTTCAACACATACACACCTGATAATTGTCCTCTGTGCATTAGTGGCATACCTGCCGTAAAACCCGGCAGTAGAAAAAAATAAATCATATTCACGGAGAAAATACATGAATTGATCTGCCTATATTTATGATAACAGGGGGTTTACATGTTTAGTGAAATATTTAAGCAGCCGAAAGGGGTTTCGGTTGGAATGGTGTTTTTGTTTCTTTTTTGTGCGAGCTTTGCCACATCCTCATGCCCACCTCAGGAGCAAATAAGCACAATGCAACTCATTCATTGCGATTTCGATTCGGTGGTCGTGGAGATTTCGTTCGATGAACCTATTTTCGAACACGTGATACGCGAAGGGCAAGATTTTACCACAATCGACATCGCAAACTGCACGCATACCGATGTAAGTGGTCTGCCACAATTACCGCAGTTGCGCACACTTGTCGAAGTGCCATGGAACTGTGAACCGCGAATCATTTTCGACGAAACGTCTGTTGAAGAAATCTCTTTGCCCGAGCTTTTTTTGCCCGTGCTAGTATTTCCTGCACAGGCACCTGTCCCAAAAATCAGAGATTTTATACCGCAGTTTGAGCTCAATACCGAAGCATACATGCAAAATGGCTTTGTCAACAAAAGTCACGTGGCAATAGCCGAAACAATCTATGCTCGGGATCACCGTCTGCTCTCGCTCGAACTAAAACCGATCGACTATAACCCCATAACTGGCGAAATACGCTTCGTGCGCTCGGCAAAATTGAAAGTAACAACACTTAATGCCGATGTTCGCACTACACTCGAACAAAAAACTCGTCACCGCTCTATCCAATACGATGCCCTCATCGCTAATGAGATTTTGAACTCCGAATTCTATTCATCACTCTATGTACCGCCAACAGAAATAGAAATGATAATTATTGCGGGTTCAACATACTCAACTCAACTCGATAGCCTTATCTTTTGGAAGAAGCGCAAAGGTTTTAAAGTCGATTTGCAAACATATTCGGGTTTGGGTGGTTCACGTACGTCTGTAGATAACTACATTCAAGGACGCTACGATGCCGATGACGTAGATTTCATTTTGCTAGTAGGAGACGCCGGTGACATACCTACTTTCACAGGTGGTCGTTCATCTTCTGGTTCTGATAACCCCTATACCGAGCTTTCAGGCAGTGATTATATTCCCGATGCCTTCATCGGTCGCTTCTCTCTTGGCAGTGCAGCACAAGTAACCGAGCTTTCTCAGAGAACAATCAAATACGAAAACTTTGCTTTTGGCTCAGCCACTGCTTGGACTGCAAAAGTTTGCCTACCCGCCACAGACGATGGTTCCTACCACACTCTCGCCGAAAATACACAACGATACGTAACTACAACACGTTTCACACCAGCAGGTTACACGCAAATTGATACAATTTGGGCGTATTCTCTTGGTGGAACAACTGCGGGCACCCAGGTGATTAACGCCATAAACAACG
>CAYUDB010000084.1:0-11228 GCA_964443405.1 uncultured bacterium | reverse complement strand
AGTTATAAATGAGGTTGTAGCAGGCAAATCAAGCGCAACATCGTTGACAAACCATGTGTAAGCTATGGTAACTTCATCGTCGTCAATGTCAAAAAGATCAGTTACCAGTGCAGTTAAAGTTGAGTATTCATCTGCAGTTGGCACTGGAGTTACAGTGAGTTCGACATTGGCAACTGGTGCAGTGTTTTCGACTACAACTTCTGCTGTACGAACAGGTTCGCCATAATCGAAACCGTCAAATGGGGTTATTTCGCAAACAACGGTGTTGCCTGCTGCAAAATTGTCGCTGCCAAGCTCGGCGCCAGTGGCACCATCGACGATAACTCCATCGACAAACCATGCATACCCAAATGTAAGTTCATCGCCATCATCATCATGTGAAGCTGTTACTTCAGCTACGAAAATGTCTCCTTCATGTGCTGTGGGGAAAGGCGCAATTGTCACTTCGGTAATAACAGGTGCAATATTTATAAGCTCAGGACCCGCAATATAGGCAGAGTGTCCGAAAGCGCGTGCGCCAAGTGCATTTTGGGCAAAAAAGCGGAATTGATGTTCGACAGGATAGGAAAGCGTTGTGGCATAATAATATACTGCGCCGTCGGTATAATCGACATCGGCATCATCCGCTGGCAACATGTCGAAAAGCTCTCCGTCAATATCAACACGAACAAAAGCAGGTGCCAAATCGGCAGCGCTTGTGTAGGTTACATAGTAGGTGAAGGTCGCAGATGGATGACCAGTTGTAGGTTCTACGTGACCATCACTGAGCACAGGTCCGCCAATTGCGAAATCGAATATGCCTTGTTCGCCGTCAGCAAAACCATCGTTCGGTGTTGCAACAAGATGCCACAGATCGCCAGGCTCGGTCAAATCTGCCGAAAGCGTTGCGCCTGTGTGCATTAAAACACCGTCTCTGTGCCATTCGAATGTGTAATTCACTTCATCGCCGTCAAGATCGACAGATGGAGTTATCACGTTCGCATCGATATCGGAAATATCGGTAGGCACTTCGGGCAAAACTGTAATCTCGGGTGCTGTAGGCGGAGTGTTTACAACAAAAACGTGTTCGGTAGCAAGAGGTGCACCGCACTCGAAACCGTCACAAGGGGTTATCTCGCAAAAGATTTCGTCACCGCGAGCAAAAAATGTATTCACATCGATTTCGGGTGCATTGGCTCCGTCAATAGCTTCACCGTTGCGGAACCAACGATACGTGAACGACACCACATCGTCATCGGCATCGGCAAATTCGGTTGCCGCGACAACCAAGTGCTGCGAACGCATAACATCGGGATAAGGCAATATGCTCGTTGCGGTTACAACAGGAAGTGTGTTTTCTGCCGTAGGACCGGATATATATTCCATAGGAATAGTACGGTTGCCTTCGGCGTCGGTAGAAGAAAAACGATACTCGGTAGTGCCCAATGGCAAAAGCACTGCAACCTCAAATGCTGCACCATCAATAAAATCTGCATCTTCGGTATCTACTGCAGCCATAGGCACAAGAGCACCGTTTACATCGAGTGTAACGTTTGCCGGAGCTATGTTGCGCTCGTTGAAGTAGGTTACATCGAAAGTGAAAAGCTCTGCTACGTGAGCGGTTGCGGGCGCAAATGCGAAATCTGCAAGTGCAGGTCCGCCAACGGTGAAGGCGATATCGTCAACTACTGTTGCTTCGCCATCAGAAGCGGTAATAAAAAGAACCCAGTTATCGCCGTTTTCGGTAAGTGTAGCATCGAGGATGTCGGCAGTAGAAAGCTCTACAGCATCGCGTTGCCAACTGTATGTGTAAGAAATCACATCGCCGTCTGCATCGAGAGGGGGCGTAACCACAATAGGTTCGATGTTTTCAACATCAAAAGGTGTTGTTGGTAAAATGCCCGCGACAAAATCGGTAGGGGGCGTGTTGAGAATATTGATTATGTTGCTTGCGAAAGGTCCTGCCACGTCGAAGCCATCCTCAAGTGTGACATAGCACCAAACCGCATTGCTCTTGCTGAAAAACGAGCCATCGAGCGTGTTCACATTGTGACCGAGAACCTCAACACCATCAACAAACCATGTATAATGCGGCGTTACGATATCGCCATCCGCATCTACAATGCCGGTAAGCTCACAAGTGAGAATTGAGGTTTCGTATGATACATCGCCTGTGGAAGAAGTGATTACCACAGTGGCAAGTTCGGGGAGTCGGTTGGCAATTTCAAAATTTGCGGTATTGTCGAAACCAGGTCTGCCAATTGGATCGACAGTGTGAAACATAGGCGTAAACATGCCTCTGCCGATGAGGTCGGCTGGCATTTGCACAGAAAAAGCTGCGCCATCGGTGTAATCAACGTCGAAAACATCGGTGGCAATAAGCTCATAATCGACACCGGCAATGTTAACCCATACACCTACAGGTGCAAAATTGCGCGGATGGTAATAGACGATGTCGAAAGTGAGTAGGTCGCTCAAAACTGAAGGGTTGGGAGTTATGTTCGCACCAGCGAAATTCGGGCGCAAACCTGGGATAATATCCATAGTTTCGTCGCCCGTGTAGGTGAAAATACCGGGCACGAGCACACCAAAAAACTGTGCCTCTTCACCCCAACAGCTATCGGTTACTGTAGCAAAAACCGAGTCGATTTCGGGCAAACGTTCGAACACAGCAGCCCATTCGCCGGTTTCGGGAACGTAATCGATGGCGGAAACGGGAACAGGATCACCGTTTTCAGCATTGGTAAGCTCGATGAACACGCAACCAGCAGCTGGATGCCCACCTTCAACACGGTTCACTACACCAGTTACCGTGTGAGCTATACCCTGTGCCCAAACCGCCGCCAAAGAAAACAAAAAAGCGGCAACCAACGACGCTTTCCTCATCTATACCTCCTTGTAAATTTCAAAAAATTCATCTAAAAACAAACACGCAACAACGCGCCATAGGTTTTGCACCTACAAGCGCGTTGATTGCAAAATTTAAGCAAAAAGATTAGGCATTTTACGGCAGATATACAAGTTTTTTGGTTATAGTGTTCTCTTTCGAGACAATTTTTGCAAAATACACTCCACCGAGAATGTTTTTCGGCGCCCAATAAAACTCGCGTTCACCGTTTATTTCACCTTGGAACAGAACGTCCACAGGTTTGCCAATCATGTTGTAAATTGTAACATTGGTTGGTCCCTGCGAGCGAACGAAAATCTTGCACGCGCTATTGAAAGGAGAAGGATAAACCTCTGCGCCAAAAGTCTTTGGCAAAGAAGCACGCGTTTCGCTTATGTCGAGCGCCACAGGCGAGATTTCTTGTGCCGAAACAGTCATATCGACAGCAGCAGTTACACGATTGGTATAAAGACTGCAAGTGTTTGCAACCACTATTACAAATACATCGCCAGTTCGAGGATCGAGACCTGCAATTTGAACAGTCCAAGTTCCATCTACGGGATTGTATGTGGTGCGTGGGTCACCCGGATAGCGAATGGTATCGTAACTCGCAGGCTGTCCTTGAATGTAGCACTTGAAAGTTATACACTCTGAGGATGGTATCGAACCACCTTGGTTTAAGATGTGCCCCCACATGTAGTGCGGAACACCTTGTGCGAACAAAGTGCCAACCGCAACAAGAATGAGAGCTGTCATCGTTTTTCGTATCGAGAACATTTTTCACCCCCGTTATGGGATGGGGAGACCTTTTGATGGGTCTCCCCTTTTGATTACTATTTGATGAGCATGAGTTTTTCTTGAGCGGTGAAATCGCCCGCTTTCATGCGGATGAAATACACACCTGTGGCAACATTCTCGCTCGCCGACCAGCGAACAGAATGCGTGCCAGCAGAAAGCATATCCGAAACAAGCATGTCGATTTTCTTGCCGGTCATGTCGAAAACTGCAATTTCTACACGAGAATCGGCAGGAACATCGAACGTGATCTCGGTTGCCGCATTGAACGGATTCGGGTTTGGCGAACGAAGCGCGAACGACTTGGGAAGTTCGGTTGCTGTCTGCAAGCTGAAGCTTGTAACAAACTGAACTGGTTTGTCGTCGCTGGTTATAGCTATAGACGAAACTTCCATGCCATTTGCATAAAGGTGAACGATATACGCTTCACCTGAACGCCAACCGACATTGCCAAGTTGAGCCATGAACGCATTGTTCTCCACTCTACAACCGTAATCGGCGCTGGTGACCACTATAGCACCTGCTTTGTCGGTAACAGTGAAGGTAATATTCTCACCGAAAACTTCACCAACAAGTGCTTTAGGAACAAAGCGAACGCCTTCCACTGGAACAGAAACGACATTCTCTTTGTAAACAAGGGCACGTGCAGAGGGCCAAGTAGATGATGCATCGACGTTGACGATAAGACCCATGCCGGGATACGATGAGAAGTCGCCGATAATCGTGCCAGAACCCAAACGGACAACTTGATCCCAACCCGCAGGCTTTTTGTTCGCAACAGAGTTGCACGAGGTTATTGCAGACATAATCTGCGAGGCAAGTGTCAAATCGGTGCGAGAGAGCGGGTGCATGAGGCTGTTCCACTTGCCCGCATTGAGCGCATAAGCACCCTCTGCTGTGGGAAGGTTGCCAGCAACAGAAAGCACTCCGGCATTGGCACCAAATTGAGCGATAAGTGCATCACTGCCTTCGAACACTGGACCGTCAATGGGCGGTACTGCCATAAATACGCCAACCCAGTCGCCTACAACATTATTCATGCGCGAGATGTTTGAGATATTGGCAGGCGCGAGGTAGGCTGCAAGTTCGGAACCTTCGAGAGTAGCGCCACCAGCTTCCACTTTGAACGGCACTGCCATGTTCACCCAATTGGATGTTCTGCCAGCGAGATCGAAGTTGTAGCTTGTGCGACCAGTTTTTTCGGAAGCAGCACCTTCGTTGGGACCTCTATCGATAGCGCAGACATAATAGTAGGTGGGTGTTGCGATGGGGTTAAACGGAAGTGCTTCGAAATATTCGGGGGTGCCAACTGTGGCAACATGCACGTAACTTGTGGCATCAAACGGATTGCCTGTGCTCTTGTAGATTTTGTAATCGACATTTGTTGCAGGATCAATTTCGGCAGATCCATTGAAGCCCTGAATAATGGCGTCCCACCACAAACGAACCTGACCCAATGCTGTTTGCTCAATGTGCAAATCGGCTATGGTATCGGGTGCAACATTGTCGATTGCTGCAAAGGCACCGAGAGGAATGTAAACAAGTGTGTCGAAATCGATAAGCGGATCGCCGAAGTTTGTGCGATAGTGCACAATAACACGGTAATCGTGGAAATCGAGATCGCCCGGGCTATAAAGCGCATTGATCATGTTGCCGGGAAGACGTGTGAACGTTGTGGGTATGAGTGTGTTCCAGAGGAAACCATCGTTTGAGAATTGGTATTCGTACGCTGTAACTTTGATAGTCGTGGTATCGATACCAGCACCCACAAAGAACGGATCTTTCGGGCTAACTTCGTGAACAATGCGAATTTGATTGCCTTGGTCGGGTGTAACATCTTCGACATGACCTGCGAGATTGTCGAGTGCAGAAATAACATCGAATGGCACTGTGTTGCCCTGATCGTAACCGGAGGTTGCGGAGGTTGCCCAGATAACAACGTTCTCACGACCGCATTCGGGATACACGGTAATTGTGTCGATGCCGCCAGTGAGGTAGTAAGGCGTTGTGGGCAAATCGGGTATGCAATCTCCCGAACCGTAATTGCTAAACAAGTTCACAGCATAGAAGAAACCGCTATTTACTACACCCGAAGGATAGTGCGCAGAAATTTCGAGCTGTATGGGTTGCTCCGCAAAAATAGGCTCTGGTGTGAGAAGCACGCAGTTGATATGACCGAATGGATTGGAAATGCGGAAGGTGTAGTTGTAGGTAATATATTCGCCGGTAACAGAGTTGGCGAACACTTGACCATGATATACACCGACCTGTATCGCCGAACGAGGAATCCATGTCCACCAATAGTGACGGGCAATGTTTCTGCCGCCAACTACTAGATACTCGGTTCTGCCAAAGTTCAAGTTGATGATTTGATAGCTATTGCGCCAACCACCGAACGGCACACCAGCCCACCATTGTGCTTCGTGAGTGGTTTCGTTGAAGTGCTGAAGCGAATATTGCATATTGCCGACATTGTTCCACCAGCCCATGCAACCGGGTGTCGAGTCTTCAACAACAATCCACAAGGTATCGTTGAACAACGATGCCCAATCCATGTGATTGTAGGTGGTATCGGCTTTCGGCATGTAAGCGAAGATTCTGTCGGGGAGCATGTTATCGACAGTGAAACGCCACCATGAGGTTTTCGCATCGAGTTGGCTCAAATCGTCGTCGGAAACATTATCGACATCGTCCCAAGCTTTTGCGTAAATGCTGTAACAGCCAGGACCATCGGGTGCCCAATTATAATCGAACCAAACTGTGTCGGCACCAAGCACATGCGTTCCTGCATGAAGTTCCGTAAAGTTAGTCAAAACTCCAACACCTGGCGCGAAATCCCAAACGCGATCGGGATAGAACCAGATAGGCGTTGTTGTTGCAACCCATGATGCTGTAATATTGTCCCACCAAAGCGAATCATCTTTCGATATCGAAAGCTGCACTTCGTCCACTTCGGTAATGGTGTCGATGACACTGCCATAAATTGCATTGCCCATTACTGTTGCCCAAGTTGGCGCCGTAAGTGAAGTAATTGTGCCAAAGATAGATTCGGGTGGAGCTGTAACAAATGTGTTACCTGTAAGATACGGAACAGGCTTGTCACAGTCCACAACGATAATGGCACTGTCGGTGGGGCTTGTGAAATTGCGAACTCTATCTACTGCATATGTGTAGATCTTCAAAACATATGAGCTGTATGGAACATCAACGTCGTTCCATTGCCAAAGCTCGTCACCATCGTAATCCATGAGGTTGTAAATGGCTACAGGCGAATTGATCCAGCCGCGAGGAGTGGGCGGTATGGGATCTTCATCCCACCATTTGTGATAGAGCGTCTCTTTGATCGCAACAAAGCAGCTCTCCACACCCGCAACCTGCGAGTAATCCTTCACAAAAACAGTATCCCAAGCCAAAGCCTGAATTACATTGTCGTAGGATGCACAGCTGTAATAGGAAACATATTCGGTTTCGGAAGGATGAACTATACGTGTCCAAGGTGATTGGTTGTCGAAGATCACACTTGTGGAATCGGTATTGCCTGCATTGCCTGCAACATCCTTGCAGCGTGCAAAGAAGGTATAACGACCGTTTACCACGAGATTGGCAACTACAGGAATTGGCACACGGAAAGTATTGCCCGAAAGACGAGTAGCCAAAAGCCATGTTTCGGTAATGCTCCAAGCAGTGCCGTTCCACCATCTGCCACGTGGATCGCGAATTGCCATTTGTGTAAACACCGTGTCAACACCGGAGAAGTTATCGGTGAATGTGGCGGTTTCTTGAGTGGGCCAGTTCCATGCGCTATACATAGTGCCTGTAGGCGGAATGATTATTGTCGCCACAGGATTGACTACGTCCACAGCAAAATGCGGATAGTAATAGTAAATCCACTTTGAAATCGTATCCATTTCTTCCGAAATGTAAACTGGTCCTGTGAAAAGATCCACACGGATGAGATTCCAAGGTGCTGGCTGAAGTTGCTCTGGCCAATATTGGTTTGCAAACGAAACGTAGTTTTCGATAAAACCAACATTGGTGTTTATGTTTGTAACCCCATCCCAGCGAACAATGAAATTAGTTGTGTCGCCCCAAGTTGGATAAAGCGTGTCGGCTGGATCTGTGAAGTTGCGGAATGTACCTGCCAAACCAAACTGCTCAACATGAGAATTGTTGAAGAAGCGCAGATACGATTGCTTTCCATAAAGCTTCGCTGTAGCACGATCTATTGTACCACAACCAGAGTATAAGTTCCAAATCAATGAGGTGAAGTCGATGTGGTTTAGGCGGTTGAGCCAGATAAATCCATGGTTATGGTAACCTGTGCTGGTAACATCATCGTACCAAGCCCACCAGATGTCAATCTGAGGTGGCTCGACCACTATCGCATGAGTGGAGTTGTCGCGGTAGGTAAGCTGTGTGAAGTATGGGTTCGAATCGAGAGTTGTTGGGTCGAGATCGATGGGATACCAGTTGTCGAATTTGAATGAGTCGAGCACCACTTCAAACATGTCGTCGATGAGACGCTCGTAGTTGCAAACGTCGGCATCGGTTTGATATGTGCAGGTGATCGTAGTGCAACGAAGTGCGCCGTGAACTGCATCATATACATATTCGTTGAAAGCATGTTGACGAAGTTCGAGAACTTCGGGAGTTATGGAGTTTATATCGACATTACTGGGAGCAGTATTGTTGTCGAAACGCCATCTCGTATATTCGACTGTGTCGGTGCCTTCGTAGCAGATTTTGGCAAACACTGTGTAAGGCTGATATTCGTGATGATAGGTGTTCGGCTCGTCGAAAGTGGTTACACCGGCAACAACACGATCTGGAGCATAGGTAACCGAATCGATAAGTTGCACTGGCTGCTCGTTCCACACGTCGTAAACAAAAACGTGCGCGGGCTTTTGCACGTGAATTATCGCAAGACGGTCGGTGGAAATTTCGCCCACAACGTAGGAACCCACTGGATTTGCCGAGTGCAAGAAAGCGATGAGTGTGTCAACACAATCGTAATTGGGTTCGCGCACAACGTTGAACACCACTTTCACATGCTGACCGGCATTTATTGTGCCGATGTTGATGTTGTTGCTTATTGCAGCACCATTGATAAGGGTGTGCGCAGATGTAGAACGAAGACCAATGCGAACGTTGTTCATTGCATCGGAGTATTCATTATATACGTGCACCGTGCAAGAATGTTCCTGATACCAGTCGGCTTCCCATTCTTCGCCAGCCACACGCGTACGAGGCAATGTTGACCAAACATCGAAAATGTGAATGTTTGCAACTGTGCCACGAGGCATGAGGATTTTCTCGCCGCTGTTGCCAGCTTTATCTTTTGCCCAAATGCGGCAGGTGAAAGAACCGGTAGGTTCGGGAATATTTGCCCACCATTTGCCAGTTCCAGCATTGTAGGTGAGTATGAAATCGTAATTGGGAACCCAACCTACACCGTTCCAATCCATGCCACCGGCGCCTGTTATGCGCAAAAATACGCTATCGACACCAGAGTGATTGTCCCAAGCATCGACGATGAAATTGTTATCGATGGGCCAAGGATTGGAAGCGTTTGGTGTGAAATAAGCCACGTTTGGCGGTGTAACATCGACCAAAAGTGTGTTCATCATTGTGTCGAACGGGCTTGTGAAGGCAAATTCGGCATCAGCACGGTTGGCATCGTGGAAATTAGCCACAAAGCGCACTGCAAGTGTATCTTCGTGCCATGGCGGAACGCCGCTATCGGTAAGCTCAAACACCCAAAGACCAGTGTCGCCCGGAGCTAGCACGTTGATATCAATTAGGTTTTGATAATCGCGAATGCGGAAAGGTTGTTGCACACCGTCGATGTTGTAAACGATTTCGCCACCGACAGTGTATTGAACAAAAGCATCGAGAAGCGCCAAAGAATCGATAGTCGCATAGTCGCCATCTGTGGAGGCAAGGGCAAAACGATGGCGCAATTTTTGATTGCGATTGAGCCAAAGCACTTCATTGCCAAAAGCGTTGAAATATCCGGAAGGATGAGGGTTGGCAGCAAAGAAATCCACATCCACAAGATGAAGCTCGGGGGTTTGAACTACACCGATAGTGTCATCATTTTCGGTATAGGTCTCGGCACCAATCATGCCATCGTTCGCTTCGATAGCTTCAACTTCAACAGTGAAAAGCTCGTCCACAGGACCAACTACACCGTGATGCAAAGGATCGGCGGTAATTGGTATATATAAGGTATCGGTTTCTCCACCATATAAGGTATCGGTAACAATTGTTACTGAAGGGAAAACCGAAGCTACGTCGTAATCGGTGGTGCTTGCAAGGTTGAAAGCAATTTGACCAAAAGAGCCAACACCAGTATTGGTGTATATCACTTGCAAATAGAAAGTTTGACCTTGAGTGAAGATATTGTCGGTGTAGATATTGCCAAACGTATCTGCAACGGCTTCAACATCATCGACATTTATGATGCCACGATCTTGAACGGTCACAGCAAGCCAGTGATAGTAACTTGCCACTGTGTCAGGACCTCTAAGATCGACAAAGATGTCATCCCAATACGAAGGTGGAATGCAATCAATTGTGGTAAAGTTGTAAACAAAAACTCTTTCGGTACCAGCAGCCATAGCTGGGAGAAGGTTTTCGTACATGAGAACCCATGTGCCCGTGCAATCCTGACGCCACAGGCGCAATGTGTCGTTATTGGCGAGGATGTTGGTTTGGGCGTTCACATATACAGAACAACGATATGCCTGATTTTTGTTCGCAAAAGCCTGAAACCAATCGAAATTCGGCAAAGTGCAACCAATGCGACGGATCATAAGTCCACGTTCCATCCATTCTTCGTTGTACAAACCTGCCGAGTCGGTTGCAAAATGTCCTAAATAATGCGGTTCGTCTGTAGGGAAAAATACGCTGTCATTGCTGATCCAGACTTCGCCTGAATCCTGGTGTGCTGCAAATGTATAAGGTGCCGCTTGCCATGCTGTGCCATTCCAGAACATGGTAGTGGCGTAGTTCATTATGGCAAAGCCAGCGCTATAGATTGCCCAGTTATCGTTGATAACAACTTTCGGGTGCATATCTGTGGGCCAGTTATCGACTTCTGATTCTGGTTCATAAGCCCAGAACCATGGTGATGAAACATCTTCGTTCGCACTAATCATAATGGTGTGAACAGGTGCATCGAGAGTATAGTTGCCACCGTCGGGATTGCGAAGGAAAATACTGTCTGCATAGCTCGATGCAAAACACCCTGCTTGAGTTATGGCGACAGTCCATTCGTAAAAACCGTTGCCCAAACCTACAAGGTTGGTATCGCGGATGGTGGTAGTTGTGCCGCCACAACTCTCGCGATGTCTCATGCGCAAACGTGAAGGATTGGGTAGTGGTGTTGGCGTGATGAGGTGGAAATAAGTCGTAATCGTGTACGACTGTCCGTAAAAGGAATAGTTGTCGAAACCAACACCGAAGTATTCGGGGAGCGAACACTTCATCGAATCGATGGTCACGGTCTGCGCATTTGCCACGGCAAAAAATGCCGAAAGCAACAAAAGCACAAATCCCCAGCGTC
>CAYUDB010000083.1:0-11236 GCA_964443405.1 uncultured bacterium | reverse complement strand
AAGTGTTTGTCGATAACTGCACACACGGAGAAGCGCAAAGCGCCCAGGGAAACGGTGGTGCCGCATTGCAGGGCAAAGTAACAACCACGGGCAGAAAATACGTGCACGTTGGCATTCTCATATTCAAGCACTGCGCGGGTCCATGTGCCAAAAGAGATTTTGGCGAAAGCCGCAGATAACACACGTTTATATGTTACGAGAATTGTGCCGAGCATTTTCGCCACTTCTTGTGGGCAACCAGGGCTTGCAAGCGCACGATTTTCGCTTGTTAACAGCACAACATGACCGACACCGGCTATGCGTTTCAGCAAACCAGTCAGCGCCATGAGGCTTTCAATGGGCACAGGTGGAATTTGTGGTGCGGTAGGAATTGTAGTTTCGACTGGCTTGGCTACAGGTGTTGGTTTGGGCTGTGGTGCCGGTTCAGGCTTGGCTGATGCTTGCGTTTCGGTAGGTGCGGTCGATGCAGCTGTTTTCACTATACCTTTGGACTGCAAAAACTGAAGAAATTTCTTTGCGCGAACGTCGTTGGGAAAGCGATTGCCGAGACGTCTGCCAACGGCATTTAAGCCCGAGAGGTCACCTTTTTTCGCGTAGAGTTGCGCCCAAAGCAAAAGTATCGCCACATCTTCTGTGGCAGTCTCAACAATTTTGTGAAGATAAGTTTCAGCGTCGGCAAGCTCGTCCATGTCCATAAGAAGGCGAACGTGTGCAAGCAAATTTTGAGTGCTCTGCGGATAATATAACAGTGCCTTCTCGGAAAAATACGAAGCCCGTGATAAATCACCGTTGTTTCTATGCATGTCCACAAGTTTGGCGAAAATCTCGGGTGTTGGCTCCGATAACGTTTGCCTCTCAAGCTCGGATATTTCAAGTTCTATGTTCTGATACAGCTTTGCCATTTGCGCATTTGTAGTATGTGTTTCGTCAAAAATAAATGTAGTTTAACGGGTTATCTCATTGGTGAAGTCAATTTTTATATTGCCGTTTATGTTTTGCAGCTTGAAATTGCCGCGTTCGCCACGCATGGGTGCATTGATCTCGTTTGTGGTTGTGGTGAATTTAGTTTTCAGTGTGCCTGTAGTTGTTTTGGCAAAAAGGTTTCTAGCGCAATTTTCGGGAGCGAGCAAGTTTATCTCACCGCTTTTGTTTGTGGCAAAGAGACTGTCGAAGAGATTTGAGGTAGATAATTTTATGTCGATGATACCGCTTTCGTTGTTCAAAGTGGTGAAGCTTGCGGGTGTGCCGGTAAAAAGAATCTTGCCGCTGAGGCTGCTGAGGTCGAGTTTTGTAAGCTTTTCGCCACGTGCAGTCCAGATGAGGTTACCGGTTGTGCTTTTGGCTAAAACAGTGCCTTCGAACTTGTCGCAGAAACTGAGATCGGAATCTTCGCCATCGTAAAAAAGTTCACCGGAAAAACTGCTGACAGAAAGTGCGCCGTGGCATGCGCTGAGCCAAAAATTCCCGTGGACATTGCCTGTGGTCATTGCTGAAGCGAAGTCGGTGAAAAGCTCGAGGTCACCTTCAAATTCATCGGCGATGAGAACTGTTGCCACCGATTTCAATACCACTTTTGTGCCGATTGGCACTTCTAAAGATATGTCGGACCATAACTTGGTGCCTTTTTTCGGTGAGACTGTAATGCGACCTTTTTTCCACATACGAGCGACTTCATCGGAATAGGTGTTGCCCATTTCGGGATACGCGAATTTGTCGTATTTATCGGATGGAAATATGGCTTCGAGAAAAAGTGTATCCTTTGTGCGAGTGAAATCCATGCGCACCTGCATGACCAATAAACGACTCTGTGCGAGGTCTGAGCCAGAAGCAAAGACTTTTTGTTTTATTATTGCAAAGTTGCCAATTTCGCTGGGCGTGTTTGTTATCCGGACTTCACCGATTGGGTTTTCCAAAATGACAACAGTGTTTTTATCGCATGAAATCTTTTTCGAAAAAAGGCGTTGGAAATCGCTATCTGCGGCATAAAGTGTTGTGCAGAGTGCAACGCAAAGTAGAATAAATGTCCAGTTTTGGCGGCTTACACAAAAGTGCATTCGAGTCTCCCAGAAGCTCAATTTTCGCATAACAATTAAATTTACTGTGAATTGTCCGAAAGTCAACTCTCTTTTACATTCTGCACTTTCTTTAGCGATGTTTTTTTGATTTTGAGTTCAAACATATTAAATGTCCATTATTTTGTAACTGCATGGACAGTTACGAGATTGCATTTCGCAACAAGCTAGCGCAAAAATTCTCATGCGGCAGTATTGACAAAGGTTGTTCTCTCAGTTTTTTCGCATATTTTACAATGCAAATCGAAATCAATATTGGAGACAAAATGGCGGAACCACGTCTTTACAGAGGAATGCGCGATTATTTGCCTGAGCAGATGATATTGCGTGAGAAAATAATCGACACAATACGCGGTATTTTTCGAAAATGGGGTTATTTACCTCTCGAAACGCCTGCCATTGAGCTTTTAGACACGCTCTTGGGAAAATATGGTGACGAAGCCGACAAACTCATCTATCACATCGAACATGAAGATGGGCTTGGTTTGCGATATGACCTTACAGTTCCGCTTTCACGTGTGGTGGCGTTGAACGCACAGACCTTGCCTTCACCATTTCGCCGATATCAGATTCAACCAGTGTGGCGTGCTGAACGCGCACAAAAACAAAAAGGACGTTTTCGAGAATTTGTGCAATGCGATGTGGACGTTGTTGGTAGTACTTCGCCAATTACCGATGCCGAAATTTTAAGCATAACCTGTCAAGCGCTTGATGCTCTTGGTTTTGAAAAATATGCCGTGCTCGTGAATCATCGTGAGATTTTGCGTGGACTAATTGAGTTTTCTGGTTTTGCGGCTGACGAAGAATTCGCGGTCTTGCGTGTTATTGATAAGTGGGATAAAATAGGCAGACAAAATGTTTTCGATGAACTATGTGAACGTTTCCCGCGCGAAAAAGTGACAGAAATTGTTGAACTTGTGGATATGCCTCTCGAGGGCTGTAATGAACATCGTTTGAGCGAAATGAAGAAAATCGACACTGATCGTATTACTAAAGGTTGTGCAAACTTGCGCAAAATACTAGATTTCACCACTGCCTTTGGCATAAGCACAGGCAAAATAATCTTTTCCCCACGCATGGCACGCGGGCTAGACTATTATACAGGCGCAATTTTCGAGACAATTTTACCGAATTTGCCAGAAATGGGTTCACTTACTGGCGGCGGGCGTTACGATGGACTCATTGGTTCTTTTGCGAAAGGACGAGAATTTCCTGCATGTGGCACATCTTTGGGATTGGACAGGATAGTTTCGGCAATGGATGAACTGGGCATGCTTGGCAAAGAGAAGACTTTCACAAAGGTTCTCATCGCGCAGTTTTCTGATGAGTTTGCGAAAAACGCGTCGAAACTCGCCTGTGTTCTGCGAGAAGCAAGCATTGAATGTGAGATTTTCCCTGATGCAAAAAAAATTGGGCGCCAGTTCGAATATGCCGACAAATGGAGTATTCCATTTGTTGCACTAATTGGTGAAGATGAAGCCGCAGAAGATAAGTGTAAGCTAAAAAATCTAAAGACAGGTGAGCAGTTTGTAATGACCTTCGCACAAACTGCCGAGTTTGTTGCAAGTTTTTATCGAGCATCCTGCTGCAGTTAGAACTGCTACCAAAATACAAGAATTACGTATTCATTTGCGGTAGTTTTGTGAAAGCAACAAAACATAGCCCGGTGTATTTGGTATGACAAGAGTGTTTATGTGCGCAAAATTTATGTGTTATCATAGATTATCGGCGAACTGCAACTAAACGATGGTTACGTTTGCTTTATAATAAACAAATGGCGCAAACTGCCTGTGCATTTGCGCCTAACTTTTTTTGCAATAATATGTTGTGTTTGTAACAGAAAAATAGGGAAGTAGCGAGCCTATTCATGACGTAATGCTTCCACAGGTGAAAGTCGAGCTGCTTTCATTGCAGGGTACAAGCCAAACACAACTCCCACGAAAGTTGTAAAACCTATCGCCACAGCCACAGAACCCCACGAGAGTGCAAATGGTAGCTGTTTTACTACAATGCTTATCATAAATGGCAATGATGTTCCTACAAGAAAACCACAGATGCCACCTATCCAACATTGTGCAAGCGCTTCGAGTAAAAACTGCGCCAAAATATGTGTGCGTGTTGCGCCAAGAGATTTACGTATGCCAATTTCTCGTGTGCGCTCGGTAACTGTTATGAGCATAATGTTCATAACACCAATACCACCAACCAGTAAAGAAAGTGCAGCTATAGCAATAATTGCAGCCCAAATGTTTTTGGTGATCTTTTTATAGTCGTCGAGTAGCATATCTTGTGAGTTGACTGCGAAATTATCGGGTTGCCAAGGGCGCAAACCTCTGCCATTACGAACGTAATAGCGTAATTCTTCTCGCAACTGCTCGACTAGTTTTGGGCTTTTAGGCAAAACCAGAATTTGAAAACGTCCTTGACGCCCGAAGAGTTTGAGGAATGTGTTGTATGGTATTATAACAGTTTGATCGTGATTTCCAGTGAACATATTGTTTCCCTGTTTTTTGAGAATACCCACTACGATATGTTGTCTGCCTGCAATTTTGATTTTCTTGCCAATAGCATTGCCTGTGGGAAATAAATTCTCGTAAACTTCGCCGCCAAGCACACATACAGGTTTGCCATTATGAAATTCGCCGTAATTGAAGAATCTACCTTCTGTTACATCTGCCAAAGGTTGCACTAACGGTAATTCCCATGTTGTGCCTTTGATATTTAGCACCATGTAATTTTGTCCGTTTTCGACCTTTATGCCGTACTGGTCGATATTGTAAACTACTTTATCGGTGGAGGGCGCACGGTGAACACTGCGAACATCGTTCATATCAACTCGTGGTGCATTTCGCCACAAAAACCATGTGTCGTGGCTCATTGACCAAGGTTGACGACTAACGTACAAGCTATTTGTGCCAAGCTGGGCGAATTCTTTCGCGATATTTCCGTTTAACCCGCCTATTACCGAAACAAGTATTATTATTGTGGCAACTCCGATAAAAATCGATAGCAGTGTGAGGCTTGTGCGCAATTTGTGCGAAAGCAGAGAGTGCCCAGCACTTTTAAAAGCCTCGATGAAAGCATTTGTCCAATATGCTGTGCCGCCGAATTTTTTCATTTTGGCTCCGATTTTTCGGTTGTGATGCGACTTAGTAGTGGTGCGATTATGGCGAAAATAACGGTATTCGATATAACATGGATAACAGCGAAACTCATCCCTCCGAGCATATACAAGAAAAATGTATCCTCCGTAGGGAAAACAACAAAACCTGTTGCATTTGTGAGTAAATCGTAAAAAAATGTGCCGATAAAACCCGCAAGCGCACAGAAAATCATTTTGTTAGCGAGTTTTCGCATTAAAAGCCCAAGCATTGCATAAAAAAGGCCGCCTACGCATTGAGCTGCGAAAACGGGTATTGGTGCAATGCCAAAAGGTGATATAGCCGAAAACAATGCGAACATTGCCAAACCAGAAAACAAAGCAAATTTTGGTTGTAGAAGTGTGCCTGCACAGAAAGCACATAGTGCTATGAGTTCAACATTTGGCACAAAAGCAAGAGCATAGCCCAAACCTGTTCCAAGGGCTATTAGGATACCTGAATATGCGATTTGATGCCTTGTATTTTGAAGTATCATCGCGTTATCTTGAATTCGCTTATAATAGTTGAGTTATCGTCGTTCTCATGTGTTGTGGAGTGAAGTTACATGTTGCCGAGTGCACGAATTTTTTGGCGAACAGACTCAATGTTTACTGCAGATGGGTAGTCGTTAACGATGCGTGTAAATATTTCTGCGGCTTTGGCATTTTCGCTCGATGCTATGAAGCGATCGGCAATACGTTCGTAAGCTAGCGGAGCGTAGAAACTTTTTGGGTAGTCTTTTGTTAATTTGTTGAATGTGATGAAAGCAGTGGTGTCATTGAGGGAGTTCTGCGATATGCCAAGTTTCCAGAGCACAAAATCTCCAAATTTGTCGTCGGGCTTTTGTGCCAATTTTGCCCATTCGGTAACTGCGGTTTTGTTATCACGAGTGAATGAGGCGAAAATAGGCACACGAAATTCATCGATGCGGTCCTGGGCTGTTTGCATGAGCAAAAGGATTTCTACGCAATCGTCGGCAAGCTTGCTTTTTGGAAATTTTGCTATCACGTTGTGCAAAACTGTTGCTGCAGTGTCATCTTCGGCGGCGAAAAAGTAAGTTAAACCCAAAAGATATGCCACTTTTTCGCTTTGAGAGAAAAGGTTTAAGCCATCGCGCAGGAATGACGTGGCAGATTTGAAATCGCGTTCATAGATGAGTACCAAGCCTTTTATCGCTACGCCATCTTCGCCAAGGTTAAAACTCTTGTTTACGCCGTAAGTGCCGGTGAAATCTTCAATTACTTTTTTTGCTTTTTGAGGTTCACGCAGATCTTCGAGATATATCTGTGCTAAAAGCACAGCTGCTTCCTGCGAAACTTGTGGTTTTCCTGCGCCAACAAGTGTGTCGAGATGTGCTATCGCTGAGTTTAAATCTCCCATGCCGCGCAGAGCTGCAGCAAGACGTTGCCGTGCTGTGCGTTCGAAGCCGCCTGCGGTTTCCGACATTAAGAATTTTGCGCCTTTTTGTGCAATTGTATATTCTTTTTGTCGGAGCATGTCGTCAACAAATTGTGACATCATCGCGCCACGTCGTGATGTTTCTCGTAGTTTCTCTGCTTTTTCGAGTGCCGTGTAAGCTGCAGGATAGTCTTCAAGAGCTTGCAGAACTATTGACTTCAGACGCCATGGCTGCCATTCGGGAACTTGTGTGCCAAAAAGCTTGTCGAGTGCCGAAAGTAACTGGCGAAGTTCTTGCTGTGAACGATTAGTTAATTCCATGCGTCGTTCAATTTCGGGAAACCTGTCGGGATTAGTTTGGAGGTATGCGGCATATTCTTCGATTGCCTTGTCCAATTGACCTTTGATTTCGAAAAGTCTTGCTAGTTCGAATGCGAAACGTGAGTTGTCGCCTAGTTTTTTGCGTGCAGTTCGTAAAAGCTCGATATCCTCATCGATGAAACTCCACATCGAATACATGCTGTGAATTTGCAGCACAAGTGATTCATCTTGTGGGGCTATTTTCAACGCACGATCGAAATATTCCTTTGCTTTGGGCAATTGATTTTGCGCAAGATAAATGCCGCCAATTTCCGCGTGTAAGCTGGCGTTGTTGGGTTCGAGTGTGAGCTGATTGTTTAGTAAAACTGCTAATTTATCGTATTTTTTCGCAGCGATGTAAGATTCTTTCAGTAAAGATATGATTTGCTTGTCTTTGGGATTTTGAGCGAAAAGTCGTTCGAGTGGCTCGAGTGCTTCTTCGAATTTGCCAATAGCGACAAAACGACGCGCAGTTTCGAGATCACGAGTATAATCGGCAAAAACAGGGAAAAATATCGCACAGATTGTGAGCAGCATTGCAACAGCTTGGAAACACCGCCCAAAGCACATGGGTTTGTTCGATGTTAAAGTCATCGTGAACTCCGGCGAGAGAGAAAAAATTCAATTGAGCGATCGTATGTGCGCTCATCTTCTTTCGAAAAGTAACATGCAGGTAATTCGCCGTTTGAGCGGTGATAGGCGATGCATGCACAGCAGTTATTTTTCTTTTCGCACGGGTATGTGCAATTGCACTGTTGTTTATTGGAGCAGTTCATTATTTATCTCCTTCGATTTTGTCGAAAAGTGTTTTTTCGTCGTCGAAAGGATTTTGTTCCCAACGTGAATAGGCGAGTATTATGTCTTGCACTAGTGGATGTCGAACGACGTCTATTTCGGTAAGCATTGAAAACGATATACCGGGGATATCACGCAAAATCTTTCGAGCAGAAATAAGTCCAGATAGTGTTCTGTCTGGCAAATCAATTTGTGTTACATCGCCAGTGATCACTGTTTTGGAATTCATGCCGAGACGAGTAAGAAACATTTTCATTTGGCGTACGGTGGTGTTTTGAGCTTCATCGAGGATGATAAATGAGTTGTTGAGAGTTCTTCCGCGCATGAAAGCCAAAGGAGCTATTTCGATAACTCCGGTCTCAATGTTCTTGTCCACCTGTGAGCGTGGCAACATATCGTAAAGTGCGTCGTAAAGAGGGCGAAGGTATGGATCGACTTTTTCTTTCATGTCGCCAGGTAAAAATCCAAGCCGTTCATCGGTTTCTACTGCAGGACGCACTAGTATAATGCGATCGATACGTTTTTCTGCCAAAAACCGAACCGCACATGCCACTGCGAGATATGTTTTACCGGTACCAGCAGGTCCTATGGAAAAAACAAGATCGTTAGCATAGATGGAGTCGATGTATTTTTTTTGACCATCTGAGCGTGGGCGAATTGCCACACGTCGGTTAGTCATAATAATTCTGTCGTCATCAATTTCGGGCAAACCGTCTGTGTTTTTGTCGCCGCGCGCCATGCGAATGGCATATTGTAAATGCTGTTCCGAAACAGTTCCGCCAGATGCAAGATGCTGTATCATATCATTGAAAAGGGTTTTAACCTGTGTTGACGGTCCATGGTCACCGAATATCTGTATTTCATCTCCGCGGGCTACAACTTTTACAGGGAACTCTAGCTCAATTTCTTTTAAATATGCACCACGTTGACCGAAAAGCTGTCGTTGGTCTATACCTAGCGTGGAAACGCGCAAAGGCTTTCCCGCAAAGCGTTCGTTTTTGGTAAATGGCATTCGCCCAAAAGCCTCCATGTTTTTTCTCAGTCCAAAATATCAACGTGAATGTTAAAATCAAGACAATTCGAAAATTTTGCTATTTACTCCAAAAACATCTTGACAATTTTGCTCTTCTCAATATCTTCCATCTCCGAAGCGGGGGTTTAGCTCAGTTGGGAGAGCACAAGCTTTGCAAGCTTGGGGTCAGCGGTTCGAACCCGCTAACCTCCATATTATTGAAAATTCGAGGCCCAGTAGCTCAGTTGGTTAGAGCGCGCGCCTGATAAGCGCGAGGCCAGTAGTTCAATTCTACTCTGGGCCATATCGAAATAAATGCCGCGTCCATGTTGGGTGCGGTTTTTTTATGTGCAAACTCGCAAGACTATTCATAAAAAGTTGTAGGTAGCTGTATGAGCTTTGGAAAAAACATACACAGCGCAGAAGATTTTTTGAAGTACGGTATTGTCCAAGCCGAAAAGGATTTATTTGCTGAAGCAATTGAATTTTACAATCTTGCCCTCGACCTTGACCCCAATTTCGTCCCTGCCATTATTTTTAAGGGAAAAGCTTTGGGCAGCTTGGGTGATCATGCTCATGCGCTGGAGCTTTTCGACAGTGCATTGCAACTCGACCCCTTTTCGGCAGATGCCCTGTATTGCAAGGCACTTGCGCTCACATTTCTCGAACACGATGTGGAAACCTGCATCGAGCTTTTCGACAAAACTGTGACAATAGATCCATTTCACGCAAAAGCGCTTTTCAATAAAGGTATGTTGTTATGCAGAATCGCAAAATATATTGAAGCGCAGAGGTGTTTCGAAAAGCTTGTAGATTTAATGCCAGAACACGTCACTGCATGGAATGAACTAGGTCTATGCAAAATGGAAACCAACGATTTAACTGGTGCGCTCCAGTGTTTCGACCATGCGCTCCAGTTTGAGCAATCGCTTGGCGAAACGCTTTTCGGCATGAACAATAGAGGAATAGTACTGGGCAAAATGCGCCGTTTCGATGAGGCTTTGGAATGTTTCGACACTATTTTGGCAAAAGCTTGCGATTTTGCGCCCGCGTGGTTGAACAAGAGCAATGTGCTTTTGGAATTGGGGCGATACGATGAAGCTCTTGTGTGTTGCGATAAGACATTAGAACTTGATCCTGACGAATGCAGTGGTGCTTATTTTAATAAGGGTATGGCTTTAGAGAAATTGCGCCATTTTGCAGAAGCACAGTCTTGCTTTGAAAAAGCGATGGAGCTTTCGCGAAACGACGGTGGTAGGTTCACACGCGGTTGACGTGCCAAATCCTTAGCTTGCGATGAGTCCAAACCCTATTTCTGCCATGCGCTTGCGGTCGAGGTCATCGTGCATGGCTTTGCAGCGTGAAATCCACAACGTTTCGTAATCTTCGTGCGAGATTATGTTTTCGAGAAGGCGATTCGCACCAAAAATTCCCTCTTCTAGGCACCAACCAATGCATATTTTATAAGCTTCCCAATCGAGATTATCTATGTCGATAATGCACGGAATGGCTGCAAAACCATAGCGGATCAATGCCACTACACGTGTATGTCCGTCGGTGATAACTAGTTTGCTATCAATTGGTTTGACTGAAATTGGTTTTAAACACTTATGCCCGCATGTCAAAAGTTCATTCTCTACTTGAGCGAGCTTTTGCTCGGAAATCCATAGTTGCGAAGGTTGCAGATTTTCAGGTTCAACGAAAATTACGTGATTTTTGCTCATGTCTGTAAAAAACATTTCAAATGCAGTTTTGCAATGCTTTTGTCGATACTGAGATTGGTATTCTTTAAATAGCATGAAAACAAAACACTTGGAACGTCAAGATGAGAAATGCGAGAAAAACATGGTGGCACTCATCAAAAGCTTGTTTTTGCTGTCGATAGAAATAGATTGTCGGATATGGAGGTTTCGCTATGGAGAAGATTTCTGCCAAGCTCAAAAGAACGGCTTTCGAATATGAAATTTTGCTAAGTGCTCAAAAGCTATTTTCAGTACTCACAGGCGTTATGATTTTGCTATGGTTTTTGGCGCTTTTGAATGGTGTATTCTGGTTTGCGCCATCTGAGCGTAGCTTTTTTTTGGGAGTTGTGGTTTGTGCAATTATTGCAGGCGCGTTTTGGGCATTTAAAAAGCTACTGTTTTCGCCCATGTCAGAACGTGCAGTGGCACTTATGTTCGAGAAACAGTTTCCACAATTGCAAGAAACCCTGATTACCACAATCGATATTGGTAAAAATAATGTTTACGGTTTTTCACCTGCAATCATAAGCGGTGTGGGACAATATGCTTCTGAACATTTTTTACCACTTAGCTCAAAAGGCATTTTACCGATTGATCAGGTTCGCAAAAATGCTTCATTTTTTGCGCTTTCGCTTTTGCTAATCGCGTCATCGGCGGTAATATCGCCTGAAGGTTTTGGCACAGGTCTGCTAAAAGTACTCTTTCCTGCAAGATTTT
>CAYUDB010000082.1:0-11263 GCA_964443405.1 uncultured bacterium | reverse complement strand
AAACGGCGTAAGTGCAGCTCCATCATGGAGTTCCTCAGTACCGTCACACACACACTCGAACCTCACCCAAGGCACAGGCATCGCCACCTTCACCTACAACGGCTCCGCCGCAGCAACAGTCGGCTTGGCAAACATGGCTGCAAACACCGTCAAGGGCAACAACACAGCAGCCTCGGCACCTCCAACCGACATCGCACTTTCCACAAACCAAGTGCTCGGTCGCCTTGCGGGCAACATTGTCGGCATAGGCATCGGCACAGCTGCAGGCACGGTAGCGGCTGGCGACCACACTCACACAGGCATGCTCACAGGCTCTGGCACGGCAACCCAGGTCGCTTTCTGGAACTCCGGAACATCTCTTTCCTCAAGCGCAAACCTATACTGGGACAACACAAGCGGTTACCTCGGTATCGGTACTAGCACCCCACGCTTCCCTGTGCACGTGTATCTCGCATCGAACGGCACCGCCGTTAACCTCCATTCAAATTTAATCGGCTCGGGCGAAACCATCTTGCGTTTCACAAATTCCACAACCAACCCAACCGATGGCACCTATTCATCTTATATATCGGGCGTGAAAGTCGCCGGCGGACCAACCACAGCCTACGAACTCGGCTTCGGCACTGCTAATTCCGATGGCACTCCGCCAACCGAAAAAATTCGCATCGACGCAGTAGGCAATTTGGGCATCGGCACCATCGACCCACAAGCGAAAGTGCACGTAAATAACAGCTGGACACCTAACCCCACAAGCACCTATACCATATATACAAGCAATGCCGGCTTCGCTTCCACAAACCTCACCCCAGAGATGATCGTAACAACGTCGAGCGGAACCACAACCCCAGGTGCAGCAATCGGTTTAGCTCTTCACAACAATGACGTCACCGCAGGCGCCTATGCTCCACTATTTGTGTTCTCCAAGCGCGAAACTGGTGCAACACCATACAACTCGGCAATTGCCGCAATCGGCGCGCGCACAGTAACCGGCACCGGTCTCACCGATAGCTGGATCGATGGCGACCTAATGTTCTACACTGCACCAACTTCCGGTGCGGGTTTGGTTGAACGCATGAGAATTGAGGAAAATGGCAATGTAGGCATCGGCACAAACGACCCATCAGCACTTCTCGACGTCAACGGAACAATACGCATTCGCGGTGGCAGCCCGGCTGCAAACCGTGTGCTCACATCCATCGACGCAAACGGCAATGCCCAATGGTCAGACGCAAGCGGAACCCATACACACCAAACACTTGCAAACGGTAACGGTATCATTGCTTTCACCTACAACGGCTCCGCCGCAGCAAGTGTCGCAGTGAGCTTCGCAGGTTCGGGTTCCGATAACACCGTCGCCCGCTCCGACCACACTCACACACAACTTCACGATCGCCAACATGCTATGACTTCTACAAACGACCATACAGCAACAGCTTGGCGCATTTTCTACTCAAACAACCTCGGGCAAGTGAACGAACTCGCGCTTGGCACATCTGGTCAAGTTCTCATATCCAACGGTGCCGCAGCAGTGCCGAGCTGGACAAATCCATCAACCTCGCACACACATGCAGCACTAACGCAAGGCACTGGTATAGCAGCATTTAGCTACAATGGCTCCGCCGCAGCAACAGTCGGCTTGGCAAACATGGCAGCAAACACCGTAAAAGGCAACAACACAGCAGCCTCGGCAGCTCCCACCGACATCGCACTTTCCACAAACCAAGTGCTCGGTCGCCTTGCGGGCAATATTGTCGGCATAGGCATCGGCACAGCTGCAGGCACGGTGGCAGCCGGCGACCACACTCACACCGGCATGGTAACTGGCGGTGGCACAACTAATTACGTCGCACGTTGGACTTCTGCAACAGCACTCGGCACAGGTGTTTTGATCGATAACGGCACCAATGTAGGCATCAACACAACAGCACCTGCATATCCGCTCTCGATAGAGCGCACAGGCGCACGCGCGCAAGTGAACATCTACACAGTTGCCGACGACGCCACCGACATTTTCCTAGGTTCAAACGGCACACGCGAAAGATGGTCGATAAGCAGCCGCAATTCTGTCGAATCGGGCGGCTACGACCTCACATTTTGGCGCAATAACGGCGGCTGGGCACAAGTGCTAAACCTTGACTGGACAACAGGTAATGTGGGTATTGGCACAGCAACTCCAGCAGCACAATTGCACACTACAGGCACCGTGCGTTTTGCAGGTTTGGCTAGCAGCGCAAACACCAATATCCTCGTCATGGACGGCAGCGGAAACATATCTTACCGTGCAGCAGGAACTTGGGCATCGATGCCAACAGGCACAAACGGGCAAACCCTTCGTCACAACGGCACTGACTGGACTGCTAACAGCTTGCTCTACAACAACGGCACTAATGTCGGCATCAACACCACAGCGCCTGCGAACCGTTTTCATGTGGCAGGTGCAGCACGTTTTGTCGCACAAGGCACCGCCTGGGAAGACGGCATCAACATCTACAGTAGCGACGCAGCCAACCGTTGGAACATACTTGTCGATAACGGTGCTTCCGATATTTTCCGTCTCGCATACAACGGTGGCTCAGTTGCCGATGTCATCGCCGCCACAACAGCGGGTCAGGTTGGTATTGGCACGCCTTCACCCACATCGAAGCTCACAATCCAAGATGTAACACCCGTTTTGCGCATAAGGTCGTCATCGGCACTCAGCGCAACAGGCGACGACATCGCCATGATTGATTTCACCGACAACTACATTGCTTCCACTGCGGCGGCACGCATTCTCGCCGAACGTGGTGCAACCGGCGGCGGCGGCGATTACCCAACCGACATATCTTTTTGGAACATTCCCGACGGCAGCGCCACGCTCACAGAACGCATGCGCATTATGCACAACGGAAACATCGGCATTGGCACAGCAGCACCGAGCGCGCAACTTCACACCACAGGCAGCGTGCGTTTTGCAGGTTTGGGCAGCAGCGCAAACACCAACATCCTGGTCATGGATGGTAGTGGCAACATATCTTACCGTGCAGCAGGAAGTTGGGCTGCATTACCCACTGGCACAAGCGGTCAAACTTTGCGCCACGATGGCACAAACTGGGTTGCCAACAGCATCATCTACAATAACGGCACCAATGCCGGCATAGGCACAACTGCTCCCGCCCAACGCCTCGACGTCAACGGCAATGTGCGCGTTCAGGGCAATAACCTATACTTCATGAACAGCGCAGTTCACCAAGGTGCAACCGGTTTTTACGGTGGCGCATCTGGTTGGAAACCAAACCCCGGCTCAACTCAAGGCATTTGGCTCGAGCAAAGCTACAGCGAAGGCGGCGGCTTCTATGCCGACGGCGATCTTGCAGCAATTTGGTCTCCCGGCGACTACGACCTACTACGCATCTATGATGAAGACCTGCTCAACACCGCCGACGCTAACGCTGGCATACGCGCGAAATTCGACGCCAGTGGTTATTTGCACTCGGGTGCTTTTTATGATATCGACAACACTGCCTATTACAGCGACCCCACTAACGACACACGTTTGAACGGCTTAGGTTGGGGTTCGAGCTTCACCCGTACCGAAACCAGAAACGATGCAGGCGCCATGGGTGGTCGAAGCGGTTTTTACGAAGCATCGGCACCTGCTCCCGCTGCAAACTGGCCAGCTGGCGCTGCGGGCTGGTGGCATTTGCTCGAAGTTCGCCATAGCAACACCGGCAACAATTATGCAATGCAGTTCGCGGGTAGTTTCTACGATCAGCAGCTTTGGTTCCGCAAAACTAACAACAATGCGGCGCAAGCTTGGGTACGTCTGCTCACCACCGCCGATATGGGTTCGATATCGGGCACCACAAACTACGTTTCCAAGTTCACAGGCACGAACAGCCTCGGCAACTCCATCATCTACGACAACGGCACAAATGTTGGCATAAGCACCACAGCACCCGGTTACAAGCTCACCATTGCCGGTGCGGCAGCTCTCGGCGTTGACAATTCATCTACGTTTTACGCAAAGAACTCGGGCGGCACATATGAAGCCTTCCTCTGGCCCCGTTGGAGTGACAATGTCATGTATATGAACTACGGCACAGGCGGTTTCAATATCCGCACAAACGGCTCGGCTTCCACTATGTTCCTCACTAACGGACAATCTGTTGGTATCGGCACAACTGCGCCATCTCAACGACTTCACGTGGTGGGTGGCAACGCGCAAGTTGGCAATGTCATAATCTACGGCAACACAGACGGTTCCATGTATGACGGCAAAATCGACGCCAAGACCATCGACCCTGTTGTCGAAATTGAGGGCAAAAAATACGCCACATACGGCTGGGACGGCATCGGTTTGCGCACTGAACATGTCGGCGAAGCACAACTTGAAAACGGCGAACTTCGCATCGATTTATCACAGCAGCCCGAGGCTTCCGATCTATGGTTATTCTGGCATGTGGTTGCCGAAAGTACCATCGTGCCATTTGTCACACCGCAAGATGAGGCATACCTCATGGCACGCATGGAAGGACCAATTCTTTACGTGAAGGCAATTTGGGGCAAACAGGATGCACGTTTCAGCTATCGCCTTTCGGGCAAGCGCATCGACATGGCAAACCCGGGCTACGATGTGAACATTCGCACCGACGATCCTCGTCCACACATTCGCGTGGAAGATTACGATCGTAACGGCACACCGCAAAAATAAATGTTTCTCCACTCCGCAAGCCGTGTCCTCAACTTTGGGGGCACGGCAGCGCGGGTTTGAGTGGCTTCAAAATAGTGGAAAGCACGCAGAGCGGGGTGCATATTATTGTAGGTTTTGATGGTTTTTTGACGCAAACTGGTAGGCTAGTACATAGAAAGCATTCGCTGTTCACAGAGGCAGATTGAAAAGATGACTTTGGCAAGACTCGTAATATGAACTTTAAAATGAGGTTCACTACTATTATAACTGCCTGATAAGATGATGGTTACAGAAAGCTATTCGCTGTGTTCAATGATGGCAACCAGAAAGCAATTTCCGAATATGTTTTTCCACACTTCAAGTAACAGTTTTTCTGCAATTTTAGATTATGGGACAAAGTAAATTTTTGCAACAGCACAAGCTTTAAAGCAAACGAAATCACAACGCGCATCTGCGATAATATAAATAGACACCATTTCACAAAAACTCGACAACACGCAAAAAAAACGCTGAAGATAAAAATTGAGCCTTGAACGACACTTTTTAGATTACCTTGATTTCACTATCAACACATTTCGCACAAACACCTAGTTGATTTTTTTTTGCAAGTTTTAGAAAAGTTACCCAAAACACAATGAAAGGAGACCTGTTAACGCGTTATACGACATATTGTTCTCGTAACTTGCGCGCACTTAAACATGTCCAAACCCAAATGAACGCGCAAATGCATAATGAGATTGCACAAAGAACTGGAGCTGTCTATTGAGTTTTTTGGCACAAAACGAATTTGACCAAGCGCGATCGCATTGCGATAGATCGATTGCGCAAACAAAAACGGAGGTAATATGACCACATTGAATAGTGCGGCAAAAACAGTTTTAGCAGTTTTGACTTTCGCCGCAACCACAGTTTTTGCAACCACCACCATAACTATGCGAGTGGAAGGTATTGAAACACATGTTCATACGCAAGGGCAACCTTACGAAATCGAATTTGACTGCGCACCAGATGGCTCGGTAGTAGTTTTTTTTGGTGCCGACTACAACGATAACGGCACACTCGACGACGACGAAATCCTGAATGTAGGCGACATCGAACTTTGCGACAATTGCCCGCCCGACGACGACAATCCATTTTTCGACAGCAACCCCACACTCGGCATAATTACACTGAGCATGTTCATACATTTTGCGCCGGGCAATTGGTTTTTTGGTGTCATTGAGGGCGATGACATGGTGGTTTTACCCATCGAAGAGCATGCCATCGACCCTGTGGTAAACTCTTTTGAGGGCAACTTAACTTTCGAGGGCATAACCCCACCCGATAGTCGGCTAAACCACTTACCTTGCATAGCCGGAACCATGGAACCGCCGGTGCTCATGTTCTTTCTTGCCGACGATTTTGGCAACTTCGCGTTCAACTGGGTGGGCGACGCAGGCAGTATAGTTTTGCAAGTTATTGCCGACGAACATTGGCTCGATGCGTACAATGACGATGATCTCACAACTGTCATTCGTGTGGATGGTGCAACAACTGGTTTCAGTCACTTTGTGCGGCTTGGAGAAACTTCACCATCAATTTGGAGCCTCGAGACATTTGTGGACTGGGCATCGGACACAATAATGAACATGGGACAACAGCTTTCGTTCGGCGTGGAATGCGGCGAAGGCATGACCATATATTTCGAACTTCACCCCGACTTTGATGAGGACAATTTCCCCGATTTTGGTTACGACGACATTTTGTCTTATACGACCGTGGTTGACAATGGTCTTTCGTCGGGCGTCTATCTTACCGATGACTGGAGTGTCGATCCAAGCTACATTTTTTCCGATTTACTCATAACGTTACCGGCTGGGCGCTGGATAATAACAGCTTCCGACGGTAGCACCAGTTTTGCGGCACCGATGCGCGTTGCGGCAGTGTCGGCTTCAGCTTCGCTATCGGGGCAAGTAGTTTTTGAAGATATCGTTCCACCAGCTTCACTCATCGACAAACTTCAGCTCCTCTTAATGGATGATTTTGGAAACATAACCTGCGCGTTTACCGACATTTATGGCAATTTTTCGTGCAACTGGATATGGGATCCAGCTTTAGTGCATTTATCGCTGCTAAATAATCGCGATTTCATGATATCTTACACTGCAGAAGACTTCACTGCGGACATTGAACTTGACGCGCACATTACAGATTACGAGATGTATATAACACGTCGTTCCGATTCTGCGCTCGACTCATTTATCATTTTGGTGGACGGAGTGCCTTCAGCGGTACAAGTTCAGGGCACGCCGTATTCGCTTGTTATTGGCTGCGACGCAGGTGCAACTGTAGAAATGCACATTTATTACGATGTTGACTCCGATGGTATTTACGACGAGGGCGAACCCGATTTAGTTGGTGCAATTGAGGTTGGCGATAATGCCACACCAACCAATCCATTTTTCTCCGATTCGGACATGACCGCGGGGCTTATTTACACAAACATGTTCGTTCACTTCTGGCCCGCACACCTAATTTTTGCCGCACGAATAGGCTCTGACGTGCTCTATGCACCGTTGGAAGTAATGGCACCCGATCCTGTGCTCTACAGTGTGAGCGGCACCTTAGTTTTCGAGGGCATTGAACCACCCGACGATCATTTGCGCATGGGCATGCTTGCGGGCACTTTTGAGCCACCGCTGCTCATGTTTTTCCCCACAAATACCGATGGTTCATTCAGTTTCAACTGGCCCGGCGAAAGCACGACTATACAAATTTTCATACCGGGCGGCAGCGATTGGATGGACGCATATGTTGAAGAAGCTCTCGACACTTCTGTTTTTGTGGACGGCATCGTGACTGATTTCGTTATGTATGTGCCACTCATTGAAATAGGACCGCAAATTGAGGTAGATATTTTCACCGATCCCGATCATTTACCACTATCCCCATCGGAATTTTCGGCATACTATGTTAATGCAGAGACGCATGAAGTGTTTGATACATTTGCGCTTCCTTGGAGCGAGGATGCGATTTTTGTGCCCGTGCCCGATTTTGAATGTGGCATCTATTTCGATTTAACGATGCCTGAAGGGCGCGACCACATATTTCTTGCACCTCGCGAAACTCTTTGGGTAAGCCCAGAGGATTACCCGGCATATCACGCGATTTTTGCCAACCCCACGAACTGTCACGGTTACTTTTTCCTTGACGGCTTCCCGCTCGAAAGTATTCCGGACACTGGCATTGAACTTTTGCTTCATAACATAGACGATGAAGGTTTTGAATATACCACTAATTCAATTGTATTCATAGACTTATACGCTGGAGAATACATGGTATTTGCGCATCGCGAGCTTTGCGACGGAACCTGGCGCATAACCATTCCCTCAACTTTACCCGATGACTATGTGCCAGATTTCACCGAAACTACCTTTACAATAACGGAAGATATGGATTGGTCAACAAGTTATGTTTTGCACGTGCCTGTTCACACAACAAAAGTATCCGAACAGCTACAAAATGCTCCATCCATCGCACTATCTGTATTTCCAAATCCCTTTAACTGCGCAACAACAATAGAGTTCAGCACTCCAAGCACGAAAAACGCAACGGTAGAGATATTTAATACAGATGGCAAATTCATAACCACACTACCAGTGAATGGCACAAACAACAAACTGACCTGCACTTGGGACGGCACGTATGCAAATGGCGAGAGCTGCGCTTCGGGCATTTATCTGTTCCGATTGACCACGGTGAGCGACAATAGCAACACTAAAAAAATACATGCCACCAAACGCGGCATTTTGCTCAAATAAAACTTAGCTTGCGCCGGTGGAAATTATCTGCCGGCGCTGTTAACCTGTTATTACAGAAGGTATTAAATTATGTTAAGGATTGCTACAAATTTTCGTGCACGCGCACTCATATTTCTAACAATAGCGCTAGCGATAACGAATTGCGCTGCAATAACTTCATTCGATATTCGCGTAGATGACGAGAGTATCGATACCATTTATATAGGACAACCATTTGATTTTTATGTTGATGGCATAATAGGCGAAAAAGTGGGGATTTTTTTTGTGCCGGATACTGACGGTGATGGCATTTGGGATTCCACTGAAACAAGTATTCTTGATGCGACAGCGAAACTTACCGATAATGAAGTACCTGACGGTGCCGGCAGCGTTTTATTGGAAGGTGATCTGAACCCACTTCTCGGCGCAATGCAGTTCCGCTTTTTGTTGTCACTATACGCTGGAACTTGGTTCATTGGCGTTTCGGACGACGCGACATTTTTTTATAAAACCTTAGTTTTTAGATATGTGTCTTCTGATATCCCATATATTTCTGGAACGACTGTTTTTGAAGGCACACCAACAGAGGGCTTCCGCGATATTCGCGGCTATTTTTTGGCGCTAATCGGCGATTTGGAACATAATTGGCTTTTGCTGCCGATTGATACAATTGGCAATTTCACATGTGCAATTCCTTTCGCACCATGCAGTTGCACAGTTATTTTCTTTCCATTCAACGATGGACCAGACTCACCGCTCTATGATATGGGCTATTATTTATCTTTTTTCCGCAAACAGTTTTTCCTCGACACAAGCCTTGAGGCATGCACATTATTTGTGCCGCGAAACGGAATCTTCCCCGGCACATTTGAGACAAACATATACGATCCAAACGGTTTGCCGCTTACTTGCGATTCTTTACTTGTTGTAACACGACATACAGATGAAGAAATAATCAGCACTCGTTTTTGCAACATAACTGGCGGGCATAGCTTCGATACCATTGAAGTTTCACCCGCAAGTGAAACGTATTTTCGCTACTTCAAATTGCCAGCGCGCATGATGGGCAAGAGCACCGAGCAACTTAACTATCCATTGCAAAACGGACGCATTTTCTTTCGAAATGGTGCACTTAACAACAACCTTCTTTTCACCGACACCTTAGTCCGCACCACCGGTAACTTTTGGCTGAAATTTGACTATGATCCAATTTCACCAGCAGTTACAGAAACATTGCCAGTTTTTGTAACCAGTAATTCCTACGTTTCCCGTGTGCTATTGCCACGCAATGAATATGTAATAATAGATGCTCGTTTTGATACAATTGTAAGCAATTATTCAATCGCTATCGATAATATTTCAGCACTACTTCCACCCGAATACGATTTTCGGTCACCAAAATATGGCATACTGCAAAACGATACAGTTAATTTGCTAGTTGGACGACAAAATGTCGAACTTGCGGGAACACTTTTCACAAACGCTGGAGAGCGTATTATTGCAGATGGTTATATTGAAATCTGCGAGTATGAACCATACGAATATTTTGGTTGCTACGCGGTAAAAATTACTGACGGAGCTTTTACGCGCCGACTTTTTGACTATACAAATTACAAATTCAAATTTTTGCGAATAAATCAAAACGTGGAAAGCGAATTCTTTGATAATTATATTGTTACTGAAAGTACATTTGCTTCATTTCCTACAGGACCACACTCCAAAAACTTCATTTTCTATCCGAATGACAGTTGTTTCTGGCTATACATTGAAAACTCCAGTCCCGAATATATTGATAGCACATATTATGTTATTATTCGAAATACCGACCATGAAATTTTCTCAAAACATCGTGTAATTCCAAACACTTGGCAACGTGTTCCGATTAGCAGCGCACTTTCTTCCACATGCAAGCTAACTGTAGGGTTCAATTGCCTTCCATCGCAGCAAGAAATGCCCTTCACTCGTTATATTGCACACAACGGTAGCATAATGGCAAATGCTGGCGATAGCATTCGTATTGTTGCGCAAAACCCTGTTGCGTATTGCAACGTAAACTTAGTTGAAGACCCAGAAGACAGCTGGCAGTATGAACTTTACGCATCTGATCTATATTTTAATTATTACAGTTATATCGATACTTCATTAATGTACACATACACCACATCGGCTAGTTTTTATCCTCGCATACCTATTTTTTCCGAGCGCATGATTGTTCGCGCTGAGGCAAAGGATCCCGGTGTCTGGGATTTACATCATTTTATTGCCAATCAAAACGTAGGATATATATTAGGCGGTCCTTATCGCCCTGCAAATATTGAGTTTTACCTGAACAAAGGTTCCGGTGAAGTGCTTCTTTTATTTGATGGTTATCCCTATGCTGAAATTTATGATACCGCAATCACTCTAAGCATGAGCTGCATTCAATTGCCAGATTTTCCAACCAATAGATATAATATCCGTTCAACAGCGTTATTTTCACGCGGGTATGGCAGTGTTATGGGATTTCATGATCTATGTGACGGAGAATGGACAATATCTTGGCCAGAAACCCTTCCTGGTGGCTATGTTTGCGCCTTTTCCGACACAACTTTCTACGTGCCAAATATCGATCGTTATCCAGATTGGAATGAGTTTCGAGTACGAATTCCAGTGAAATTGCCGAATTCGATTCATGGAAGTATCTATAAAAACATTTTTTCATCGCCAAACATCGAACCAGAATCCTTGGAAATTGTAATTATGTCGGCTTTAACTGGTGACACGGTTAAAACCGCACGTGCTTGGCAGTTTGATGCGTGGAATGCAGCCCGCT
>CAYUDB010000081.1:0-11345 GCA_964443405.1 uncultured bacterium | reverse complement strand
ACGAGTCTTCAACATATCCCACGCAAATCGTAACTACCTCACCATCTGCAAAAGGGAAGGTAGAGGCGTAAGTTAATGTGTCACCGCGGAATGAGAAATACGTTGGAGTGTATGCAAAGCGCGTGGTATCGCCATCGACAATAACCCAAAATGATAATGTGCTTAGGTTTATGCCATCTGGATCGGCAACACGCACACGAATTGTCTCCGGCTCGCATGCCACATAACTCGAAGGCGCATACTGCACCCATTGTGCCACAGGCAAATCGACGGAAACCACAAACCACCAACAGTTTGTAGTGCGATTAGGTCCGCACACCGATGGTTGGTCGAGCATATTGTGCACGCAAACATGAACTGTATCTCCGCTTTCGAATGAAAGCCCAGACGCAAGCGAAGGAATTAAGAAGTTGCGTCCGCCAGACCAGTTTGAAATACCATCTCCAATGCGGAAAGTATCGACGGTGTGCACTGCTCCAAATGTATCAGATACAATTACATAGAATGAATCTGGTATAAGCCCCGAAACCGAATCGAGTATTGAAAATGAAATGTCGGTTTCGAAGGTGAAAATAGTGCTGCCGTCGGCTGGGAAATGTAAATATGTAACCGGTGGCGAAAAATCAGTGAAGAAAGTCCAGGTAATTGGCAAATCGCTCGCCGAAAAACCATCAAGATCGGTGAGACTGTCGAGTGAAACAAAATATGTTTCAGCATCTGCCCAATAGCCCAAAGGTGGGTTGAACACTAGTAGGGTATCTATGCCGCTCACAATAACCGAAAGCCAATCGTGCTCCACACGGAAAGTATCGAAGGTTCCACCAGCGGGCGATGGGTCGATGCGCAAAACTATCGATAGCGAATCGATATAACTTACACCGCCGTGTAATATCATCTCTATAGTGGATTCGGGACAGGCGACAATGGAGTTCGGCACAGGAAAAACAATTACAGCTGTTGGGAAACCGCGCACCCAAATGAGATTCCAGCAATCGGTGGTGTCGTTAGCTGCGCAAGTGTCAGGGCTATCTATGGCGCGAACGCAAATGTTGAGGGTGCAAATTTCAGCCGTTGCATCACACAACGAATCGTCAAGCGGTATTTCCATTCCAATGCTGCCATCAAAACGCAAATACATCGAGAAAGGCGTTGTAACACCATTAATGGTAACGTGCAGTGAGTCGGGATTTACACCAGATGTGGTATCGAAAATGTTCACCGCAATATGTGGTGGTAAACCGTAAACTGTTGTGTCTCTGTCGGGCATGTGCCCCCAGAAAATAGGTGGGTTATAATCAACTATAAACGACCAGGTTATGGGTAAACCAAAAATTGGCGTGCCGAACATATCTCTGCCGGCAGTAAGACGTGCCCAGACTGTATCGCCCGAGTGGAAGAAACCCGCAGGTGGCAAAAATGCTGCAGTCGAATCGTCTATCCAGTTGAAATATGCGTGCGGTGTGCCGTAAACCACCGGTGTCGGCGATGTGGATGTCCACACTTCAAGCTGTAGCGACATAGTATCGATGCCATCGCCATCGGGTTCGCGAATCGTAAGGAAAATTTCGCTTGGATCGCAGGAAACGTAACTGTTGGTATCGGGAATTATAAATTCTGCTGTTGGTGGATTGTTTATCCAAAAATAGCAGCAATAAGTGGTGTCGTTGGGACCGCAAAGATCGCATGCTCCCGATGAAGCCGGAACACGGTCTTGCACATTGATGCACACGTTGAAACTGCGTTCACCTGCAAGCCCCATCGCACCTATACCGCCGTGAACACGTAAAACACCGTTGTAATAATCACCTGTATATTCCAAATATGGACCAAGTGAATAGGTGTGCCCATTAACTGTGGCGTTTAATGCAACAACACTTATGCCCGCTATGTCTTCGTTTATTGTAAAGCGAACATCAAGTATTGTATCTGTCAATTGCGTGGAACAGGTGGGTGAAATAGAAAAAAGTGCCGGTGGGTGCAAATCTGGTACAAACGAACAGTTCACACCTGTTAATAGTGGGCAACCGTTGCCGTCGTCGGCGTGGATGAGTTCATATTGTATGGTATCGCCGTGTGCCCATGGCACAGTTGGAGTGAAAGTGAGCACTTCACCCGCATAAGACATATGGTCGGGAAAAGTGTAAACTATGCCGTCCACACGCATTTGTATTGATGCAGTATTCACATAACTATCTGCATCGCGCAGCTGCATGGTCATTTGCTGAGTAGCGCAGGCAGTTATTGTATTTGGTCCGCACGGTGGGCATAAGTTTGCTGCTTCAGGTCCGGGACATGAACAGTCTTCAAGGAAAACGCAACCGGTTACTGTATCGGCATGACCGCCACCGGAGACGAGAGCGTTGAAGCAAGCTTCAGTGCCGCCGCAACCAGGTGTGGAACGAATGCGCCACACAAAACAATGTTCAGCACCATTGAGCCATGGACCATAGCTAACTGGGTTTGGGCTAAGCACTGTTATACACGAACCGGGTATGACTTGAGCTGTGCCTGGGTTTATTGTGGTGCCAGAAGCATTTGTAACACAATAATTTATAATTTCAAAAGTATCGATAAGTGCAACAACATCGGCAAAAACCACGCTGTATGATGTGCCAAGCGTGTACCAGTTTCCGCCCGATGAAAGTGCCGTATTTCGATACCAGTTATATGCAATTGCAGGGGTGATTGACGTGCAACCATCTGTGCAACAAGGACTAACTGGCGAGTTTACAAAAAGCACGAAACCACCAGCCATAATGCTTGCCGCAACACCTTCGTCCGTAAGCCCGCAAGTGCCGTCGCATGAACCGCCAGCTTCATAATACATGGCATCGGTGAAAAATATGATAACATGCAAGGCTTCGGGGCGCCAATCGTAGTTGTCCATTGCGGCTTGAATAGCACAAAGTGCATTTTCGGGGGCATCAGCACCACCCCATGCTGTAACCGTCGAAAGCCAAGTATTGAAAACGGTAAAGTTGTTGCCCATTTGCCAGCCGGGCGTCGCCGCGGCATCAAAAAGCTCGCGCGCAGTGCCGTAATCGAGGTTTGGTGCAACAAAGTCGCCATAACAAACGCCACCAAGTCGGTAATCGTAGCCACGTGCATTGAGTTCGGCGGCAAAACTGGCAATATTTGTTCGCACATTTGTCAGCGTGCCGCTCATCGAACCGGTGTTATCGATAACAAAGCAAATATCAACAGCACCAGTGTCCACGCGGCAGCCGAGGTCAACAGTAAAAGCACCGTCGAGCACTGCCTGTTCCGCTTGTTTCATGGCATAACTAACGCCACGGTAGTTGTAAACGATTTTACTGAGTTTGAAAGAAGAATTACTCGAGTTCTGTTCTGTAAACATCTGCTCAAGTTCATCGACATTAAAGCTTGCTTTTATCGCCTGTGGAGCTGTGTTCGTGTTCGCAACAGTCTGCGATTTTGTAGGTGCAGCAAAGAGCGAGCAAAACATCACCAGCAAAATAAGCGGCAAAACTCTTTTCATAACCGTTCCTCCATCATTCGATTTAGAGACAATACGCATCATAGAAATATATTATGCATGCACTGGAAAATCAAAACTTTTTTGTACTTTTTTTAATGATTGTTTTCTTAAGCGATATTTGCGCACGCAAAAGGCATTTTGCCTTAACGATATCCTAGCATTTTGTTATGCGAAGAACTTGCTTTTTCGCAACTCTTACATATACTTAACGCAAAACATAATGAGGTAAACAATGGCTACAAAACGCATAGGCATACTCACATCCGGCGGCGATTGCCCGGGCTTGAATGCAGTTATACGCGGAGTTACAAAACCTGCTCTCAGAAATTTCAACATGGAAGTGCTCGGCATTGAAGACGGCTTTGAAGGTTTCGTTGAAGGGCGAGCACGCCTATTGACCGACGAAGACGTGTCGGGCATCATCAGCATCGGCGGCACGATTTTGGGCACTTCCAACAAAGCCGACCCGTTCAATTTCCCAATCGCAAACGCTCAAGGCAAAATAGAACGCACAGACGTATCGGCAAAAATCGTGGCGCAATACGAAAATTTCCACCTCGACGGTCTCATCGCCATAGGTGGTGATGGCACTATGAACATCGCTCACAAACTCAGCGCACTTGGCATGAACATCGTCGGTGTGCCAAAAACCATCGACAACGACCTCTCGGGCACCGATATCACCTTCGGTTTCGATACAGCACGCGCCATTGCTACCGAAGCTGTTGACAGACTTCACACAACGGCATCGTCGCATCATCGAGTTATGGTTCTTGAGGTAATGGGGCGTTACGCGGGCTGGATCGCACTCGAATCGGGCATTGCTGGTGGTGGCGATGTCATCTTGCTGCCCGAAATTCCTTTCTCATGGCAGGCGGTTTTCGACAAAGTTGAACAACGCAGTCGCAAGGGCAAACGCTTTTCAATAATCGTTGCATCCGAAGGCGCACGTGCACAAAACGAAGAACTCACTGTGCGCGAAATGGATACACGCCGCACCGACCCAATCCAGCTTGGCGGAGTGGGCAATTACATTGCCAAGCGCATCGAAGAAAACTCTGGTTTAGAAACTCGCGTTACAGTTCTTGGACATTTGCAACGCGGTGGTTCTCCATCCGCATTCGACCGCCTATTGGCAACACGTTATGGCACTGCGGCAGTTGAACTTGCGGCAAATTCTTCTTTCGGAAGAATGGTTGCTCTGCGCAGCTCGGCGATAATCGATATACCAATAGCCGAAGCCATTGCCAAACAACGCCTTGTAGATGCCAACTCGCAAATTGTCCGCAGCGCCATGCTTGTCGGCACTTCTTTCGGTGCCAGTGCCAGTGGGCACCTTTAGATGTGGCTACGGTGCCAGTGGGCACCTTTAGATGTGGCTACGGTGCCAGTGGGCACCTTTAGAAGTGGCTACGGTGCCGTTGGCACTTTTAGATGTGGCTACGCCACCTGCACCAGGCGAGATGAGCTGTTAAGTGAAAAACCAAATTTCGAGAGCGTTCGCTCAAAAAAAAACACCAAGACCTTCGGTGGTTTCAATTACTGCCGAAAATTTCCTCCAGACCAGGAGGCGGTGCCAGTGGGCACCTTTAGAAGCGGCTACGGTGCCGTTGGCACTTTTAGAAGTGGCTACGCCACCTGCACCAGGCGAGATGAGCTGTTAAGTGAAAAACCAAATTTCGAGAGCGTTCGCTCAAAAAAAAACACCAAGACCTTCGGTGGTTTCAATTACTGCCGAAAATTTCCTCCAGACCAGGAGGCGGTGCCAGTGGGCACCTTTAGAAGTGACTACGGTGCCAGTGGGCACTTTTAGATGTGGCTACGCCACCTGCATCAGGCGAGATGAGCTGTTAAGTGAAAAAGCAAATGTCGAGAGCTTTCACTCACAAAAAAACCACCAAAACCTTCACTTGGTGGTTTCAATTACAGACGAAAATCTCATCCAGACCAGGAGGCGTAGCCTCTAAAACCACGCCACGCGTGCGCAACGCGTGTGCCATGCGAAAGTTTTAAACACAATGTTTTATACATCAACGAGTTAGGTTTGCTGTAATGCGGTCGAGTAAGCGCTGAACTTCGCCTTGTTTTTCGGGTATGGTTTTGCATGCGTGAACCACGGTAGAGTGATCGCGCCCGCCAAAAAATTGCCCTATATGCTGTAAAGAACATCCGGTGAGATTGCGGGCTAAATACATGGCAATTTGTCGGGCTAAAGCTATACGTTTCGTGCGTTTCTGCCCACGCAACTGCTCTACCGAAACCCCCATGTAATCAGAAACACCTTTGAGTATATCTTCAAGTGTAACAATGGCTTTTGCGGGTGAAAACTGTGGTTTGCCTATAACCTCGAGAACAAGATCTTCAGATATGTCGCGCCCGCGGATGGACGAATATGCTAGAAGACGAATCAGCGCACCTTCGAGTTCGCGGATGTTTGAAGTTACGGTTTGCGCGATAAGTGAAAGTATGTTTTCGGGCATTTCAAGACCGTCTGCCTCGGCTTTTTTGCGCAAAATCGCCACTCTGCTCTCGAATTCGGGCGGTTGCATATCGACAGTTAGCCCCCAATTGAAACGAGAGATTAGTCTGTCTTCGAAACCGCGAATCTCAGACGGCGGCACATCAGAGGTGATGACTATTTGTTGCCCGCTTTGGTGCAGTGCGTTGAAAATGTGGAAAAACTCTTTTTGAACACCCTCTTTGCCCGAAAAAGATTGCACGTCATCGATGAGCAACACGTGCGCCGAACGGTAATATTCGCGAAAACGCGAGGTAGTATGAGCAATAAGCGAGTTGATGAATCGGTCGGTAAAACGTTCGGCAGAAACATAACGCACGATTTTTTGCGGATAATTTTGCTTGACGAATTGCCCTATTGCCTGCAAAAGATGCGTTTTACCCAAACCAACTCCACCATGTATGTAAAGCGGGTTGTATTTGGTTTTGCCCGGACTTTCTGCCACAGCCATCGCTGCCATAAAAGACAAACGGTTGAAATCTCCAACCACAAAAGTATCAAAGGTATATTTGGAATTAAATTGTGACCGCTCCGCATCATTTTGAGTTTTTGGGTCGTTGCTTGCGCAAATTGGCACAGATATGATCTCGGTGTCGCGTCGATATTGCAAAAACACTTCCACTTGCTCGCCAGCTGCCGAAACTGCTGCATTAGCAATGGCTTCGGCATAATTTGCAGCCAACCACTCGGCAACAAACTGGCTTTTGACAGTGACAAGTATGGCATTCTCGTTGCTGCCAATACCTTCCGTGCCGTCGAACCAAGTTCGAAAGGATTGCGGGTTAATTTGAGAAGCTATAATTTGTAAGCACTTATTCCAAATTGCCGAGCTTTTTTCGGGCATTGTTAACCTCGTTGGAACCGACGGTTGAAGTTATCAACAAACTGTGGATAAGTTCCTAAAATTGTGGATAATCCGGTAAAAAATTGAATAATAAGTAGTTGTGCTCAAACTGCCAACAAGTTGCACGTGGGTTTTGCACATGCTTCGGCGCAGTTTTTGGCAATGCCCATTACAGATTTCAACTTTGACTCAAGTAGAGTCTTACATTGCGAAACATCGTTTCGCGAGCATTTCGGCGCAACGCCAGCTTTTAATAACACACTATGTCAAACTGATTTTTCGCGGTCATTTTTTAAGTGCTCCACAACCTGTGCCGCTTAATTTTTTTGCATCCACATTATGTTGAATAGCGATTATTATACTATCGCCCATTCTGTGGACATGTCAAAACATCAATAACCATGCGGCTTACAGCGTATGAACAGAAGCAAGGTATCGAAAAGCTGCCAAGTGTCAAGACGTATTTATGCAAATTTATAAAGCCATGATACTCACGGACAAAGATGGGTTTTCCTCGATTTTTTGTTTGGTGAAGCTTGTAATTCGCTAATTTTTGGGCAACTGTTTTTTTCTGTTATTTGCAAAACGCTTTCGTTTAGCACTTGTTAAGTTTGTATTTTATCGTTAATGTAATTATATTTAATATCGTTTTTTAGCTATAACATAATTTTTACAAACATATTAACGTTCTTAGCAAATTTTGCGTGTCAATATATTTCAGAAAAAATAACGTTCAAAAAAACTGTAAACACAGCAATTTTGCCTGGAAAATTTGCCGCTACACAAAAAGTTTCAAAAAGAAAAGCCGCATGCTTTGCGGCTTTTCTAACACGTTAACAAACAAAGAGTTCAATGCACGATAATGCCCATACGCCCAAGCTTGAATGCCGGTGGAATTCGTAAAATGCGTTTGATTAGCACGCGGTAGATGTCGATGGTGCGCTGTATGGTTTGCGCCTCTGGTCCTAGGTCGATGGCGAAGTAAACGAATAGTGGACGGGCAGTTACGTTTTTGAGGGGTAGAGGACCCCAAAATCGTGAGTCTTCGGAGTTGTCGCGGTTATCGCCCATCACGAAAATATGTCCTTCCGGAACGATATATGGTCCAAACACGTCGCGGCGCATGTAGAAATTTGTGTCGCAATGTTTGCCTGCTGGTGGCAATTCGCGTTTTATCCCGTTGACGTAGAGATCTTTATCGCGCACTTCGATTGTATCGCCCGCATGTGCCACACAACGTTTTATCAGATCGCGATTAATGCGCGGGTGCCGAAAAATCACAACTTCATTTGTGCGCGGCTCGCGAAAATGAAACGTAAGCTTTTCACCTATGATGAAATCGCCAATGAGCAAAGTGTCCTCCATCGATCCAGAGGGTATTGTAAACGCCTGCACAGCAGTTTCACGCAGAAAAAGAGCTATGATTATGGCGAAAAAAAAGCTCACCCAACCTTCAAGATGCTCGCGCGTCTTGGAAGGTGTCGCCGTTTGTTTAGCATCGTTCTTAGCCATTGGAACTCCGTTGTGTAAAATGTTCGTAACCGTTGTGCGTTCAGCCTTTTAGCAACGAAAACCGTAGTGCCCACAAAACCGCATTGGCATATATACCGGCTGCAATATCGTCGAGCAGAACGCCCCAGCCACCAGGTATGCTCTCTGCCTGTCGCGCTGGCGGCGGTTTAGTTATATCAAATAGCCGAAACAGAAAAAACGCTAACAAAAATATCTCCCATCTGTGTGGCATAAAAAACAGCGTCACAGCTTGTCCGAATGCCTCATCCAAAACTATTTTACCCGAATCGGTCTTGTGCCAAAACTCTTGTCCTACGCTGCAAAAGTAGGCGCCCACGGGCAAAAGCAAAATGGTGCCCACTGCAAAATAAACACTGTCACTCGGCAAAAACCAAAACAAAACGCACGCAAATGCGCTGCCCACTGTGCCCGACGCAAACGGTGAATATCCTGCACCAAAGAAAGTTGCAATTAGTTTTTTCAGAAAATGCATTTTTATCCCTATATCAACTCGTTACATTGCATGCGTTACATAGCTGGGCAACTATTCAACAACATTCTTCAAAGTGCATAATATAGTTGCCAAATCAAAACATAGGCACAGGCAAAGGTGCGTCAAAAATGTTCCACAGAAAATATGGAAAACCCCACTCATACAGCGGGGTTTTTAATGTAATCGTTTGCGAATAAAAAATTATGTATCGAAACCTGCAATGATTTCCATAAGCTGCTCCGACGATTTCGCCGCACAGAGGCGCGCTGGTAACTCGCGGTCTTGAAACATTTTAGCTATGTGCGAAAGGAGCATCATATATTTTTTGTCGCGATCTTTCGGCGTGGCGATGGCGAATACAACTGATACCGGTTTCATGTCGTATGATTCGTATTCGACAGGCACTTTGAGCGTAGCCACAGCCAAGACTATGGTTTCAACGCCCGAACTCATAGCATGAGGAATAGCTATGCCATGCCCTATTCCGGTTGTCATTGTGTTTTCGCGCGTGACCATTTTGTCGAGCAAGGTCGCGCGGTCACCGATTTTGCCCGAGCGATCGAGAATTTCGGTCATCTTGCCGATGAGTTCCCATTTGTCGTTAGCCTCCATGCTTATTTCCACAAGCTCGGGCTTGAGATACGAAGAAAGGCGCATTGCACACCCCCTAAAACGTCCGTCGTTTTTTTACATCTTGAAAGTTTCGGACGCAATTTCAAAATGCTTTGCGAAAACATACGGTTTTCAAAAATTGCGAATCAACTCGGCTGCCATGCCATCTGCGCGCAAACGCGACTCACGCGCAAGACGCAAAAACCGCCCGTCGAAGAGCAAAACTCCCGCATGTAAAAATCTTTCCGCACAAACTAACACATCTTTTTTGAATTCGCAACAATCATTTATGTCCAAACCGCGCGAAAGACGCAGCGAAAGAAAAATTTTTTCGTATATGCGCTCGATTCTTGTGGGTTTTTCGCAAAATTCGCGCAAGTGCGAAATTTTTTCGCACGCAACATTACTGCCGAGCAAATTAACATACTTCCGCACGTCGGATATGTTCGCATAACGCATACCGTTTACAAATGAGTGGGCGGCACAGCCAAAACCTATGTAATCTTCACCGTTCCAATATGCGCTATTGTGTTGCGATTCGAAACACGGCATGGCGAAATTTGAAACTTCATAGGCGTCGAAACCTATTGATGATAAAATATTTGCTGTGGAATAATATGTATCTGCCACATTATCGTCATCGGGTGGGACAAATTTCTTCTCACGCACAAGTGCAAATAACGGTGTATCATCGTAAAGTGTTAATGCGTAAAGCGATAGATGCCTTGCACCACTTTCTACAATAGCTCGAACTTCATCGCCAAAGCTTTGTACATCGTTCGGCAAAACTCCATAAATCAAATCGCAAGAAACATTAGCAAACCCCGCCTTTTGCGCATTGTCGATGCTGGCAAAAGCAGAGCGTGCATTATGTAACCTATTTAACAACAAAAGTTTACTGTCATTAGTGCTTTGTACGCCTAGGCTCAAACGATTTGCACCCATCGCCGCAAGGGCAAAAAGCAGTTCTCGCGACGCCGAATCTGGATTCGCCTCAACTGTGAATTCGTCGAAACTGCTTATACCATAAGCCCTTTCTAGTGCTAGCAAAATTCGCTCAAAGCTCTTTGCATCAAGCAAAGAAGGTGTGCCACCACCAAAATATAAAGTGTGGCGTTCTGTGCTACGTGGGGCTTCTTCAATGTGCGCGACAAGCGCAATTTCGGCTTCGAGTGAGGTTATGTAAGAATCGACCAAAGCATTATCGTGCTCAATTGAATAAAACGAGCAATAAGCACACTTTCGCGCGCAAAAAGGTATGTGTATGTAAATATGCATTTTGCAATAGGGAAACTGCCCAGTAGGTTATTTGATCGTGCGATTATTGTTCGTCTTCGGGAAAAACAATATCGGGACGGAAGGCTTGCAAAAAAGCGCGTACGCGCGACAGATCGAGGCAAGTGTCGAAACATGGTCCATTTGGACGGGTGAGCAAAACACCAAAAACCGGTATCGGATAAACATCTATCATACCTTCGGAAAGGTCGCGTGCACAAGCCACAGCCAAAACCATCGTTGGGCGCGATTCGATTATCACACGCCGCGCAACTGTGCCGCCTGTGGCAACATAAACCGAAACACCGTTTTTGTCGTGCAATTTCGATAGTGTCGATAGCGAGCAACTGCCACAGCCTTTGCACTGTTCAATTGACCACGTTACTTTCCATGGGCAGCGATGAAATTGCACACAATGCGGCAGCAAAATCAAAATCCGCTCGGCGCGAAAACGCCCGTGACGAGCTTGTGCCCAAAAAAGCATGTTCGAAACCCACACAAAGCTTTCGCGCAAATTGTCTTTGTCCTGCCGAAAAACCCATGTGCCCAAAAGATATATCACCGGTGGCAAAACACGCATGGTTATCTGTGC
>CAYUDB010000080.1:0-11566 GCA_964443405.1 uncultured bacterium | reverse complement strand
AGGTTCGGGGCACACTGTAAACTTTGCCACAACCGAAGGCACAATAACTCCGAACACGCGCACAACACCTGCCACTGGACAAGTTACCACAACTATTCACGCAGGCAGAAACACAGGCATTGCCTATGTAACTGTAACATCCGGTTCGGCTTTTGGCATCGATACACTAGTTCTCACCGCCACAAATGCCGGTTTAGTGCTTCTCACAGTTGAACCAATCGAGATAATTGCCGATGGCATGTCTTCGGCTATAGTTCGCGCAGATGTTGTCGATACTTCTGGAAATCCCATAAGCAACGGTGCACCAGTGGCTTTCACGCAAGTTCTCGATTCGGGAGCCACAGCTTTGGGCATACTAATGCCGAATATAGCTTTCACTCGCGACGGACAAGCTGCAATATCTTTCCGTTCGCGCAAAACCATTGGTGTTGCAAACGTTCGTGGTTGCGCCGACTTGGCACATTGTGATGAAGTTGACATACGGCTTATCGCAGGTTTGGCAGATTCCATCTACCTTGAGGCAGCGGATTCCTCACTGCCCGCAGATGGGGCAAGTTTTTCCGAGCTTTTTGCCACAGCTTTCGATAGAAACGGAAATCGAGTTGAGCGTGGGCGTATGATGGAATTCGCCTCGACAAAAGGTAGTGTAGAACCTTCTAGCTCGCCTACAAGTTCGGCAGGTGAGGCAGGTGCGCTTCTCATTGCACCTACAGAGCCGGGTCGTGCGTGGGTTACTGCCACTCTCGAGGACGCATATGCGATATTGCCTGTGGAATTTGGCATGGCGCCACCTATTTTCCTTTCGATAAACGCAAACCCGCGCCGTTTGATTGCAGATGGTTTGGCAACGAGCACAATTACCGCGCGTCTCATAACTGCGGTCGGAGAACCTGTACTCGATGGCACATTGATTTCATTCCATGCAGTCGATAGCACAGGTGCCAGGCTTGGCGATATCGACACACTTGCGCTCACATCGGGTGGAACGGCTACAGTTACGCTCACAGCACCCACAACTATCGGCACAGCATGGATTTCTGCAACATGGATAGGCGAAAGCGATACGCTTTCCGATACAGTAACTGTGCAATTTACACCAGGACCAGTTGCGGAAGTGCGTTTATTTGTAGAGCCAGATACACTTTACGCCAATGACACACTTGCAGCCAACGTTAAAATTGTAGTCTCCGATATTTACGGCAATCTTGTGGCACCCGGCACTACAGTAAATGTTTCCGTTGATAATGGATCTATATATCCCACAACATCCTACACCGGCGACACAATACGGTGTCGTTATTATCCTGGTTCTTCTGCTGGCAGAGCGCTTATCACAGTCAATGCTGGTGGCATAGTGGGTTCTGAGATTGTCGAGCTTTTGGCGCAGACTATAGCCACAATGTTCATCTATTCCGATTCTACCACGATAACCGCCAACGGCTCGAGCATTACAAAAATTCACGTCATAGCTCAGGATGCTCTCGGACGTCCTGTGGCAGATAATTCGCCAGTGTTTTTCTCGACCACTGCGGGCATTCTGATACCTGCAGTAGGTTACACACATTCGGGAGAAGCTGTTGTAGATTTACGTGCTTCTACAACTGCGCCCGACACGGCAGTTATAGTTGCCACCGCAGGCACCATTGGCGATACTGCGCAAGTGGTGTTCCGCGCAGGACCACCGGCGCTCATACAGCTTATGCCAAATGAAGAATTGCTCTATGCCGATGGTTCCTACACAACTACCATACGCGCGTTTGTCCACGATGCTTATGGCAACTGGGTTCCAGAAGGCACACCACTTACGTTTACCACGTCGCTTGGCACCATCGATTCTTTCACTGCCACACGCCGACTTGGCACCGATACAACAGGTTATGCGCAAGTGCGCTTCCGTTCTGGTATTGTGCCGGGCACAGCTCTTGTGAGTGCTTCGAGCTTGCCTTCTGCGGCAATGGGCACAGCTGTTATTAATCTCGTTCCTACAAACGTAGGCGACATATACGTATCGATAGATTCCTCGCGCATAACTGCAAATGCTACGTCGCATGCGCGAATTTTTGGCAGAGTAGTGAACACCGTTGGCTTGCCCATAACCGATGGCACACCAGTAGCTTTGCGCTTGCACTGTTCCGATACGCTCGGTTGTTTTGAATATGGGGATGTCATACCTTCTACAGTTCTCACCGACAGCGGATATTTCGAAGGTTCCTTCAACGCGGGCATTCGTACTGGTCGCGTTTGGATAGTGGCTAGTGTAGATAGTTTCGCCGATTCGGTATTTGTCGATCTCACTGCTGGCGATCCCGGATACATGACACTCACTGTTACTCCCGAAATTATCCCAGCTGATAGCTTTACAACTGCGAACATACGTGGCACTATCTACGACAGATTTGGCAATGTTGTTGGCAGCGGTGTTGCTGTTGAGCTCACTACAACTTTGGGTCAAATACTTGTGCCATCAACCACGACAAACATGTTTGGCGATTTTACAGCCACATTGCGCTCGGGAAGAACCGCAGGCGTTGCACGGGTGCGCGCTGTAGCAGAGGACGCTATTGGTGAGGATACCATAGTTTTCAGTCGCACCGATGTGGCAAATGTGTTCCTCTCCATCGACTCGACTCAACTTGTGGCAAACGGTATAAATCGTACTTTTGTCCACGCGCTTGTGCAAGATAGCCTCGGCAACCCAATATCTAACGGCACACCTGTTTTGTTCCGTTTGATGATAGACAGCCTTGCACCAGACACACTCGGTTTGCTCATTCCAACTATCGGATTCACCGACACAGGTGTGGCAAGAGTGTCTTTCCGTTCGAGCACGCACACAGGTACTGCAAGGTTGCGCGCTTGTGCCGCCGAAACAATTTGCTCATACAACACTGTCAACCTAATTGCCGGACCGCCCGAATCAATCTATGTAGTGGCGGCAGATTCGTTGCTTCCCGCCGATGGTGTAAGTATTACGACGATAACCGTAAGTGTTTTCGATAGATATGGCAATCCTGTAAAAAGCGGCACCGCAGTTAATGTGAACACGACTTTGGGTTCACTTGTGCCGAGCACCATTTACACAAACTCATTGGGCACGGCAGTACTCATGCTAACTGCTGCATCAACGCCAGGGCTGGCTTGGATAACCGCAAATGCAGAAGAAGCTTATGCCACAACCACCGTAAACTTCGGCATGACACCGCCGGTTATGCTATCCATTCATGCCAACCCTCGTCGAATAATCGCCGACGGAGAGGCTACAACAACGATCACCGCACGTATGATTAATGCCGTAGGTGCACCAGTTGTCGATGGGACGATGGTATTTTTCGGCTCAATAGACTCGACTGGCGCCATGTTCGGTGATCTCGACACAATAGCCACCACTCGCACAGGTGAAGCCTCTGTTACACTCACATCTGCCGAAAACGTTGGTCAGGCACGAGTGTATGCAGTCTGGCGCGGCGAAACTGATACTCTTTCCGATACAATTACCGTAACGTTTATTCCGGGCGAGGCATCACAAGTTTCTGTTATCATCGAACCCGACACACTTTATGCCAACGATACTCTTTCGGCAGAAGTGCGGGTGCTTGTAACCGATGCCAACGATAACATGATTCTACCGGGCAGCGTGGTCTCACTAACAGTCGAAAATGGTGAGCTTTTCCCCACAATCTCGTACACTGGCAGAGACACAATCCGCTCTAGATATTATCCAGGTTCACTTGCCGGTAGATCGATTGTTACAGCGGAGTGCAACGGTATAGTTGGTTCGGCTATAGTGGAGCTTTTGAGCCAACGTGCTGCATCAATATCTGTTTTTGCCGATTCGGCATCGTTGATAGCAGACGGTTCGGCTACAACGCAAATTCATGCTGTGGCACTCGACAGCAGCGGCAGACCTATTGCCGATAATTCTCCGATTTTCTTCCGCACGAGCAAAGGCATACTTATACCGGCAGTTTCCTACACCACATCTGGTGAGGCGATAACGGTTCTTCGTGCGCCAACTCATGCGCCCGATACAGCATGGGTAATTGCACGTGCAGGTGCAGTGATCGATTCTGTTCCAGTGGTTTTGCGTGCAGGTGCGCCAGCTTTGGTCAATTTGCGTGCCGATTCGACAACACTTTACGCCAATGGTAGAGATCGTAGTGCAGTTCACGCTTATGTGCGCGACGCACACGGAAACTGGGTGCGCGAAGGGACACCAGTGATTTTCCGCACAACGCTTGGTGTTATCGATAGTTTCACAGCGACATCAGCCATAGGCATGGCAGAAACCACAGGTTATTCGCACACGAATTTCACATCGGGCATAGCTCCGGGTTCGGCACTCATAACCGCTACTGCCGACCTTGCCATGGGCACAACTGTTATAAACCTCATTCCTTCTGATGTTGGCAATATTTACGTTTCGGTGGGCACAACGCAGCTTGTTGCCGATGGCACGAATACAACAATAGTCAGCGGTCGCGTTACAAACACATCAGGTTTCCCAATCACCGATGGCACACCAGTTTCTGTAGAAATCCACTGCTCCGATACGCTTGGTTGCTTTGAATATGGCGATGTTTTGCCATCGATAGTTCTCACCGACTCGGGCTATTACAATGCCACTTTCACTGCAGGCATCCGCACAGGTCGAGTTTGGATAGTTGCTTCGGTGGATACTTTCATCGACAGCGCGTTCATCGACCTCATTGCAGGTCCTCCCGGGTATATGGAAATCTCGGTTTCGCCTATGGCAATTTTTGCCGATAGCTTTGCCACAGCGAACGTATTCACTCGCACATTCGACAGATTTGGCAATGTTGTGGGCAGCGGAAACGATGTTACTTTTACATCGACACTCGGTGCTTTTCTAATTCCAAACACCACCACAAACATACGCGGCGAAGCGACAGCAGTTTTGCGTTCGGGGAGAACACCCGGAGTTGCGAGAATTCGAGCTATTTGTGGTAGCGCCATTGCCGAAGACACCATAGTCTTCACGTCCACTGAGGCTCGTAACATACTTCTCACAATCGACTCCACTTCTATCACCGCCAACGGTTTAAATACCGCTATTGTCCGCGCGATAGTATCCGATTCCATTGGCAACCCTGTTTCAAACGGCACAGCTGTAATTTTCGCACAGATAGTCGATACAGCAGCAGGTGAGGACACACTTGGCAGACTTGTTCCTACAATAGGTTTCACCGACAGCGGCATTGCTATGGTGCATTTCCGAGCAGGAAAACAAATTGGTTTGGCTACAATCGAAGGGTGCATAGGTGGCGCATGTTCTCGTGCCGATGTCGAGCTTGTTGCAGGTGCGCCCGATTCCATCTACTTCGCAGCAGCAGATACAGCGCTTCCTGCAGATGGAGTGAGCATCACCCTTCTCGACATTGCAGTATTTGACCGTTACGGTAACCCTGCAAAATCGGGCACTGTGGTGAACCTTGCCACAACACTTGGTTCAATTACGCCTTCATCCATAGCTACCGATAACCGAGGACGTGCAATAGCCATGTTCCAAGCGGCTTCCGAACCCGGTTTAGCTTGGCTCACTGCGAGTTCGGGAGAAGCTTATGCAACCGAGATAATCAATCTTGGGCTTACACCACCGGTATATCTTTCTATTCGCGCCAATCCGCGCCGCGTAATTGCTGATGGGCTTTCTACAGCAACTGTAACTGCACGCATGATAAACTCTGTTGGTGCACCAGTTGTGGACGGCACAATGATGTTCGTGCACTCGCGCGATAGTCTCGGCAACGATTTTGGCGACATGGACACAATAGCCACAACACGTTCGGGTGAAGTTTCACTTGAGCTGCTTTCGCCACTTACTGTTGGCAGAGCTTGGGTTTCGGCAACTTATTACGGCGCCGACACTTTGACTGATACTGTAATTGTGAATTTCATTCCGGGTCCACCATCGGCTATACGAATGTTTGTTGACCCCGATACACTTTATGCCAATGATACTTTGTCGGCAGAAGTGAAAATAGTTGTGGTGGACTTAAACGGTAATATGGTCGAACCTGGCACAGCTGTAGATGTGAGTGTGGATAATGGAACTATTTTCCCATCAACATCTTACACAGGTGATACCATACGGTGCAGATATTATCCGGGTTCTTCTGCTGGTAGAGCACTGATAACAGCTTCATCAGGTTCGATAGTTGGTTCGGCAATAGTGGAGCTTATGTCGCAATCTGTGGCACGCATGTTCATCTATGCCGATTCAACCTCAATGACAGCAAACGGCACGAACACCACTCGTGTGCATGTTATAGCACAAGATGCCTCGTTGAACCCCGTTGCCGATAACACACCGATATACTTTGGCACAAGTGCAGGCATAATAATACCGGGTGTCGGTTACACCGCTTCGGGCGAAGCTGTTGTAACACTTCGTGCTGGCACACACGCACCAGATACCGCCGAGGTTATCGCCTTTGCAGGTGCAGTTTCCGAAACTGTCAACGTGGCATTGGTGGCTGGTGCACCTTCAATAATTCGTTTGGCACCCGATACGACCATACTTTTCGCCAACGGTGAAGATACCACAGGTATCGAAGTTACAGTTCACGATGCACACGGAAACTGGGTTCGTGAGGGCACACCGCTTACGTTCACATCGTCGCTTGGGCGTGTGGATTCATTCACAGTAACCCGCGACATTGGTGGCGACACAACAGGCTGGGCACGTGTGAAATTCCGCTCTGGTATTGTGCCAGGTTCTGCGTTAATCACAGGAAACTCGGGCACTGCCATGGGCACAGCTGTGCTCAATCTCATACCGTCTAACGTGGGCGACCTCTATGTCTCGGTAGATTCGGTGCGCATAACTGCCAATTCTCGAAACATTTCGCGTGTTTCGGGCAGAGTTACGAACACATCGGGCTATCCTATCACCGACGGCACACCAGTTACACTTGCCATACATTGCACAGACACTCTTGGCTGTTACGATTATGGTGATGTGGTGCCAGTTACAGTTCTCACCGACAGCGGATATTTCAATGCCACATTCACTTCGGGCATACGCACAGGTAGAATTTGGATTATAGCCTCGGTGGGTGCAGTTACCGACAGCGCTTTCATCGATTTGATATCCGGTCCCCCCGGTTACATGAACGTGGTAACCACGCCTTCGATAATAAGTGCCGATAGTTTCTCCACAGCGAACATAACTGCATACATATTCGATATTTTCGGAAACCCTGTAAGCAGTGGCAACGCAGTTAGTTTTTCCACCACTCTTGGCAACATACTTGTTCCAAATACAACGACCAATTTGCGCGGCGAAGCTATGGCTACAATTCGTTCGGGCAGAAATGTTGGCGTTGGGCGCATACGCGTAACTGCTGGCAGTGCCATTGGTGAAGATACCATCGTTTTTGTGCCCACAGATGTTCGCAATGTCATACTCACCATCGACTCCACACGTATGGTGGCAAACGGCATGAGCACAACTCGCGTAAATGCCTCAGTGCTCGATAGTTTGGGTAATCCGATTTCGAATGGCACACCAGTTTCGTTTAGCATAGTTGGAGACACACTTGGTTATTTGGTTCCTATAATTGGTTTCACATCTGGTGGTTCTGCATCGGTGAGTTTCCGTTCGGGCACACAAATAGGTGAGGCAGTTTTGCGCGCTTGTGTCGATACTGCTCATTGTGACGATCGTGAGGTGGAACTTGTGGCAGGCATAGCCGACTCCATCGACATAGTTCCATCGCGTTACACCATGCCTGCAGATGGCGTGAGTATAACGACAATAGCCCTCACTGTTTACGATCGTTATGGCAACCGAGTACAGAGTGGAACCGAAATTGACGTTACCACAACACTCGGTTCTTTAACACCTTCTTCTGTGCGCACAAACTCTTCCGGTCAGGCAACAGTAATGCTCACATCTGCTTCAACGCCCGGCTTGGCTTGGGTAACTGCGCAATCGGGCGATGCATTTGCCACCGATACAGTTAGCTTTGGCATGACACCGCCAATATATTTGGCAGTTCGCGCCAATCCTCGCCGCATTGCAGCAGATGGTGTTGCCACATCGACGGTTACAGCACGTCTCATCAACGAAACGGGCGAAAGTGTCCTCGACGGCACTATGGTGCATTTCCGTTCGATTGACACTTTGGGTGTTACTTTTGGTGAAATTGATTCCATTGCCACGACCACAAGCGGTGAGGCAACTGTAACATTACTTTCGGCAACACGCATGGGCGATGCGACAGTTATAGCCACATGGTTCTCTGGCGCCGACACACTTGCCGATACAGTGATAGTAACCTTCACGCCGGGCACACCTACTTTTGTGCGCGTAGTGGCAACTCCCGAAACTCTTTACGCCAACGATACTCTAACAGCTCATGTGGCAATAACCGTCACCGACTTTTTCGGAAACATGGTTCTGCCGGGCAGTGCTGTGAACATCGAAGTCGATAACGGAGACATATTCCCAGCAACAGCATACACTTCCGAAGATACGATTATCGCCGATTACTATCCCGGTTCTGTTGCAGGCAGAGCAGTTATAACAGCACGTTCGGGTTCGATAGTGGGAACCGACATTGTAACCTTACTATCGCAATCTATACGCACACTTACCATCTATGCCGATAGTGCTTTCTTGCTCGCTAACGGTTTGAACCAAACACAAGTAAACATCACAGCCATCGATTCACTCGGACGCCCAATTGCCGATAACACACCGATCTATCTCACATCGACATCAGGTTTAGTTTTCCCGGGTGTGGTTTATACTGTTTCGGGTAATGCCACAGCCACTTTACGTGCTGGCACTCAAGCACCAGAAACTTGTTGGGTGATAGCCACAGCTGGTGCAGTTGCCGATTCGGCACATGTGATTTTCAAATCGGGTCCGCCTGCCATGGTAACAGTGCTACCCGATACCAACATGCTCTTCGCCAATGGCGATGATACAACACTTGTTCGCGTCTATATACGCGATGTTCAGAACAATTGGGTGGCAGAAGGCAAAACAGTTAACTTTGCCGTCAACCCGCCAACTATGGGCACCATCAGCTCATTCGATGTTACACATGCAGTGGGCGAGACTACCGGTTATGCCTCAGCTATTTTCCGTGCAAGCATAAGTGCCGGTACTGCCATTATCACGGCAAACTGCGAAGGTGCTACTGGCATAACACGTATTGCACTCAATCCGACTAATGTTGGCACAGTAGAGATATTCGCTACTCCCGACTTAATCACCGCCGATGGCAGAAGTGTTTCGGCGATAACTGGTATGGTTCGAAATACATTGGGCTATCCTATTACCGATGGCACGCAAGTGCTTTTGGGTGTGCGCCCCGATAGTCTTGGAAGCATATCGCCGTCAACAGTTTACACCGATAGCGGTGCTTTTGCAGCAACATTTACTGCAGGCACGAATACCGATTCGGTTTACGTGTGGGCAGATGTGGCAGGTGTTCGCGATTCGCTTATCATCGAGATGACACCGGGCGAACCGCATCACATGGTTCTAACACCCAACCCTACATCTATACCTGCCGATTCGCACACAGTCGATACCATCGACGTGCAAGTGTTCGATAGATTTGGAAATTCCGTTGGTGGTGGAGTAGAAGTTACATTCACCACAACACTTGGTGAGGTTTTCCCGCTCTCGAACGAAACCGACCTTGCAGGCGAAACTTATTTCTTCCTACGCTCAGGATATCAGCTTGGAACAGCGAGAGTTGTGGCACGTGCGGGTAGCGCGCGTGGCGAGGCAACAGTGAATTTCTATCCACGCAATGCAAGCACGATTCTGCTCACAGCATCACCAAATTCCATGGCTGCCGATGGTTATTCGACTTCCACACTTGTAGCCTCTGTTTACGATTCGACCTTCCGACCTGTTGCAGATGGCACGCCTGTTCGTTTTGTGCTTTCCGATACAGCTTATGGAGTTGTGGTTCCGCAAATAGCCTATACCACAAGCGGAAATGCTCAAGCTACTTTCCGTTCGGCTGTGCACAAAGGGACAGTGGGTGTTCGCGCAGAGGTTTCGCCGACAGTATATGACGAGCTATCGCTTGTTCTCGAGGCGGGTCCTGCGGCTATATGCAGCCTGTTTGTTGTGGATGACACACTTTCGGCAAACTCCATTGACGAAACTGCAGTGCTTTTGCGCGTTTACGATGAATGGGGCAATCCTGTGGATGCAGGTTTGGATGTTACTTTCTCGGCTACACTTGGCACAATAGTTTTCACAAATCTCATGACCAACGAACGCGGCGAAGCCACAACAGTGCTTCGCGCGGGTAATGTGCCGGGCATATGTCAGGTAGTTGGTCGTTGCGGCAGCAGCATCGATGTGGAACCTGTGGTGTTTTTGCGCAGCCGCATCAATTCGATTTTACTTTCGGCAGCACCCACCGAACTTATCGCCGATGGCATATCGAACTCTGTTATCACCGCTCAAGCTTTCGATGCAAGTGGTTCACCAGTAACCGATTACACACCCATTTATTTCTGGTCGCGTCCCGAATCTTTGGGCACGGTGGTTTCTCCGAAAACAACTCTCGGTGGTTCTGCAGTTACAACTTTCAATGTCGAAACCGCAGTAGGTAATGGTTGGGTTTGGGTCTATGCCGGCGATGACACAAATGGTGCCGCCACTTATACCGATTCTTTGCGCATTCGTATAAAACCTGGCACAGCATCTTTCGTATCGATTTGGGCAGACTCCACAGATACCGCAGGCATACATCCCGATAGTCTTTATGCGAACAATTCTGACGGTATATGGATTTTCGCACGCGTGTTCGATGCGTATGGTAACCGAGTTCAAGGTGGACAGAGCGTTGCTTTTGCCACAACCATAGGTGAGTTTACCCCGATAACCACTATGACCGATACTTCCGGCACTGCACGTGCGTTCTTGCGTTCATCGCTCGAAGTTGGTTCGGCTACAATAACTGCTACTGCAGGTAGTGCCATGGGCTTCAAGAATATTCGCATGGCGCGCACGCCTGTGGTAACCGTCTTGCTCGATGCAGATAGCACGCGTTTGCGTACCGATGGAGATTTCCGTGCAACGCTCACAGCTCTTGCATTGGGACCCGGTGGCAACCCTGTTTCGGATAACACAACTATCTATTTTGCAGCCGAAAACAACTGGCTCAATTTGGTACCAGCATCACGGTTCACAACCGATGGCGAGGCAAGCACCATGGTAATCCCCGATACCTCTGCTCACACTCAGGTAAGGGTTTACGCTTGGGCAGCAGGTTCCGATTCGGCGTCACTTATTTTCCGTGTTGACCCTGGTGCACCATCTCGCATGACAGTTGCCCCTGCTCCCAGCGATAGTGTACAGATAGCCGCAGATGGTGCATCATCTGTTGAAGTTCACGTTTATGTTTACGATCAGTTCTCGAACCCAGTACGCGCAGGCACTATTGTGCGTTTCGAGACAACTTTGGGCACCATTACACCGTCGAATTTCACCGACCTTTCTGGGCACTGTTCTGCACTTCTCACTGCTGGCACGGTTACTGGTAATGCTGTCATAAGCATACACGTG
>CAYUDB010000079.1:0-11578 GCA_964443405.1 uncultured bacterium | reverse complement strand
TGTAGTATCGCGCAATTACACAGCATGTGCGTATTATTAGTATATATAGCAAGCCCTGCAATACACGTCAAAAATAGCATATACTGAAAAATTATAATTGCTAGAACCCTTTCTCGCGCAAAAGCGCGCAGTAAGTAATTAAATATCTGTGTGAATCTGCATTTTTAAAAATTCACGAATTACTAAAACCAGTTTGCGCGATGCCACTTGCGCAGCGTGAAGCACTTCCTCGTGATTAGTTTGAGCACCGCAAACGTTTGCAACAAGTGACATACCACCACATTTGATATCATATGCACGTGCAATTGCAATCTCTGGTGCCATAGACATCGAGACAACACTCGCACCGATTTTGCGAAGCCAAAAAACCTCTGCATGCGTCTCATAGTTGGGTCCTGTAACAGCAGCAAATACACCTTTTCGCACATAAATATTGGCATTTTCCGCAGCTATTATAAGCTGTTTGGTAATTTCATTATTGTACGTTTCGGCAATTACATTTCGTTCAATTTCAGCATTACTGTCATGTGCAAAAATACTATTATAACCGCGCAAATGCGCACCCTGTGCATTAATGATATCTGTCAAAATGATGAGATCACCAGGCACAATTTGCATATCGATGCCACCTGTTGAGGAAGTGAAAATGCCCATGCGTGCACCAAGTTTGCCCATCAGATGTGATATAAAGCATGGCTCATAATCGTCACCTTCGTATAAATGTTTGCGCCCAAAAACAATTGCAATGGGCAAGATATTTTGGTAAACGCCAAAAGCAATTTTTCCACTGTGCCCTACTACCGATGGTTTTGGGTAATCTGGTATATCGTTTGCCTTAAATTCGCATACTTGCGCGCAATCTTGCAATATTTCCGATATATCAATGCCTGATCCCAGCACAAAAAACATTTGTGGCGTTATAATCTTTCCATTTAAAAAGGATAACGCATTTGAAATAGTTTCACTAATAGCCACTTGTATCACTTCCTTAATAAACTACATTAAGTTTGCGAGCAAATATATCCAATCTTTTTGCATTTGTCTTTTGTTTAAAAAAACAAATATCGTGTTTGTATGCAATATTTTTTTTTCGCGAATCACCATTTTCGCATGCTCCATTCGTTAGTGCAATGTGTAATCTTTCAGTTTTCAGACATTACAATATACATTATTCCATTATTCTATAATAAGTTAATGCCTATTATATTATTTTGAAAATTAGATAAACAGCATAATATTTTAATTTACAATCCATTATAAATTTGTGACCACGTATGCCTTCAACAACATTTTTTGCGCTTTGCAATTTCAGCACTAAAAACACGTACGAAAACTGTCCGTTCATACTAAAATTGCTATGAATACATGTTTTTAGTGTATTAGGCAGGAATATTTTCAAAAAAAACTTGCTACCACTTTAAAATAGTATAATTTTGTTTAATAATTACAAAATTTGAAGCATTGGTGCAAATAGAAACATATGAACACAAAATCTACTACTATAATCGCTGTTTTACGCGACGGAAGCGCTGCTATTTCAGGCGATGGTCAAGTAACACTTGGCAATATTGTCATCAAACGCAACTCTCAAAAGGTTCGTAGCATAGCCAATGACACTGTTCTTGCAGGTTTTGCTGGCTCTGCTGCAGATGGTTTTGCTCTTCTCGCGCGCTTTGAGGAAAAATTTGCTGAGCACAATGACCTTGTGCGTGCTGCAGTCGAACTTGCCAAGGATTGGCGCACTGATCGGGCACTTCGCCGTCTCGAAGCAGAACTGCTTGTTACAAATGGTAAAAATCTGCTGCTTCTCACGGGCGCGGGCGACATCCTTGAGCCTGAAAATGGTGTTGCCGCAATAGGTTCTGGCGCTCCATATGCTTTAGCTGCAGCACGCGCCATGCTAGATTGCGCACCTGCGCTATCAAATGCTCAAATTACAGAAAAAGCCATTAGAATCGCAGGTGATATTTGTATTTTCACAAACGAATATATTACTACATTGACAATTAACGCCAAATAACACATTTTTATCATTATTTTCTCGATATATTTGCAAATATTGCCTGTCTATATTGGCATTAATATTTTCAATGCATTGAAATATGCCATGACTGTCGTTTTGCAAAAATTATTGTGCATATTTTGACGCAAATCAGCAAATAGGAACATAACTTTCTGCGCAGTTATATGGAAAAATTGAAGTCATTTCAGAAGACTCATGCTTTTCCTTATCCTGTTTGACATTTCCAAAAAAAACGTTGACACATCACTTGTTCGCACATTTTTTCGTTGATACTGCGCCCGTAGCCCAGCTGGATAGAGCGTTGGCCTCCGGAGCCAAAGGACGCGCGTTCGAATCGCGCCGGGCGTATTCTTCTCTATGGTTACGAAAATACTCAAAACACACACAATTTTCTGCGTAAAACCTTTTGTGCACTCACGCGATGGTTTCAAACTATGACTTGTTACGTAGAGTATGTGCTATAATAGACTTTTTTACGATCTGAACGTGAATGTTTAATGAAATGTAAAAAGCGCAGTATAGCAATAATTGAGATTCTTATCTGTGATGCATATATTTTCACGAAACCTAATCTGATATCGACTTTCAACACGATTTTTGGAAAATACGAGTGAATTTTGTTACAAGTATATAATTTATGCTGCTCTAATGCTCATATTTAAGAATAATTCAAGGCTCGTAAGAATACGACTTTTTACCTATGTATTGAATCATTAGAACTCGCATCAATGTTTAGCGTCATCTGGTAAACCACACAAAAAAGCTCCACAGGCAATTGTGGAGCATTTTTGTTGAAGGTTGGTGCCATTTGCGCAAAATGTCACTTATAATACAACACAACCAAAGATCACTCGACAATTTTCCATCTACCGTCAGTGTCGGGCTGAATTGGGCTATGCTTACGAATGTAACGCTCAATAGCTTCGCGCATAAGAATACCCGTGCGCAGAACTTTATCATCGGGCACAAGCTTAAGCTCTTCAATCCCGTAAGATGAAAAAATGTAATCACTTGTGGCAAAGCGATATGTGGCACTTCGATCGACAGGTGCCTTTTTGATTTCAAGCGATGTGATTTTTGAGCCACTAGGTTTGTTTGGATCGAAAGTAACACGCACGCCGCCAACAAGCGCCGCATTACTACTACCAGCCATGCGCTCCAAAATGGCAAGTATCTGTGCACCAGTAAGTTCCACAACAACAATACGGTTATCAAAGGGCATGGTAGCAAATACATCCTTGCGTGTAATTCTGCCGGCAGGAAGCTCCGCGCGAACTCCACCCATGTTCGTAATCGCTACATCGGAGTTTGTGGCTTCAATCATTGCATCGCACATTATGTGCCCCACCTTATTGACTGTAGCTTCACCGCGCATAAGTGGACCATTTGCTTCACCAACAACCTCCGCCAAATTTTTCTCGGCATCAGCCGAAAGCGAATCGATAAATTGCGCGATTGTTGTATCGTTCCAAAAATCGTTAGCGAAAAGCGTTATAATAGCATCGGCATGAGTTAAAGTTTCGAAACCGAGAAAAGTTTTTGTGTTTGTGTCGAAACGAAACTTCACAGCACCGACATTTGTACCCGAAGCATAGTTTTGAAACACTAATGTGTGATTTGTAGGGTCTGCCCATGGCTGCGCGTAACCCAAATGAATATGCCCACCAAAAGCCACATCGATACCTTTGAGTTTTGCCGCTAGTGTAACGTAATTTGGACCCGCATAATGCGCTTCATCACCCTGGGCAGCGAAATTTGGGTTTTCCATAAGTTTGGCATATTCGTTCCAAGGATCGAAAGGCAAGCCGATATGTGCTAGCAAAATAACAAAATCGCAACCTTGAGCGCGCAAAGTTTCGGCGTAAGCATTGGCGGTTGAGGCTTCATCGAGTATGTCGATAGCAGCTGTATTTTCGGGAAAGGACATGCTTTTTACATCGCTTGTAGTAAGTCCGATGATGCCAACTTTGAGCTTTGAACCGTTAGGCAATGCAAAATCGCGGATTATGTAGGGCTTCAGTCCTTTGAAAATGTTGTGTGTGCCTGCATCAACGAGATTTGAACCGAGCCAAGGGAAACGCGAGGATTCGACGAGCTTGGAGAAATTTGCCGAACCGTCGTCGAAATCATGGTTACCCGGAACAACGGCATCAGGCATGATCTTGTTGTAAGCAGCGATAATAGCGGCACCTTTGGTCAATGAGCCAACTGGGTCGCCTTGGTAGATATCTCCTTGGTCAAAATAGAGAAATCCTAGCTTGTTCTGTTCTGCAAATGCACGATACTTTTGGACAATCGCAAATTCGGCGGCGAATTTGTTAACTTTGGGTGGTGTTTCTGGGCTAATGAAAGTCGCGAAACTGGAAGCAATTCCGCCATGTCTGTCATTGTTGAAAAAAACGATGAGTTCCCATGTGTCATTGGCAGCGAAAAGCGGCGCAAGCACTAGCGCTATGGCGAGGGCTGCGAACATTTTTCTCATTTTCGACCTACCTTTTTTGTAGTTTTAAATTCGGGTTAAAGTTTTTGCGCCTGAGCGCATTCTCAAAACATGGCATCGAACGGTTATCGATGCCAAGTGTGAGCGATAATATAATGTGCACCGACCAAAAATGAAACACACGATTTATGAAATTGTAGTCAAATTTTTCGCCGATCTGACTCTATCTATTTTGCTACTTCGCATGTGAAGACATTGATTGCAAAATGTTCTCCGATGAACAAGTTCGTCAAGTTATACGCCGCAACAGGTTTTTCAAAAAGCCAATTGGCAGTAATTTCAAAATCTGTTTTTCGTAGCAAGTTCAAAATAAAATGGTGCATTTCACAAATTTTTCCACGAAACAAAAAAGGCGCGCAATGCTATGTTCTGCGCGTCTTTTTTAACAAAATTGTCGTAAATCCCACTCTCAAAGAATTTCATGCCCTGCGACAGTTCTCCATTGTACTCAAGTGCACAAAGCTTTCGGAATAATCACGCTGTTTTCGCCCCCGTCTCGCGAACGATATGCACAGTACCAGCTATGCAATACGGAACTAGAATTCCACTGTTGCACTGATATTGCCGATAAGCGATGATTCACGAACATTATGTGAGTTTTCGAGGTTTTCATTTGATCCGGCATGCCAACTTTCAGGGAAAAGGTCATGATGTGAGCTTTTAGAAAAAACATAGCCAACTGCGAAGTCAAATGAGACGTTTTTGTTGATGGCAAAACCAGAGCCCGCAGTAAGCCCTGTCTCGACAATGTTTTCTACGGGCAAACTCTGCTGAAAAGCTCCGAAACGCACGGGGACATCCGCTGGTAACTTGTGTTCAACACCAATGCGAAAGTTCCAAACATCCTCGCATGCGGCAAAAAGCGTATCGGTTTCGGCAACTGATTCCCAAGCGACAAGCTCGGCTTCAAAAGTAACGTGCGTTGGCTCATAACCGCCGGGCATGAATGAAAAACCCACGCCCAAACGCGACGGAAGTTTGTCGGGTAAAGGCGTGTTTTCAGAAAAATCTGTCTCGAGCGTGTAGCGCAAGCCCAATTCGAGATTGTCGAAAGGTTTACCCGAAAGTGCCAATGTCAAAACAGTAGCAGAAACCTCATATTCCGAAAACTCAGAATCGTAGAGTGCGGATTCCCATTTTTCGGAAACAGTAACCGGATTTGTGCCCATTGGCACACTGCGCTTGGTTTGAGGCTTGCCCGAAAGAAAAGCTGCCGAAACACCCACCGAAGCATATTTTAAAATATTCTCCGAAACCGCAATAACTGGTGCCATCAACACACCATTGCTCTCAATAGTCCATGTTCCTAAAAGTGTGCCATCATCGTTGCGAATTTGTTCTTCGTAGTTGTAGCGACTATCAAAAACTGGTGTGATACCGGCAGCAAAAGCGGGTATCCACTCACCTTTTGGCTTGTATCCCACAAATGCCGAGAAATTCTCGTAAAAATCGCGATTATCCACATATGTCATCCAACCTACTCTTTCATCGAAACTGTCAAAAAGAGGTGTTTGGCGCGTTTCGTAGAAACTTTGTCCGCCAAATGTGGCAGTTGCAAAAAAACCATCTTTTTCGGTCAATCTATTCGGGGCAAAAAACGCATTGCTAGCAGAATATGACGGCAGAACAGTTAGCCCGCCAGCTCCAAATGATTTTGCGTCACTGGAAGTTAGAGGTGCATTTAGAAAAAACATGCCAGTGTAATTCTGCGCGAAAACTGTTGCAATCGTAAAGAGAGTTGCTGCCAACACAAATATCTTTCTCATGGTAACCCCTGTTTGAGTTTTGGTGAATATAAGGGCAAAAGGCGTAACTGCAAAGTTATTTTACCAAAAAACTTTGCGTATAAGGACGTTAAAGCATAAAATATACCCTGTCAATCACGCGAACGATGTGGCATTTCTGCAGGAATTTCCATGGAAAGTTCAACCAAGCCCGCAACTTCTCCGTTTTCCACCCATGGACATTGATAAATAAGCTTACGCACACCGTTTTTTTCGATTGTATAAACGTTTTTCTCGCGCTTAGATATCATTTCCAAAATTATACGTTTCGAGTTTTCATTGTGGCAATCGAAAATGCTTTTGCCCAACATATCACCATAATTGGCAAATGTTTGCTTTGCCTTGTCGTTCATGTAAAGCACTACACCATCGAGATTACACACAGTAATAGCGCATGCAAATTCCTCTGCCCAATTCGGAAGCATTGTCAAACTCCGTGTTAAAATTTTTCGGCAAAACGTTTCCAATTTGATTATTACACGCACGAGAAATTTGCCGCAAACAAAAACTTACTGCCCAAGCCACACGCATTTGTCGCCCAAACATAAGCGAAGCTCCGCTAAAAGTTCTGGTGAAGCATCGCATTTGTAATCATAAGTTTTGGCAGTATAGTTTTTATCGTTCGTTGCAATGTGCAAAACTACAGGCACATTTCCACGATGCGCTGCAAGCGTGGCGACTGCTGCAGTGAGTTTATCCTCCCCGTGAAGTCTCAACGATACCGCAATGTGAACATTGCCCGAAAACCGTTTACGCAAATCTGCAAGTGGCAACAACTCCTCCACCATTATAACTGGCGAATCGTCGTCCTTTTTGAGCGTGCCAACAATAAACATGATCGGCTCGCATTTAAGTTTCTCGTGCATTTTCTCGACTATAGCCGTACCAAAAATTGCACGCACAGTGCCAGAACTATCAGCAAGTTCACCAATACCCACTTTTTTGCGATTCACACGAAAGTTGATGACCATGCCTGCCACTTTCGCTTTCGTGTTTGTTGGTTGAGCTATGACAGTAGCGATACTGCCATTTGTAAAAGCTGTTACATCATCGTGATAATAATCGAGCGGGTGTCCAGAAAGATAGACGCCAAGTGCAGTTTTCTCGTGATCGAGCATAGTGGGCATATCCCACGGCGGAATGTCGAAAAGCTGTGGCGCGCCCACTGCAAACTGTGCATTATCGCCGAATAGTGACATAGAACGACTTTCACGCTCGCGGTCAACTTCGGAGCGCCATTTTTGCACAGCTTCGAAAGACGAATATAATATCGACCGTTGAATGCGAAACTCGTCTAATGCACCACATTCCGCAAGCGATTGAAAAACTTTTTTGCTCAAAATCGAAGCATCCACGTCTTTAACAAAACTGGTGAAATCGGCAAAGCCACCAGCTTTTTTTCGGCTCTCGACCAAAAGCTCAATTACAGCACCACCAATGTTTTTCACCTGACCCAAACCAAAACGTATGGCATCGCCTTCAACAGTGAAATTGGCAAAACTTTTGCGCACATCAGGCGGTAACACTGAGATACCAAGACGTTTACATTCACCCAAAAACAACTCGGTACTCTCGCGCGATTTCGAAAAAGTGAGGATCGCTGCCAAAAATTCTTGCGGATAATATTTTTTGAGATAAGCTGTTTGGTAGGCAAGAATGGCATATGCTGTAGAGTGTGATTTGTTAAACCCGTATCCTGCAAACTCGGCAATTATATCGAAAACCTCATTCGCCACTTTTTCGGCAACGTTTTTTTCTTTCGCTCGACTTACAAAAACTGTGCGCTGCTGTTCCATGAGTTCAAACTGCTTTTTGCTCATCGCTCTACGAAGCAAATCTGCCTCGCCGAGACTGTAGCCTGCAAGTTTTTGAGCGGTCATCATCACTTGTTCTTGATACACTGCGATGCCATAAGTTGGCGCCAGCACGTCTTCAACAGCAGGGTGCGGATATGATACAATATCACGCCCGTGTTTGCGATTGATATACGTTTCGATAAACTGCATAGGACCCGGGCGATAAAGTGCGTTCATGGCAATAAGATCGTCGAGTTTGTCGGGAATAAGCATTTTCAAATAGCGTCGCATGCCATCCGATTCGAACTGGAATATGCCAGAAGTTTCGCCATCGGCAAAAATTTTATAGACATCTGGGTCGGCATAATCGATATTATCAAGGTCGATGCGCACACCACGATTTTTCTCGATGGCATTTGTTGCTTCGCGCAAAATTGACAAGGTTGTAAGCCCTAAGAAGTCCATCTTGAGCAGCCCGATTTTCTCAAGATAGTCTTTGTCGAACTGTGTGATGAGTTCGGACTTGGGGCTTTGGTAAAGTGGAACGTAGTTTTGCAATGCACCGTCGGTGATGACTACGCCCGCAGCATGAACACCAGCATTGCGCGGAAAGTTTTCTATCTTGAGTGCATAATCTAAAATGCGCTTCACTGCAAGGTCGCTGTCGTAAAGTGCTTTTAGCGGCACTGATGATGCCAAAGCATCTTTTATTGTAATGAACGGCTCATCGGGCAAAAGCGAGGTAAGACGATTAACTTCGGCAAAGGGCATATCGAAAATGCGCCCAACGTCTTTGATGGCAGCACGCGCTTTTAATGTGTTGAAGGTTATGATTTGGCAAACTGCGTCTTCGCCGTAACGCTTTTTGGTGTATTCTATTACTTTGTCGCGCAATAGGTCGTCGAAATCAATGTCGAAATCGGGCATGGAGATACGTTCTGGGTTCAGAAAGCGCTCAAATAGTAAATCGAACTTTATTGGGTCAACGTTTGTGATGCCCAAACAATACGCAGCAAGACTTCCTGCGCCAGAACCACGACCCGGACCTACCCAAACACCCATTTTTCGCGCATTGTCGGTGAAATCTGCTACGATTGCAAAGTAACTCGAAAAACCCATGCGCTTGATTACTGAAAGTTCATACTGTAAACGATCTTCCAACTTCGCGTTTACTTGTTCGTAGCGATGGACCAAACCAGCAAAGCACTTTGTTTCAAGATATGCGTCGATGTCATCGAAATCGGCGGGCAAATTGAAACGTGGGAGCTTCAATTTTCCCATCTCGATGACCACGTCCGTTCGCTCAGCAATCCAGACTGTGTTCGTGAGAGCGTCCGGTATGTCGGCGAAAAGCTCTCCCATTTGATCTTTGGACTTTAAATAGAATTCCGCAGTGGAAAGTTTCATGCGCGACGGGTCGCTCACGAGTTTGTCGGTTTGAATGCACAGCAATTTGTCGTGAAAATCGGCGTCCTCGCGGTATATATAATGAACGTCGTTCGTGGCAACGGGTCTGATGCCCATTTCTCGCGCGATGCTGACGAGTTTCGGTAGGATGCGGAGCTCTTCTGGTATGTTGTGGTGCTGCAATTCTATAAAAAAGCGGTCGATGCCGAAGATATCGAGGAATTTGCGCGCTGTGTTTTTCGCTCCTTCGACGTCGCCGCGCAAAAGTTTTTGCGGAATTTCGCCTTTTAAGCAACCGGAGAGCACGAAAAGTCCTTCGTTGAGCTCGCCTAATATATCGTAGTCGATGCGGGGTTTGTAGTAGAAGCCTTGTGTGTAAGCCATGGACGAAAGTTTTACGAGATTGCTGTATCCTTGTGCGTTGTTGGCGATTACAGTGAGATGGAAGCCCGCGCCAAAGTCGCCGTCGGTGTCAACACGGTCGTGGCGGCTCGTGTTTGTTATGTAAAACTCCTGTCCTATTATCGGGTGGATGCCGACTGATTTCGCGATGCTGAAAAATTCTACTGCGCCGAACATATTGCCGTGATCGGTGATCGCGATTGCTGGCATGTCCAACTCTTTCGCTCGCTTGCACATATCTTCTGGGCGACAAGCGCCGTCGAGCAAGCTATAGTAGCTGTGATTGTGTAAATGAACGAACTTTTGCGACATTTCGACCTCCGCGTTCAATATAACTTCGCTCGCGCAAAAGGCAAGTTTTTTTAATATGCGAATAATTTTGCGAGCGTTCGCCACAACTGCGCACATTTGCAACGCCTTGCACGTCAATGCAATAACTTTTTCGCACGCGACTTGCGCAAAAGCACTCACAACGCACAGCAAAACGCTTTCGACAAATTAAAAAGCACTTCAAATGCGCATAAATTCGCTCAAAACAAGCAAAAAAGCACCGGCGGTGAATTATTTGTTGATTAATATTTGTTCAAAATACAGCTTTGCAAGTTAAACTTCACGGTTCTCTTAGACAATATAGTTTATTTCCTAAAAGAATTGCGTAATTTTGCGCAAGAAATCAGTATTTTTTTATATATTTTCACAGAAAACAAATATAATGTCTGGTAAAATATTAATGAATTCGCACAAAACTAAGGAGATGTAGATATGGATGAAAAGAATTCACATATAAAAGAGGCGATTGAACGTGAAGCCAAGAAGAGATTCTATCAAGGACAGATGAGTTTCATTGGCGGCGAAAGAGATGTAGCTATAGAACATTACACAAGAGCTATAGAATTAAAGCCCGACTACATAGAAGCTTACGCTGAACGTGCGAAAACATACAGAAGCATGGGAAAAAATAAGCTTGCAGATGAAGACTTTAAAAAAGCACGTGAATTACGCGCAGCTGCATGCATTGACTCGAAGAAAAGCAAAGCAGCAATTAATAGAAGCATCGAACATACAGTCGAAGTATATTCAAATGTATCCAAAAGCGCTGAAAGTATATATGATTTCGATGAAATTGTGCCTGATGAAGATAAATATATGCATGGAAACGAAACAAATGAATTAGAAAGCACTAGCAATACGCAAAAAAGCACCGATGGATTAAATAAAAGCGCTCAAAATGTGCAGAAAATCGATCCAAACTTGCAAAAAAGCACGCAATATAAACGAAAACTCGTTCAAATTGTATTGATAACCGCGGCAATTTTTCTAATTAGCACTGGAATAAGGCTTCTTGCAATGCATTATCTTGTGGATAGCGAACTCGACAAACAGCCTGTATCATCAGATAAACTCAATGATTCTCTATACAAAGACCTTGTAGATGCCGACCAATATAATGAGCGTGGAACATATAAGTATGAACTTAAAAAATATGACGATGCAATTAAAGACTATACTGCTGCAATTAAAAAACGACCGGATTTCGCTTTATCCTATTATAATCGCGGTATTGCCGAATACGCAAAAGGTGATTATATGAATGCAATCAAGGATTTCAATAGCGCAATCGATATAAAACCGATATTTATAGAGGCATATTATAATCGTGCACTTG
>CAYUDB010000078.1:3646-11608 GCA_964443405.1 uncultured bacterium | reverse complement strand
ACCAACACCATTATAACCATGTATAATCGCTTTACCATTTATGAACACTGCTGGTGTTGCCAAACGTTTTTCCTCATCTACACCGTAACGCTCGCAAAGTGCCTCGTGGATTTGTTTTGCCTCGCGTGAATCTATATCCATTGATTCATATGCGAAGTGGACGCCATAGTTTTTTGGTAGCAGAATTACCATATTTGTCAAATCATGCACCACACGCGCACAATGTGTACAGCCTTTCTCAAAGATGAAAAGCGCAAACAACGTGTCATCGGTTATTGCATGGTTGGTGCTGTCGAGCTGAGATAATGTATCGGTGGCTATGTGCTTGATGCTGTCGGGTCTTATATGTTCGGTGAGTTTTTGTGTTGTGGTTTTTGACGTGAGTTTTTGTGTTAATAGGGGCATAAATTTCGCTTTGATGCCCTCCTCCGAACTGACGATATCCCCGTCGATATATATGACTGGTAAGGCATTGTTGGTTTTGCCTGTCTGCGCTTCTCGTTGAAGCAGTTTTTCAAAGTTTTGTGGTGAATCGTCCACCTCATAGAGCACAAGTGCAACTTTTTTCCCAAGAGTGTCCAGTATTGACGGCAAATAGTTTTTGATGATCTCTTCGCAATGTTCACAAGTTTTCGAGTAGTAGAGTTCGATTTCGAGTGGCTCTGCAAAAACTAAATGTGCGAAGAAGAATATTGCTAACATTAGTGGAAAAAGCTGCCTTTTCATCATGATCTCCGCTATATAGTGAAAGATAAACGACATATATCGCTCGCATGACAACTGTTTCATGCGAAGTTTACCATGTCGTGAAAATAAAAGCCAACACGCATGTATTTATTTATTTGTGGTGGCAATGGGAACTGTAGTACGAGCAATTTCCGTGCCGCTTTTGTCGGTGCTAACTACTGTGAATGATGCGCGCATTTGCTCGGCGTCGGATATGTTCGAAACCAAATTTGCTGTTATAGTGGCAGTTTCGCCGGGTGCAAGTATGGTTTTGTCGATAGTTGGTTTTTGCAAATACTCATGGTAATAATCGATGATTTGAACATCAACAATTGTTTGTGATGTGTTTTTAATAACTGTGGTTGCAGTTTTACCTGAGTTTTTTCCTATAGTAATGATTCGTGGATTTGCAACAAGCGACCAGTTTTTTGTGGAATCCATGTCGGCAACAAAGTTTATGCGCTCGGTAGGGTTGTCGAGATCGTTTGTGTTGATGAAAGCACTTTTGGAAGTTTTGTGAAAATACTTGGTGCTGTTGAAGATAATGGAAATTATTGTGGAATCTCCCGGCTCGATGCGAGTTTTTTTGATGGGAGCATTGGCACAGCCACAGGTAGTACGAATTCGTTGAATTTCGAGTGTTTCGGTGCCTATATTGTAAATGGTGTACTCGTGTGCCATATTGGCACCTTCTGGCGCATAACCGAAGTCGAAAGTGTTGTCGTTTATTTTAATTTTTGGAGCTTTGGCTGTATCGCTCGAAAAAGAGATGCTTGCACAAACTGCCAATAACAAAACGCAAAAAAGTTTATTTCGCATTGTTGCCCCCATTTGGTGATTGGCTAAAAATATAGTGTGGCACAAAAGTGTAGTCAAGCAATTATTTGATTTGCGGGCTGTCAGTAATCTATTTAAGCAAAAAGCCCCCGAGTTTCGAGGGCTTTTTTGCTTAAGGATGAGTGGCTATTATTCTGGCAATTTCTGTGAGGTCATATCGAGCACAACGCGCCTGTTGAGTGTGCGCCCTTCTGGTAGCTTGTTTTCGCCGATGCGAACCATCTCTGCCTTTTTAGCTGCCACGTCCCAGCGACGAATGTCGTAAGGTGTGCTTTCGCCCATGCCTTTCGATTGCAATGTTACTTTGTGTTCGCGCAGCCATTTGTCGAGTTCGGTATCGGAAGCGAGCTTGAGATGGTATTTCATGAACTTGCGAATTTTGGTAAGCTCACGGCTTGCACGATCTTTGGATATCGAGAGGTTGGCATATTCAGGACCGATGGAGTCGGAGTGACCAGTTACTGTGGCGAAAACGTCGAATTGTCCTTTTTCAGCACGGTAGATTAGGCGTTTTGCCACATATTCTACGCGTGATTCGAGGAATTTTGACTGCGGGTTATCTTCGTTGAAAGTGAACACGACGATGACGAGACTTTCTACGCGTTTGCCCTGTTTTGAAACTTGGATTGCCATAGTATCGGACTTGGTGACGAGTTGTTCGCCCATTTTGTCCCACACCTGCATTTTGGCAAAATACTTTTCATCGAAATCGAGAAGCATACCGGCTTCGTCACGCCAATCCCAGCCTATGCCTTTTGGCATTTGACCTTTGCCCGCAACAAGTAAACGAATGGTGGCATTCTTTTCGTCGATAATAGACACTGCAAAACTATCGACACCAGCGTCAATTTCGGCATCGATTTTGATTGTGTTGTCTTCTGAGCCTTCAACAGTGTAATCTTCGAGAACGCGATCGGCTTCGCGTGGGCGATAGACAACACCTTCAGAGTTGGGATAAATCCACACTTCGCCTTCGGGCACAGTTTTCTCAACAGTTTGGTTGATGTAGATGCGGTCGGCGTATTCGGGCAATTGTGTTTTGATGTAATCGGCGACAGTGGATGCCTGTGCAAATGATTTTGTCGCAAGGTTTTCATCGCGTTGTTGTGAGAATCCCTCCACAAGCAAAATGACCTCTTCATTTTCACGGAGAAGTTGACGTATGTTTGGAAAAACGCGAGCAATTTCTTCGGAATTTGACAGGTTTGTGCCATTTTGCGGGAAGAGAGCTTTGACCAAAAAGTCTTTGCCTTCTACGAACCATGCGTGAAGCTCAGCGCGGCGGTTTTCGTCATGCATACGAGTTTTGTCTTTGGGAACCATTTGTTCGTCTGGGATGCCAGCGCGTGAGCGGTTGAATTCGTAACCGGAGCGCTTGACCACAACTCGTTCCGACGGTGCACCGAGCGATACAAGCTTGGCTTTAACTTCTTCGGCGCGAGATAGTGCAAGTTCGTCGCGCTTGTCGATGTTATCGGTTTGCGGGTCGAAGTAGCCTTCCACTTCGATACGGCTGTCGGCATTAGCTTTCAGGCGATTTGCCACTATGGACAACATGCGATTGAAACGTGCATCGATGGATTTGTCGTTTGGTGCGAAGAACACAACTGGGACAATTGGTTCTTCCTCTTGGTAGAGGAGAAGCTTTGAGACGTTGAGGCGGTTTTTCTCGGGTTCAATCATGCCTTCGGGCTTGCGGAAAACTATGCAGTCAGAGAAACCGGAGTTGTTATCTTCGTCCACTTCATCTATTTTTCCCGCTATCGCAGGAAGTTTTATGCCTGCATCGTCAACTGCAATATAAATGGTGTATTCACCTTTGGTAGGTGGTGTCCATTTTTTCGACAGATTGATAATTTCGCCGGGTTGAATATTTATGTTGTCTATTGGCAAAGCTTTAACCCAGTTTTGATTTGCGTCTTGATAATAGATGCAAACAGGGACATTCTTCTCACGAACTTCGCCACGGTTTTCAATTTTTGCAGAAATTGTAACTTCCTGACCCAAAACAAGGCGGGCGGGGACAATAGAAACAGAATTATCTACTATAGCGAGATCTTGAATTGGCACTGGCGGTGGGTCGATAAACAGATTGAAGCTTATGCGATGTGTGGTGAGAAAGTCTTTAGCCATTTGCGTTGCAACAGGATACAACGCAGCATAGTCGATGCCCCAATGGTATTTTTCGCCACGGTTGAAATAACCTAAGCCAAGTCCTGCCTCGTAACGGTTCCAACCTGCACGCAAGGCGAAGTTTTCGCCCAATTTTTTCTCGGCGCCGATGTGCACGTCGAGATTTTTATCGGATGCGGCTTCGGTGGCATATTCGACTTCAACTACAGGTTGAATGAAATCGAAGTCGAAAGCCAAACCTGTGCGAACTTTCATAGGTAGTTTGTCGTCGGCAGTGCCAGAAATGGAGATGTCGGGTGTTGTGAGGTTTTGAACCGATGCACCAAGCGATAGCCATTGGGTTGCGCGATAGAATATGCCTGCATCGGCAGTGTAAACGAGTGAGCTAGTTCCATCTGCAAAAAGTGGATCGGCTGGGTCGAAGGTCTCGGAATAATTGGCGTCGTTGAAGCCGCTGCGATAAAGGCTGAAATTGGCACCAACGGAAAGGCAGGTTCCTTCAGGATCTCCGAATATGCGTTTCGAGTAGCCTACTTTCAGCACACCTTGCGAGTAAACATCGGAAAGCCATTGGGTGTAGGCTATACCTAAAGAACCGTATTTAAAACGCCTGTCGAGATGAAGCACATAGCTTATGGCGCCTTCCTGCAAGAAATCGTCGGTTATGCCCACGTGAAAAGTGGAGTAGTTGAGCGATAGAGCCATCTGTTTGAAGGCATCCATGGCACCCGGATTCCAAATAGGGGCGTTGCCATCAAGCGAGGCGGCACTGTATGCGCCACCCATGCCAAGTGCGCGTGCCGAAGTTTGATCGACCTGTGCGAAAAGCGGCACTGCGATGAAAAGCAGTGAGAGCAGTAAAACCGTCGGCTTCCTCATTATCATTAAACCCTCCTTTAATTTTTTACACATTTGGGTGTGCTCGAGTTCTGCCAATCCTATACGAAATTTGTCAATATCCAAAAGCTTGGGTTATGCTCGCCATATCTCACAATATGTGGGCAATTTTCGCTTTGCAAAGCTGTTTTGTCAAAACAGTGCGCATTTAGCTGGGAGCGCTTTATTTACCTTAATATTATATGTCTAGTCTGGAAGACATTTGCTGCGCTCGCATAAATCTCAACTATTGGGTTGATTACCGCTGAACGCTGAAGCTGTAAGATCATAAATTTAAGCCTTCACAGCATATTAACCAGACTCTCAAATGCCAAGCGCACTAAGAATAAATCAATTGCGCGTTCAAAGGCTTTGCTCTGTTAATATTGTCTCGGTTAACGGGCGACAGAGATTGTGCCATTGCACACTGCTTCTCCATCGACTACGATAACATAAACATACACTCCTTGTGGAACAAATGTGTCGTTTTCATCAGTGCCATCCCAAAGCCAACCGGCTTCTTTTGGTTCGGTTATTTCGCGCACAGGACGATTGTAACGGTCGTAGATGAATATCTTTTTCTCGTAGCTCTGTGTGCGCATATTGGGAAAACGGAAAACAACATAGTCGTTGTAACCATCGATACGTTCGGGAGTTATGGGGTTTGGTTCGCGTTCACATGGTGTTGATGCCATAGTATAATGCCACTCGTAAGTGCCTGAGTTGGCACCATTTGTGCACCATGTGGTCTCGGGGATGTCATCGGCACAGACAACGCGAATTGTAATGCGCTCATTGTCGATGAACGATAAAGATGCCGAGTCGGTGTTGAAGGTGAACATGCCCGTCGCAAAATGCGTATAGGCTGTAACATTGTGTGTGCCATCAGCATTGATGAGATACACATTTACCGAAGATGTGTCGAGACCTGCTATTGCTGCAGACACGCTGCCTGTATCGGATATGGCAAAGGATACATCGAAAGATGATGTGGCAATTTCGGCGTTTGGTTCGGGAATTTGTCCGTGTGTGTATGGTGGTGTGAGATCGGCGAAAATATACCATGTGTAACTCTCGCCAGATGCGCCGAAAACATCACGCAAAGGTTGCAGGAATATGATGATGGCACCATCGTTGAAGTTTTCACCTGCTGCAGGGTCGAATTGTATGTCGCCGGTGGCGGGATTATAGGTTACTTGTGGGTCGGCTATGGTGTAGATGCGCCCATTTACAGAGAGGTTTATAGATGTTGTGTCGAGACCAGTGGCGCAAACAGTATGAATTATAATAACTTGATCTTCACATGAGACAATTGTGCTCTCAGGTGGCGATGCAAGTTCTGCAGTGGGTGCCTCGGAGACATTAATATAGAAAATGCTATCGATAACCGGCAAGGCATCGTAAAGTTTCTCGCGATCGAAATCGTCGTCAAATGCGTGAACTGCTATTTCGAGAACAGCGCCGCCATCAAAGGCTGGGAGTTCGCTGGTGGTGATAAAGGTATTGCCAGTTTGGCGCACAAGTGTAATGGTGCCTGTCGCGGAAGTTGTGGTGTCGCGCCAGTTGATATAGGGATTAAAACTTGTGGGTCGGGTTCCCGTGCCGTCGTAAATACCACTGCCAAGTAATGTGGCAACTCCGGAAAGATCGTCGAAGTTGATGGTGATGTTAAAAGGTGTTGTTTGCGGACCAACTATGGGCAAATGTGATGCAATGCTTGGGTTTAGAGTGTCATCATCGGGTGTGAAGAAGAATTGGTCATTAGCTTGTACACGATTTGCTCCGCAAAAATCTTCGGTGGTTAAGTCGTTGCAGCGTGCAATACCAAAGTGGATGGAATCGTCGTATGCAAAGGCAAAACTCGCGCCTGCAGGAGTGAAATCGATGTCGCCAATTTGTACCGATGTGCGCGTAAATTCGGTAGAACCGTCGCCAATTGCGAAAACGTGTGAGCCACTGAGGACACCGCTCGTTCCCACAAGTATCGACGCGCTGTCGATGCCTGTGTAATCATCTTCGATGTGAACGCGAATGTGCTCGTCGATGTCGAGAGTTTCGCCAGTTGCAAATGAGAATGGTGAGGCAAGTGGTCCGATAAGGTCGGCGAAAATGGTGATTGTGTCGCCAGGGGAGATATTGCCGAAAAAGTCGCGGCAAAAGGCAACTATTTTTACCGTGTCGCCAGATTCATAAAAGCCTGTGGGCGGGTTTATTGTGAACGTGAGGTTTGTAAGATCTGAGCCAGTCCAAGTGGCGGTCATGTGCTGGGGCCATTTGAGGATGTGACCGTTGATGGATATGGCAAAACCCGAAGTATCGACGCCGAGATTATCGGTGCAGTTTATGCGTATAAGCTGGTTTGCACATGCGGTAATAGTGCTGTCGGCAGGATAACTTATTGTGGCAAAAGGCGTTTCATGTTCGGAAAGCTTTATGCCTAAATATGTGGTATAAGTTATAGTATCGTTTGGTGCGAGCGGGCGTGGGTTCCAGAAAATCATTATAGCGCTATCGCCATATGGACCGAGAGAGGAGGTGTAGTCCCATGTAACATTGTTGAAATTGCCCCATGAACCTACGAGAAATCTATCAGGTATAGTTGCTTCCAAACCGGAGAGTATGCCCTGTGCTACGAGTGTTGTTGGTCCCCATGGTGGATCGTCTTCGCCTGCGTACCAAAAACTGGGAATTTCAGCGCCTGTGTAATCCCATTCGACAGCATTGTAACCGTAAGTAGTGGCGAGCGGTGCTGCATCATTGGAACCTATCATGGTGTCCATTTGGATCATCACGCCTGCAGTGTGGTCGGAGGCAGTGGGATTGAAAATAACATATTGTATCATGATACTGCCAGTGGTGTCCACACGGTCGGAAGTAAAAGTGCTCCAAAAAGTTTCGGAGAAAAGGCTCTCTGCAGGAACAGTGCCGCCAGGATAAAGTATGCCGCGATACGGTTCACCGTAAACATAAACAGGGATAAGATTCTGTATAATTATTAGCCCGCCGACATTCCAGCCGCAAGTTAGCTTGCGCGTATTGTCAACGAGAAGCTCACCGGTGAGTGGATATGGTTCTAAGATTGTTGTGTCTCGCACTGCGAAAGGGTATGATGCGCTTGGCGAAGAGAGTCGCGTGGGTGGACCTGGGAAATCAGCAGGGTTATCGCTATAGCTATAATAACTTCCATCAACTTGAAAAACAGAATGAGAAGTTGATGGTGTGCTTGGATATGCATAAACCAAAGTGGCGTTTGGTGCAGGTGCGTATAGAGATGAAGCACCAATATTGAAAGCACCGGCATCGTCCCACGAGCCAATAGTGTTATTAACCTGAACGGCGACATAACGGTTTTGGATTGGACCCAAAAGCATGGTTTCTTTTGCGCGTGAC
>CAYUDB010000078.1:0-3636 GCA_964443405.1 uncultured bacterium | reverse complement strand
CGCTGTTAAGCTCGCTTTCCATGCAGCATATTCTTCGCCCGAATCGAGCGATTGTGCAAATGAGGTGGCGGATAATATAATCGACGCGCACCACAATATAATCGCATTTCTCAATTCATCCTCCTTTATGGAATCAAAGCAAAATAGAGCCACATTTAACAAAAGTCAAACAAAAAGCGTCATTCACTATTTTCTCATGTCTCAGCTTTTGAAGAATCCAGATTTCTGCAGTCGTTTACTTTAAACTTGTTCAAATACTTTCAAATTTGTATTCAAGTTTCGAAAATGTTACCATGAGGCGAATCGCAATGTTTCAAAACAATGTTTGTTTTGCATTGAGTAATCGCAATTGTGGTATTGTGCAACTGATGTTTATCGTTTTATCGAAAGCTTTCCGCTATTTTTAACGTTTTTAGCCAATTACGGCTTGTCGAATTGTTAATTACCCCAATGGATGCTTAGTATTTGCAGTTTTGGAAGAATGCGTCAAGATATTGGGTCTCAGGCGATTAGCGGGCAACAGAGATGGTGCCATTGCAAACGTTTTCAGAACCCACTTGAATTATGTAAACGTAAACGCCTTGGGTAACTATTTTGTCGTTTTCATCGGTGCCATTCCAAATCCATTTTCCAGATGTGGGTGCATCTATTTCGCGAACGAGGCGATTGCCGCGGTCGTAGATGAAGATTTTTCGGTCTTGTGAAGCATCGCGCATATTGGGAAACCCAAATTCGACAAAATCATTGTAACCATCTATTTCGCCTGGTGTTATTGGATTGCTACTTTTTTGGCAAGTGGTTTCGCCAATGCGCAGAGTCCAAGTGGTGTCGAGACGATTTGCGCCACAGTATGTGGATTCGGCAATATTATCGTGTGCAGTTACGTGGACTGTGAACGTTTCGTTGTCGCGGAAAGATAAGCCTGTTGCACTCATGGGAATTGAGAATGCGCTGCCTGTATGCGTAAGATAAGCTGTTACATCGTGTGTGCCAGAGTTGTTGATGATGTTCACTATAACTGAGCTTTCAGCTAATCCAGAAATGGCGCTGGCAATAGTGCCGCCATCGACAATAGTGAAGCCCAATGTGAAGTCGAGGTCGGTTATGGTGCTTGTGGCGGCAGGTGTTGTGGAAGTGATTATTGGAGAAGTGAGATCGACGAGGAAATTCCAAGTGTGTGGTGTGCCTACTACACCTGCAGAATCGGCAATGGCGACGAGTGTTACTGTTTGAAGTCCATCAGTGAACACTGCGCGTCCAGAAGCGTTGAACTCGAGGCGTTGTGAAGCGGCATTATATATAATTTCTGCGCTATCGGTTGTGTAGAGGGTGCCGTTTATGCTCAGAATAATCGAAGCAGGGTCGATTGGTGTCACGCTTGAGATTTGGATAAGAATAGGTTGGTCGGTGCACGAGGAGATGTTGTTGGGCGTGGGCAAAACCATGTCGCTAGTAATCTGCGCAAAAGCCACACCGCATGAAGCCAGAAGCATCACGAAAGTGAAAACCAAACAGCGATTGAATTTATACATATCCGTCCTCCTTTTGAAATTTCAAATCAGAATGTTCAAAATATATGTTCGTCGCAGTTTCGTCAACCAAAACAAAAAGATTGTTTCAAAAATCGCAGGTGAATGTGTCTCTTCCAAGTGTCTTGCTGTGGTACATGAGATTATCGGCACGAGAGACTACGGAGATTGCGGTATCTTCGTGTGTTGCAAATGTGCCGCCTATCGAAACAGTAAAAGAGACTTTTTTGGTTTCACCATTTTTTGTTGAGAAATTATATTCGGAAGTTTTTGATAAAAATCGGATGCGTTCGCAGAGTTTTACAACAAAATCATTTTTTACGTCAAAGATAATGGCTAAAAATTCGTCGCCACCCCACCTGCCAAAAATATCTTGTGAACGTAAATTTGCGCTCAGTGTTTTTGCCAAAGTAATAAGCACGCCATCGCCAGCATTATGCCCGTATAAATCGTTGATTTCTTTGAAATTATCAATATCGATAAATACTACCGCAAAGCCGATACCTGCGGTTCGCATTTGCATAAGATGTGCATTTAAACTTGATTCGAGAAATCGTCTATTAGCAACGCCCGTTAACTCGTCGCGCAGTGCGAGATTTTGCAAGTTATCGAGCATTTTTTGCGTGGAAATTTGTTCACTATTGTCGCGCATGAGAACCATAGCGCCGATGGCATTGCCCAGGCTATTTTTTATCATGCTAGTTTTCAGTTGCACCGGCACACGATAGCCTTGTTTGTGCAATAGGAAAAGACTCATCTCATAGCTTTCGTATTCGATGATGTGTTTTTTAGGACAAAAATTCTCGCATGCCACATTGCCGCTTTCGTCAATATGACGTAACAGCGTGCCGTCGCAGTGCAAACCTTCAACTTCAGAAGCAGTATAACCAGAGATTCTTTCGGCGCCTTTGTTCCAAAAAAGGATGTTGTTTTGCAAATCGATGAAATATTCGCCGTCATTGAGATTTTCGAGCATGGCACGATAGACCATGTTGTCGAGTAGTGTGCGCATTTTCCCCTCTAATTTCCGATAAATAGTGTTCTCTATAGCCAGTATTTGTAATTACTTTGAAAAAAGTTTTTTTGCAAAATTGCGGGCAAAACTGGCAAAGCCGCATACGAAAACTGTGATTGCCGAAAATGATATCCAAAGTATTGCTCGCAAAGGCAGTGTTTTGCAGAAAAAAACCAGAAAGGCTGCCATGCAAACGCAAGCGAGACAAAACCAAACTTTTTCAAAAGGTATATTGACTTTATAGTAGAGTTGCCCGATGGTTATGCAAGCGAAAAACAACGATAGAAATCCTAAAAACGCGGCAATTGCAGCACCGAAAATTCCAAAATGTGGAATAGCAATCAGATCAAGTGTTACGACGATAATTGCTGAGAAAGTGGTGAGGATCGGTGCGAAAACAGTTTTGCCCGAAAGATAAATTCCCGCATCTGCAAGCAAAATTAGCGCATCGAGATAATATGCCGCAACGATTATCGGCAAAACTAACGCACCTCTTTTGAACGTCGAACCAACTATTAGTGAAAAAAGCTCAGGGGCGAAAAATATGAGCACAAACGCCGCTAATGCCATACTGCCAGCAAGTTGCAACCAGATTTTGGGCAATTCAGTATCGAGTGAACCGTCGCGGTGCATAGAGAACAAGCGGGGCATCCATGCTTGTCTTACGGGCAGAAGTAAAACTGTAAGCATCGACGCAACTTTAACTGCTGCACCGTATTCTCCTGCCGATTCCATATCGATGAATTTTGCCAAAAACCATCTGTCGGCAAAATTTGCAATTCTTACCGCAAAGAGGTTTATAGCTAATGGCATTGAATATAAGAGCATAGAGCGAAAACTGTCTTTTGCTATGTGGTAGGTGAGTTTTTTGATTATTTGTGGAGCAAAAATGAAAATTGCCAATGCCGCAGATGCTATTTTTGCCAAAACTGCTGCCGAAACTCCGCCATACTGCGCCAAAAATATAACTGAAAACGCTGCCCAGATTATTGCGCGAAATGAATCGATGATTATGAATGATTTAACCTTCTCTTCTGCCTGAAACACGGCACCGAATGCAGTTAAAAATGCATCGGCAATGCCCCACACAAT
>CAYUDB010000077.1:0-11609 GCA_964443405.1 uncultured bacterium | reverse complement strand
GCAATTGGTGCCAAAGTTACCTTACGTGGTTTTCGCATGTGGGATTTTTTCGATCGTCTTGTCAATGTTGCCATGCCCCGTATCCGCGACTTCCACGGCGCTCGTGCTGATGGTTTCGACGGCAGAGGCAACTACAATCTCGGCGTGCTTGAGCAAATCATTTTCCCCGAGATCAACTTCGAAAAAGTCGATGCCATTCGCGGCATGAACGTTACATTCGTAACTACCGCCCAAACCGATGAAGAAGGTAAAGAACTTCTCCGTCTTTTGGGTTTTCCTTTCGAAAAGAAAGAAAAATAAACCGAAACATCACTGATGCCTCACGCATCAAGACATAGCAAAACAGCTTAGGAGTATAGAAAATGGCGAAAAAATCTCTTATCGCGAAATGCAATAGAGCGCCGAAATTCAAAACCCGCGCTTACAATCGCTGCCAACGTTGTGGCAGACCTCGCGGTGTCTATCGTGATTTCGGTTTGTGCCGCATCTGCGTTCGCGAAATGGTGAACAATGGCGAAATCGTCGGCGTTCGCAAATCGAGCTTCTAAAACCTGTCGCCAGCGCTAAAGGCATTAACAAAACAAAACCCTGCAGCAAACTTAATTTGAGCATTAGGACGCTGCACAAAGACAAGATCCAGTAGTAGTTCAATAGTTTTGCTTCTGCCATATGAACGCAAGGGGCGACTACCAAAGCGGAACCCGAACAGCGGGAAACCGTCGAATATGGGGGCAGTTGTGGAACGTTTTCCAAAATCGAGACGTTCCGAATAGGCAGCCACGGCATGCGATAAGCCACAACAGGTTGCACCAAAAACCGGTTTCGAATAAACTATGAAGCCGAAAATGCCATCGCTCATTCGACAGGTCCCTGCGCTAAAATAAATTAGGAGGTTTACATGGGTGTAATCAGCGATCCTATTGGCGATCTGCTCGCCCGCATCAAGAACGGTCAAATGCGCGGTCAAACAGCCATCGCCTGTCCGCACAGCAAGATCAAACACCAGATCGCACGAATTCTCACCGAGGAAGGCTTCATCCGCGGATACAAAATCATAAGCCTTGCCGGAAACAAACAGGTGCTCAAGCTCTACATCAAATACAAAGAGCATGTGCCCGCCATAAAAGGGCTCGTGCGCATTTCGCGCCCGGGACGCAAAGTCTATACGAAACTTTCGGCGCTTCCCGATGTTCGCGGAGGCATGGGTATAACTATCTTGTCCACTCCGCGCGGTGTTTTCACCGATAAGCAGGCACGTATGATGAATGTCGGCGGAGAAGTTTTGTGCAAAGTTTGGTAAACTAAGGGGTGACCAATGTCAAGAATCGGAAGAAAACCAATACCGATGCCATCCGGTGTCACCGTCACGGTGGATGAAGATTATGTCGTTCGCGTAAAAGGCAAAAAAGGTGAACTCTCGCAAAAAATCGATCCCATCATCGAGATCGCAGTGGAGAAAACCGAAGTAAAAGTTACGCGCAAAGATGATACCCGCCGTAGTCGTGCACTCCATGGATTGTATCGCAATTTATTGGCAAACATGATAATAGGTGTTTCTGAAGGCTGGGAGCGCAAACTCGAAGTTATAGGCACAGGTTACAAAGCCGAACAATCTGGCAAAGCCTTGCTTATCGCTCTCGGTTATTCGCATCAAATCCTTTTTGTTCCGCCCACGGGCATCGAGCTTGCTGCGGAGCCTATTACGAAAAAGGTCAATGCCGATGGCGTGCCCAATCAGTTTTTGACCGCTCGTATTTCGGTGAAGGGCATCGATAGACATCTTGTCGGTCAAGTTGCAGCACGCATTCGCGGCTTGCGCTCGCCCGACCCGTACAAAAGCAAAGGCATTCGCTATGCAGAAGAGCGTATTCGCCTTAAGGTCGGCAAGTCTGGAAAGTAATTGGAGGATTACATGCGCAGAACAGAACAAATAACTAAACAAAAACGTCGCGAAAAAAGAATCTTTCGCATTCGCCAAAAAGTATCGGGTACAGCTGAACGTCCGCGCTTGGTGGTTATTCGTAGCCTGAGGCACATTTATGCTCAACTCATCGACGACACCGCCAACCACACAATAACTCAAGTTTCCACACTTACACCCGAAGTTCGTGCTCAACTCGACGGCAAAAACAAAACGCAACAGGCTCTACTTGTGGGCAAAACCATAGCCGAAAAGGCAAAAGAAAAGAGCATTGAAGCTGTTGTTTTCGATAGACGCGGTCTGCAGTTTCACGGAAGAATAAAAGCCGTAGCCGATGCAGCACGAGAGAGCGGTCTCAAGGTTTAGCAACTTGTGCGCTGGCACACAAAATAAAGCATGCCGGGCAATGACCCGGCACAATCAAATGAAGATTACCTACATTCCTAAACAGATAGGAAGGAGGAAATAACTTGGCAAGAGATAGGCGACCAAAACAAGAAGAATTCGCTCCGGCTTTCGAGGAGAGAGTTATTTACATCAATCGCGTTGCCAAAGTTGTCAAAGGCGGCAAGAACATGGGCTTTACAGCGCTCGTTGCAGTTGGCGACAAAGCCGGTAAAGTTGGTGTTGGCATGGGTAGATCTCGCGAAGTAGCCGATGCTATTCGCAAAGGCAACGAAGTAGCACGCGCAAAAATGCGTACATATCCGCTTTCAGATGCAGGGCGCACGGTACCACATCCTGTTGACCTAAAATTTGGTGCAACACGTGTGATTTTGCTTCCTGCTGCACCAGGTACTGGCGTTATCGCTGGTGGCGCCGCACGTGCCATACTCGAAGCCCTTGGCGTCCAGGATGCCATACTGAAAATTTTCGGCTCACGTACCGCTGTCAACGTGGCGAACGCCATCATCAAAGCTCTCGACGATATGGAAGGCATGGATCAAGTTTCAATTCGCCGTGGCATTCCCGTCGAAAAACTCAGGAGAGGCAAAGAAAATGACAAAAGTTAGAGTAACGCGAATAAAAAGCGCCATCGATTTCGAAAAAGATCAAAAAGATACAGCGCGCGCTTTGCGTTTAGGAAAACTCCACCGCCAAGAAGTGTTTGAGGCAACCCCTCAAATAATGGGCATGATTCGCAAAATTCGGCACCTCGTGAAATTCGAGCTTTTCGAGGAGGAAAACGGAAAATGATAAAAATCAACGATTTGCAGCCACCGAAGGGTGCTGTAAAAGAGGCAAAGCGCGTGGGTCGCGGTAATGGTTCGGGACACGGCAAAACCGCCGGTCGCGGACACAAAGGTGCGCTTGCCCGCAGTGGTTCACATCGTGTTACCACATTTGAAGGCGGACAAATGCCGATTATACGTCGTTTGCCATCGAAGGGCTTTACCAATGCGCTGTTTCGCATCGACTACAACATAGTCAATGTTCGCGATTTATCCCGCTTCGAAAACGGCACCGAGATTACCCCAGATTTTCTGCGCGAGCACAAACTCGTCCGTCGTCCGGGTTTTGTCAAGCTTTTGGGCGATGGCGAAATCCGTTCCAACCTGATAGTAAAACTTCATAAGGCATCGAAGCAGGCTATCGAGAAACTCGAAGCTGTGGGCGGAAAATTTGAGGAGATAAAATGAGAAACCTCTTCGAGAGTTTATCGAATATTTGGAAAATTCCCGATTTGAGGCGGAAGATACTTTACACGTTGCTTTTCATCATCCTTTACCGTCTCGGCGGACAAATCCCGATTCCGGGCGTCAACCTTGGTGCGCTCTCCGATTATTTCTCGGGCGCAGCTGGTGGCGGTGGTCCTTTGCAGGCGCTCAACATGTACGACTTATTTGTCGGTGGTGCGCTTCGTCGCGCCTCGATTTTTGCCACCGGCATTATGCCGTATATTACCGCATCGATTATCTTTCAACTTCTCACCGCTGTGGTGCCATATTTTCAGCAGTTGCAAAAAATTGGTGAAGAAGGCAGACGCAAAATCAACCAATACACGCGTTATGGCGCTTTGCTCATAGCTGCGATGCAGGGTTGGGGCATGATTATGTGGATTCGAAACATGGCTGGCACAAACAGTTCCATTATTTCGCTCAATCCAGTTATGTTCGTGCTGCTCGGCGTGCTTTCACTCACAACTGGTGCCGCCATTATAATGTGGCTCGGTGAACTTATCACCGAAAAGGGTATCGGCAACGGCATGTCGCTTCTCATTCTCATCGGCATCGTGGCGAGGCTGCCTACCTCAATTTACCAAGAAACTGTTTTGGTAGCTCAAGGTGCGCGCAGTGTTTTCTCGCTCATATTTATGCTCGTCATACTTGTTGCATTCACCATGGGTGCCATACTTCTGACACAGGCAACTCGTTATATTCCGGTGCAATATGCACGTCGCGTTGTGGGCAGAAAAGTTTTCGGTGGTCAGAGCACACATTTGCCGCTCAAAATAAACGTTGCTGGAGTTATCCCAATCATATTTGGTCAGGCAGTCATGTTTCTTCCCCAGACGCTTATCGGTCTTTTGCCTGAAGGTGGTTTCCAGAGCTTTATGAACGGCATGTTCGGATATACGAGCATTTTCTACAATCTTTTCTACGGGGCACTAATCGTGTTCTTCGCATATTTTTACACTGCAGTCGTTTTCAACCCCGTGGACACAGCTGAAAACCTCAAAAAATATGGTGGTTTCATCCCTGGCAGACGCCCGGGTCCGCAGACTTCCGAATACATCGACAAAATTCTCACGCGCATAACGCTTCCTGGCGCCATTGGTTTGGCACTTATTGCGATTTTGCCAGTATTTCTCATTCGCTCGATGGAGTTTTCGGTTTGGTTTGGTGGCACTAGTTTGCTTATTATCGTTGGTGTTGTCATTGACACCTTGCAACAAGTTGAAACCCACCTTCTTGTTCGTCACTATGATGGCTTTTTGAAAAAAGGTCGTATTCGCGGCAGGCGCGGTTAATCCGCGCCGCTGCGCCCATACAGGCTTGCATCGTGGCGCAGCGCATTTGAAACCTGTTCCGAACTCCGAAAACACCTTCACTTGTATTCGATCGGGGCACTATCGTCTTTGTTGACATTTGATAAGCTTTCGGGTTCTGCAAGTTGAAAAAAGTGTTTTATGCTATCGGTTTATTTGAATGCACTGATGACAGTTCACCAATAGCGCTCGCTGCACTTGGCGCGAAACCTAAACAACGGTGAATAAGCAAACGTAATCACCATGTTTTGCAGTGGTGTCCTGTGCTCTCTAAAAATGTTGATAAGATTTAACAAAAAAGTATTGCTATAGGCGCAACAACATGTATATTCTTGTTTTCGGTCCCCCGGGAGCCGGAAAAGGCACTTATGCCAAATACATAGCTCGTTGGCTAAACATACCAGTGGTTTCCACTGGAGACATGCTTCGCTACGAGATCGAACAGGGTACAGAACTCGGCAAACGAGTTTCCGACTATGTTCGTGGTGGCAAATTAGTCGATGATGACACAATGGCTTGCGTTGTGAGAAATTTGTTGGCGGCACCAGCGAACGCAAATGGGCTTATACTCGACGGTTTTCCGCGAACGCTGGCTCAGGCAGATGTCCTCGAAAATTTGTTTGCAGAACGCGGTGGCAAAATCGACCTGATCATCGAGATGTTTTTGGCAGAGGAAATTATCATAGACAGATTGTCGAAACGCCGTGTTTGCTCCGATTGCGGAAACATCTACAACCTCGGCTCCAAACCGCCAAAATGCGACGGCATCTGCGACATCTGTGGCGGAAAAGTAATTCAGCGCGCAGATGATTTTCCCGAAACAATTGCCTATCGCCTAAGCCTATATTCCAAGGCATCGGCACCGTTGCTCGAGTATTTTCGAGACAAAAACGTGAGAATCATCGAATTCGACACTGCAGGGACTGTTGCCGATGGTGTCGAGTTCTTGTGTAAACAACTGGCAAATGCAGGGTTTGCACTCGATTGCATATGAACTGAGCAAAGCCGTTATAAGCTATATGATTATACGAAAAACTACCGAGCAAATTGAAGGCATCGCTGCGGCAGCACAAATTGTCGCAAAAGCAATTCGCGAAATGGCTCAAGCTGTTGAACCCGGCATGACCACGGCTCAACTCGAGAAAGTTGCCATAGGGGTCTTTGAAAAGAATAATGCGCAATCAGCTTTTTTTGCATATCGCCCTGTGCGTGGTGTACCAGCATATCCGGGCTACATTTGTGTTTCGGTGAACGATGAAGTAGTTCACGGCATTGCAGATGATCGGAAGATTTTGTCCACCGATATCGTCAGCGTCGATGTTGGGGTGCGTTATCGCGGCTACATTGGCGATGCAGCAGCCACCTACATCATGCCCGATGCTTCAGACGACGCGAAAAAACTTGCTTGGGAAACTTACACTGCTTTGCACAAAGGTATTGCAAATGCTGTTGTAGGTAAAACAGTTGCTGCAATTTCGCGCGCGGTGCAAACTCATATCGAAAGTTTTGGTTTTTCGGCAGTGCGCGAACTTGTTGGTCACGGCGTAGGCATCTATCTTCACGAGGAACCTCAGGTGCCGAACTTTGTCGATGCTACCATTCCCGATGTTAAGCTTATCGATGGCATGACTATAGCTATAGAACCCATGATCTGCGCAGGGAAACACCGTGTATTCACTGATACTAATGGCTGGACTGTACGCACTAAAGACCGCAAGAATTCTGCGCATTTCGAACATACCATCGCCATAACCGAACAGGGAACACGCATACTGTCCTTGCTCGAAGACGGCTCCGAACCTTATGTTCCGCCGCAACCTGTATAGCAGATACTCTTTGATAACATATATTTAGTGATGATGTTCATAATTGCAGCAAACTTTGTTAACGAACTAGCTATGTCTATGCAATTGTTTAATCTATCGTGACTGGCGAAAAATGCGCATTAAACTAAGGCTATCAACGAGATAGCAAGTTTTTTGCAAAACATAGCAAGAACGGGGCTTACACTTTGACAAGCTCGCTGTCAACGAGATGAGCAAAACTTTTTTTGAAATGTGATTGAACCGACTGCCACAGTTTCGCCGTGACACGAAAAGACACTTACGATGAGTAAATGAGTTACGTGAGTGATTTACAATATTTTAGATGATTGCTGCTATTGTTCGAAAAAGAATTTATGGAGATAAAGTGAAAGGTAAAAAGGATACAATCCAGGTCGAAGGCGTTATCGACGAAGCATTGCCAAATACTACGTTTAGGGTGAAACTCGATAACGGACATGAGATTTTGGCTTACATTTCGGGGAGAATGCGCAAAAATTACATTCGCATTTTGCCCGGTGATAGAGTTACCATCGAGCTTACGCCATACGATCTCACGCGCGGCAGAATCATATATCGTTATAAGTAAATTTTTGTTTTGCAATCAGTAGGAGGAAATACAATGAAAGTTCGAGCATCTGTAAAAAAGATCTGCAACAAATGCAGAATCATAAAACGTGAGGGTGTTATTCGCGTTATCTGCGAAAACCCTCGTCACAAACAACGTCAAGGATAAAAAAGAATAAGCGGAGGAGATTATGGCTCGTTTAGCAGGAGTCGACCTGCCGAAGAACAAGCGCATCGACGTGGCGTTGACGTACATACACGGCATCGGTTCCATGAGATCGCAATTCATTCTCACACACACGCAAATCGATCCGACCAAGCGTGTGCACGATCTTTCCGATGAAGAAGTTGCCAAGCTTCGTAAGTTCATCGAAGACAATTACAAGGTCGAAGGTGCGCTGCGTGCAGAAGTAACCGGCAACATCAAGCGACTCATCGAAATCAAATGCTACCGCGGTTTGCGGCATAAGGCGGGCTTGCCCGTTCGCGGACAGCGCACACGCGACAATGCGCGCACTAGAAAAGGACCAAGACCTCGCATCGGCGGCAGAAAAAAGGCGTAATTTAGGAGGACTTCAAATTGGCTAAAAGGCGAGTTACAAAGAAAATTAAGAAGACCGCACCCGAATATGGTGTTGCCCACATACACTCCACTTTCAACAACACCATTATAACCATCACCGACGAAACAGGTAACGCGGTAACTTGGGCTTCGGGCGGCAAAATCGGTTTCAAAGGCACAAAAAAATCTACGCCCTATGCCTCGCAGCTTGCGGCACGTTCCGCTTCGCAAGAGGCTTACGAAGCCGGCATGCGCAAGGTCGAAATTAAGGTCAACGGTCCCGGACCGGGCAGAGAAGCGGCTATTAGATCGATTCCGACAGGTGGCTTACATGTCACCCGCATTCGCGATATCACCCCAACTCCTCATGGCGGTTGTCGCGGCAAAAAGAAAAGACGCGTCTAATGTTTTCGAGCGCGCAACGTTTTCGATGACAATGTGCGTTCGGAAAATTTTCGAAATGCGAAAAGAAATTAACGAGAGGTGAATACACTTATGGCACGCTATCTGCAAGCCACATGCCGCCTTTGTAGAAGAGAAGGCATGAAGTTGTTCTTGAAAGGCGAAAAATGCTACGGCGAAAAGTGCCCATATGCCGTCCGTCCAACACTCCCCGGTCAGCGCGGCAAATTCGGGCAACCTGTTCGTCAAAAGCTAAAGGACTATGGCATCCGTTTGCGCGAAAAACAAAAATTGCGCACTCAATATGGTCTTCTCGAAAGCCAATTCGCCAATTACTTCGAGAAGGCAAAGCACATGGACGGCAAAACCGGTCACAATTTGCTTAAGTTACTCGAAGTGCGCTTCGACAACATCGTCTATCGTCTTGGTTTTGCGCCATCGCGCAATGCTGCACGTCAGCTGATTCGTCATGGGCATATGCTCATCAACGGCAACCCTGTGGACATACCAAGCTATAGCATCAAACCCGGCGATCTTGTTTCTGTTCGAGAGGAGAGCAAACACCTAGAAATCGTCCACGAGATGCTCAAGAAGAAAGGTCGTGTGCAAGAATTGCCGTGGCTTAGCGTTGACAAAGCACATCTCGAAGGCAGACTCGTCTCGTTGCCCACACGCGAAGAGATACCCGTAACCGTGAACGAGCAGTTCGTCGTCGAGTTCTATTCACGCTAAGTTTTAGCAAATAGAACACTTATAATTGTCTCAGTTTGGCAATCCCAGTCTAGCCTTTCAAGGTTATGATGTGCCAGTGTTTCGCGAATTATAAGTCGTCTCGGTTTGGCAATTCCATGTAACTGTGCCGTCGTAATGACGGTTTCAAATACAAAAATGGTTTTGGCTGCCTTTTGGGTTAAACTGTAAGGAGTCGATTAGAATATGAAGTGGAAGCAAATCCAAATGCCCAACGAACTTTGGGAGGATCCAACTACTCGAAGCGAGGAGTTTTTAGGCAGATTCGTTCTCGAGCCTCTCGAAAAGGGTTACGGCATAACCATAGGTAACGCCATGCGCAGGATGATTTTATCATCTATGCAGGGCTGCGCCATAACATCGGTGCGAATCGATGGCGTTTTACATGAGTTCTCGTCCATTGAGGGAGTTTACGAGGACGTTCCCGAGATAATTCTTAACCTTAAAGGCGTCCGATTCAAACTGCATCTCGATCATCCCAAACCTATCCGTCTCGATGTTGAGAAGGAAGGCGAAGTGAAAGCCGGAGATTTCGACGTTCCTGCAGGTGTTGAGATACTGAACAAAAGCCATCACATTTGCACCATCACCGAAAAACGTCGTTTCATAATGGACATGGAGCTTGGAGTTGGCAAAGGCTTCGTTGTAGGTGAGGATATCCAAGATCCAACGAGTCCGCTTGGCACCATCGCTATAGATGCAATTTATTCACCAGTGAAATCTGTGAATTATAAAGTTGAACCTGCACGTGTTGGGCAAATTACCGATTACGACCGGCTGATACTTGAGATAACCACAGATGGCTCTATGGCTCCACGTGATTGCATCGCCATGGGTGCGAAACTGCTCATCGACCATTTCAACATCTTCATCAACCCCGAGGTGAAACTCGATCAGGTCGAAGAAGACTCTGTGGACGAAGAGACGCAAAAGGTTTCGCAGTTATTGAAGCTTTCGGTAGATGAACTGGAACTTTCTGTTCGTGCGAGCAATTGTCTCAAAAATGCACGTATAAAATATCTCGCCGAGCTTGTCGTCCGCTCCGAAAGCGAAATGCTCAAATTCCGCAACTTTGGACGCAAATCATTGCAAGAGCTGCAAGTGGTTCTCTCGAAACTCAATTTGCGCTTTGGCATGGACATAGCTCCGTTCATTACCAACGAAGAACTCGAAGAGCTTCGTTCACAAATAACTGAAGCCGATTTCATCACCGTTGACGAGGACGAAACGGACTGATGCCAGCAACTATGCCGTTGACGCCAATGAAAGCGATATAAGCTGATTGTGATGATTTCATGAGATTGCGTGCATGCGGCTTGATGACATAGTTTTAGCAATTGTGAGAGCATCTGGACATAGCTTTGCGTGCGACGGAAGACTGGTGATCTGAGCACGAGGTTGGGGTTATGACTATGTTTTGCGTGATGCAGCAACCGGCGATTCAAATGGCACGCGCATTTTGCTATAGTCAAAAGAAATGGCACAAGCGTTTTTGCGTGACGCGTTTTTTTGCGCAAGCTTTTGCCAAACAATGAGCTAATGCAACAGAGCTGGTCTCAATATCCGAAGTTTTCTGCATCAAAAGTTTTGTAACGCGCGAAAAATGTTGCGTTTTTGAGAGCGCTAAGTAAATTGAAAGTTTGTAGAATTAGGCATATGCAAATAAAAGACTTGAGGTAAGATATGTATCATCGCAAAGCACTGCTAAAAATCGGAAAATCCGCAGACCACCGTAACGCGCTCTTGCGCAACATGGTCACATCATTCTTTGAGTGCGGGCAAGTGGAAACAACAACAGGTAAAGCCAAAGCTGCTCAACAAGTTGCAGAGCGCCTAATCACCTATGCCATTGACGGCTCTCTCGCAAATAAACGTCGAATCATCCAGTTTTTGCGCGACCGCGAAGTGGCACACAAACTAATAAAACTCGGACAAGAGAACTTTGCTCCGCGTGCCAAAAACACACCCGGTGGCGGTTTTACAGCCATTTACAAAACAGGTTTTCGCAAGGGTGATGGTTCCGAAATGGCACAGCTCACGCTTTTGCTCGAACCCATACCCGGCAAAAAGCATCACACTCACGCCAAGAAAAGCCCTGATGTAATTGAAGTCGAGCACAAATAATGCAGAACTGAAACTGCCAACTAGGTTGTGCGAAATTGCACAATTTAGGCAGGTTAACTTTTTTTGGATTTTGTTGTAAACGTGCTTTAGGCGAGGTAAACATGAGCAAGCCTGTAAAAATCGTTATAATAGTTTTCATCGTAATTTTTTTGGTAATTGGCGCGAGCGGATATGTGGCATATCGCCTTATACGCAAAAAAGCTACTGCTGTAATGGCAGAAAAAAACAGCATGCAGTCGCAAGTTGCCGAGAAAATGCCCGAAGCGAAAGAAAAGCTGCTCGCCATGCTTCCCGCTGATTACGACCGCGAGAAGTTCTCCAAGGCTTGGGATAATTTCACACAAGCTGCAATGAACGACAACTTGCGCCCGATGAAAGCGCTTGCACTCGCCCGTTATCTGCAAACATCCATGCAGGATCAGAAAGTTACCGCGCAAGAAGCCGATTCGCTTATCATTTTCCTGAACGAAT
>CAYUDB010000076.1:0-11723 GCA_964443405.1 uncultured bacterium | reverse complement strand
AAACATGCTTCTGCTTGGGCATTTCACAGGCATGGGTTATGAGGCAGATCCTGCTATCAATTACCTAGCAGGCGATGTAGTTGCAGGCAAAACTTGGTTCATCGATTCGACCGATACGCATCATTACGAATTCGGCATCGACTTTTACGGCATGATTTTCTTCAATCGTCGTTACATAGATTGGAGTTCACCCGGACATTGTTACACACGTTTTTCCATTTGCTCCCCTGTTGACACATCAGTTGTAATGCACCTCATCGCCGACGACGACATTATAATATGGCGCAACGGCGTAGAAATTTACGCTGAACACTCTGGCAGTGTCACAATTTATGATTTGCCAATTAGCTTTTCTGCCGGCGAGTGGAACTCTTTCTGCGTTTGGCTTTACAATTCGAGTGTAAATCTACATCAATCGATTTGGTTCACCACCCCTTCCGGCATACCAGTAAACTCGCTAAAATACACTCTCACTCCGACGTCCACATCGACAGTAGATGCTGACACGCTTTATGCAACAGCACCAGTGGACACAAGACCACCACGCATAAACATAACTTGTCCACCATCACCATTGTCGTCAGGCGATTCGGTGAGATTTTTTTGGACAGTCGATGACATGTTCGAAAGCACAAATGCCGAATCGCTCATTGTTAACGTTGGTGGCACCGTTTCGCGTTATTTAATCTCCGACACCACATACAGATGGACAGTACCGAATACCTGCGATACGATTCGAATTATCGTCGCTGCGCGAGACAGTTTTTGCAATTGGGGTAGGGATACATGTGCATTGACCACCTGCCCTTCATTGGTTGTGCCGTTATTGTGCCCTACAATGGGTTACACAGCCTGCGAAGATCAAGGTTTTTACGCTGTGCTCATCGAAAACCTGTGTTTCTCCATTATCGACACTATGCGCACCTATTTCACACTTGGCATTCATCATCGTGACGGCACATCGAGCAGCCAAATGCTTTATGAGCCATCAGCAAACCTCGATTTCCACGTATCGCACGACTCGACATACATTTTTGTCCACAATCTGCATCTGATTTCTGGCGACAGTGTATCTATTCGTCTCGATTCTGTGTTCACTATCGGTGGTTGTCGCACCACTATTCCTCATTAACCAAACCAGCTTTAACCGCGAAAGCTCATCTGGCAGTTGGTAATCGAGCGTATTAGTAACTTACATGAGCATGCCCGCGAAAGTGTTTTGAGGCATGAAAATTTATGACAAAAACTGCATGCGCGCCGGGCATTTTGGTATTTGCGCGTGTCTCAGAAAACTATGTTTTGTGTGGCATATCTAACATATTAACAGACAATATATTAGAAATTCAAATTGCAAATTTGAGCTTTGGCGTTATTTTGCAAAAAACAACAGGAGACTAAATGAAGCGAGTTATTTTGCTTGCAATGCTAGTTTTCGGCTCACTTTTTGCGCAACCTACCAACGAAACAGAGGATGTCGAGATGAAAAGAACATTGGTTGTCTATTATTCGCGAACTGGCAACACACGCGCAGTTGCCGAGAAAATCGCCGCCAAACTTTCCGCCGATATCGAAGAAATCATCGACCTTGAGGACAGAAGCGGCATTTTCGGCTATATAAAAGGTGGCTATCACGCATACAAGCGCCGAGTTACAAACATTAATGCGCCAACCAAAAACCCAGCCGATTACGACATGATTGTCATAGGCACACCGGTTTGGGCAGGAACAATGGCACCAGGCGTGCTTACATACCTCAACAAGTTTTCGGGGAAATTGCCTGCGCAAGTGGCATTTTTCTGCACAATGGGTGGCAATGACGCCGCAAGAACCTTTCCCGATATGCAGAACGCTTCGCACAAACCTGTGGCAACTATGGCGCTTTCGGCAAAGCAGCTTAAAACAGGCTACGACGCACTGTTTAACGAATTTGTGAACACAATTGCGGTAAAATGAAAATCGACTCGCACATGACGCTTGCTGACGCGGCACAATTGCAACGTGAGCTTGCCATGCGATTGATACTTGAGGATGATGCACGCGATGTCGATGTAATTGTTTCTGGCGATTTAGCTTATAACGGCGACACAGCTTATTGTGTTGCCGTTGCTTTTTCGTATCCGCAGCTTGAAACACTAGAAGTGCGCACGGGCATGGCGCATGTAGAATTTCCATATATATCGGGATTTTTGAGTTTTCGCGAATGCCCACTTCTGCTCGATGTGATTGGACAATTATCTCACAAGTTTCAGCTTGCAGTTTTCGACGCGCAAGGAACTGCGCATCCACGCGCTTTGGGGTTGGCGAGTCATGCAGGGCTTTTGCTAGATGTGCCTGCCATAGGCATAGCGAAGAGCCTTTTATGTGGCACTTTTACGCCACTCGACAACGATTTTGGCGCACGCTCACCTATTATATACAAGAACAGCATTATAGGTTATGCACTTCGCACACGAAAAAATGTTGCGCCGGTATTTGTTTCTCCCGGGCATCGTATCTCGCACACCGCCGCAGTTGAATGGGCACTGCGTTTGGTGCGAAAATACCGCGTGCCATATCCAACTCGCATTGCACACAACCTTGTCACTGCTTTCAAAAACCAACAAATGACACTGCAATAACCACCGCACACACTGCTTGCCACATTCATTTCGCAAGTGGGCGATTTTGCTGCAAAAATGAAAACCGCCTAATCATACGGCATCGATGAGCGCGATAGACTTCAAGAATATTTTTTCTATCAAAAACTGCACGAAAAACGTGCTTTCTTTTACCCAGCGCAACGTTATAAAAAACGCCGCGAAGACAGCAGCTTGTGCCGGCACCAAAAAAAGTGTGAGGGAAAAGCAATTTTTGCTTATTTTACGAATATGAACAAATGGAGGTTTCGATGGTAACTTTTGAAAATGAACTTGCGAAAATATGGGCAAGTGCCGAGAATTTTTTCCAAAAAAGCATCTTTCCCATTGATGACGAACGCATAAACGACGAAGTTGTGGCTAACTACCGACTTTTTGAGAAATTTGTTCCGGCACAGTTGGCGCAACCTACTCTCAATAAGCCACTTGCAAAATACATCGACCACACAGCACTAAAAGCCGATTGTACTGAAAGCGCGATTTCAACCCTTTGTGAAACCGCCTTAACACACGATTTTGCAAGTGTTTGCGTGAATGGCGTCTGGGTTCCGTTTTGTGCACAAGCATTAGCAGGAACAAGTGTTTTAGTGTGCACTGTCGTGGGCTTTCCGCTCGGAGCAAGCTTTACCGAACTCAAAGCAATTGAAGCATTTGCAGCTGCCAAAATGGGTGCACACGAAATCGACATGGTCATCGACGTGGGTGCGCTAAAATCGCAGAATTTTGTGAAAGTTTATGCCGATATCAAAGCAATAGTCAACGCTGTGTATCCCAAAACAGTGAAAGTCATCATCGAAACTTCATTGCTTACACGCGCGGAAAAAATTGCCGCATGCACACTTGCGAAGATTGCAGGTGCGCATTTTGTAAAAACATCCACAGGTTTTTCTACGGGCGGCGCCACTGTTGAAGATGTGGCTTTAATGCGCGCGATAGTCGGCAACGATTTGGAAGTCAAAGCTTCGGGGGGCGTGCGCGACGCAAACACCGCTCTCGCGATGATAGCAGCAGGCGCAACTCGCATCGGCACATCTTCGGGCGTGGAAATATTAAATGGTGCAACCTCATCTGCCGACTACTGAGCTTTTTGCTTTTCGCGTGTTGCTGTCTATCGCAAACCTCGCTAAACAAAAAACACCACTCACATTGGCGAAAGGGCAAAATTGAGCGCACACACATCTTGCGGTTGCCAAAGCACTTAGTCGAAAAACTCAAACCCGCTGTCAGAAAATTTTGTCAGCGGGTGAAAACAATGTAATCGGCAAGCGCCAGGTGCACCTTCAACGATTCGGCAACCATAGGCGTTTCGGCAGAAAGCACAACGTTTGATACCGTAACTATTTTTAAGTTTGGCTCGCGCATGATAAGCTTTTGTGCCACACCAAGTTTATAATCGGAATGAAAGGCGCCAACAAACAACACAGCCTTAAAACCATCGTTTTTTTCCAAAAAGCCAAGTATAGACTCTGCCATTTTTTCATCTTTAACTACTTGTGCTTTATACAGATTGTCCATCGAGATTTGTTTCATTTGATCGGCACCCATCATGGGATTATCGTTCATGGTCGCCTCAAAATTTTTCCGGTAATCATCGTTGAGGAAAAAACATGTATCCGGAACCCAAACTCGGTCTTCGCCAAGCTGTGCCCATGCTTCGGTGCCGCGCATCGCAACCATAGAAGCGAGGCGACGCGGTATGTTTGCCGCAATAACAGGAAGCTTCTTCGTGCGTGCAAACTCCACAAGTGGCTTGTAATCGGTCTCGTAATTTTGCCACGGGCGACTGGTTTTTAGAAATTCTGGCTCATTGATGTCGCCGGAAAGGTAACGGTTTAAAAGTGCCTGCACGTCTGTCTCAAACATCTCAAGCGCAAGGGCAGTTTTTGCGTGCATGGCGCAAATACGTTGAAAAAGCGCCAGTTCTACTTTGTGCCCATCGATATTGTCGTGCTTCTCGCCATAAATCAGCACATCACACTTTTGAATATCCTTGGCTATATCATCGATATTCACCGATTTACCATGTTTATCCAATATGAGCATCGTGGTTTTCTCCTGCGCAAATATCGCGCAAATGCCAAGTGCAATGATAGTTACTAGAGTTCTCATTTTTTCTCCGTGTGTTTTTATCATTTTAACGTAAAATCTGCACTTGCGCAACCTTTTATGAAACCTGAGATGATAGGGCAATGTCTTCAATACTTACACTGCTGACGTTTTACAATATAATTCTTTAATTTATAATGTATTAGCAAATTTTACAAAAAGAATTCCAAGCAAGGCAAATTAAGTCGCATGCTAGGAAAATTGCAACGTGAATTATTTAGCAAAGATACTTTCCTAGCAATTCGATATTTGACAAAGTATGCATTTTTTACACAGGTTATGCAGGCAACGATATTATTTCACTTTAGCAAAATTCTGCTATTCTAGTGCACCTATATCGAGATTATATCAAATTTTTACATCATATTTATGATACAACTTGTTAAATTAAATTGAGTTCTATAAATTTTGCTTCACCTATAAAATCCACAGTGATGCAAAATTACCATTTGATTCTATTAATTCAAAAATCGTATTATCGTCTTTCATTCTTGTAAGAAGTGGAAACAGAAATCTGTTTTTCACATCACATTCTGCCTTAATCTTTTTGGATGAAACTGCACGCTCAAACATAACCCTTGCAAAAATTGCGACAAAACGTATTTTAGCAAAATGCAAAATCGCGGAGTATTACAATGAAAAAAATTCTTTGCATTGCAACATTTCTACTAGGAAGTGTGGCAATAGTTTACGGCATAAAACTCGAGGATATTGCTGAGATAATTGCCAATGCCACAGTCCTTTGCCTTTCCTGCATCGGAATAGGCTAAAACTCACGAACCATCAAAGGCAGGTGGATATGAAAAACAGTTCCCTAAAACTGCGTCATTTTATTCAGCTCGCAAGTACTATCGTAATTAACGGCGACATATACAGTTGGGTTAAGGCACCGTTTTTGTATTTGGGCAATCTCAAAGCTATGGTCTTGCCAATTTTAAACTGTTATGCTTGCCCAGGCACTATTGCGAGTTGCCCTGCTGGCTCGGCGCAACACTTTGTTCTAATACGCGCAATACCGTTTTACCTTCTGGGTGTTCTTGGAATTTTCGGCGCAGCTGTAGGCAGATTTTTCTGCGGGTGGGTTTGCCCTTTCGGCTTTTTACAAGACCTTTTGGCAAAAGTGCCGTTCAAAAAATTTGCCATGCCACGCTTTTTCCGCTATTTCAAATATGTGTTTCTCGCTGTAACTGTGCTTCTGCTCCCCTATTTGCTCGAAGAGACCATATTCTGCAAACTGTGCCCCGATGGCATTCTCATTGGCGGAATTCCGCAAGTGCTTTTGCAACCAGAGCTTCGCAGACTTTTGGGCAGTTTGTTCACAATGAAAGCCATTATTTTGGGTGCAGTACTTTTACTTTCACTTTCCATGAAGCGCTTTTTCTGCCGTGCTATTTGTCCTGTTGGTGCATTCATGGGCTTTTTTAACGGCATTAGTGTTCTGCAGATGAAAGTTTCAAAAAGCGCTTGCACAAGCTGCAATCTCTGCAAAAAAGTGTGCCCTGTTGATATCGCAATACACGAAAACCCAGCTTCACCCGAGTGCATTCGTTGCGGAAATTGCCGCACATGCCCGAAAGGTGCGGTTACTTTTGGCACCATTTTCTCCGATGCCGAAAAAGAAGAACTGCCCACTGCATAATTCTTAAGCAACTTTTTGTACAACAACATGAGCAACGAAATCGAATTTCGCGAGGCATCTCGCCCTGATTGGGATGAATATTTTATGGCGATGGCATTTTTGGTATCATCGCGTTCTATGTGTTTGCGGCGCAAAGTGGGTGCTGTGCTTGTGCGCGAACGCCGCATTCTGTCCACAGGTTACAACGGTCCGCCGAGTTCATTTCCACATTGTTCACAAATTGGCTGTTTGCGTGAGAAACTTGGCATACCATCTGGTGAACGGCAAGAACTGTGTTGGGGCTTGCATGCTGAGCAAAACGCTGTGATACAATCGGCACGCTTTGGCGTTTCCACCGTTGGCGCAACGCTTTACTGCACAACAAAACCATGTATCACTTGCGCGAAAATTTTGGCAAATGCCGGTGTGGAAAAAATATACGTCGCGCAGTCGTATCCCGACGAGTTTTCCGACCAGCTTCTATTACAATTGGGCATCCCAGTTATTTTCCTGCCCAAACCGTTATTGCGCTCTTATTAACCACCTAGCCATCCTTTCCGCTCCGGCACTTTAGGGTGCCAGGCTAACTGTGAGCGTTCGATTTTGCCTTGGCGCTTGTGCCGGCATACTTTATAACTCTACTTGCGCAAACAACAAAAACGGGCAATAGAAACCTATGCCCGTAATATGTTTACGCGAAATTGCTGGCTTGTGATTATGCCTTGATGCCCTCGATGGACAATACGCTATAATCTTGACGGTGCCCGTGTTTCTTTTGGAATGCCTTTCTTCTGCGCTTTTTGAAGACTATGATTTTTGGACCTTTGGCATGTTTGACCAAAGTTGCTTCGACTGTTGCGCCAGAAACTGTTGGCATACCGAGCTTTACATTTGCACCATCGGCAAAGAAAAGCACATTTTCAAACGAAAGTTTTTCGCCGGGCTGATGTTTTGCCAAAAGAGGCACCCAAATCTTTGTGCCCGGCTCTACCTTAACCTGCATTCCTGCAATTTCCACTACCGCGAACATATATAAGCCTCCTTGAATTCGTTGTAAGCTTTGCACTTACTACAATTGTAGCCTTGCGCTGATGCACATATAATGTTTTAGTCGGGCGCCGGCTGCTATACAATGCCTTTCACAATATCAATGCAACGTTTGATATGATACGTTCGCTCAGACACTCGCCTCTTGACTGTTGACAACCATCCTTCTTAGTGCAAGCATCGAACGAAAAATGCCTATCATGACCAGATTTTAACGGCGCCGATCGTTGCCGCCACCACCACGACGGTCGTTCGAACGCATGCGCTCGGATTCGTCGCGCGGGGAAGTTTCGGTGAGAGCTTTGATAGAAAGCCGAATTTTGCCCGAATCTGCTTCAACGCCAATAACTTTTACCGTAACTTGCTGACCGACAGAAAGCACATCTTCCACACGCTCAATGCGTTTGGGTGAAATCTCAGAGATGTGCAAAAGTCCTTCTGTGGTTGGCGAGATTTTTACAAAAGCACCAAATGCAGCTATGCGCGTAACCGGTCCTTCGTAAATTTTGCCAACCGTCGCCTCTTCGACTATGCTTTCGATAATGCGTAAGGCTTTATCCATGCCCTCTTTGTCGGTGGAAGACACGAAGACCGAACCATCGTCCTCAATGGCAATGACAGTTTTCGTCTCCTCTTGGATGGCACGTATGGTTTTGCCGCCAGAGCCGATGACTTCACCGATTTTCTCGGGGCGAATCTTGATGATGGTAATACGTGGCGCATTTGGCGAAAGGTCAGCACGAGGCTCGGGTAATGTTTCGTTCATTTTGCCAAGTATGAAAAGCCTGCCCTCACGTGCTTGACGTAGAGCTTTTTCCATAATCTCAAACGATATGCCGGGGACTTTTATGTCCATTTGCAAACCCGTGATGCCATCTTTCGTGCCGGCAACTTTGAAATCCATGTCGCCAAAATGGTCTTCCTGACCCATAATATCGGAGAGAACAACAAATTTGTCGTCTTGCTTTATAAGACCCATTGCTATACCTGCAACAGGGTTTTTGATCGGCACACCAGCGTCCATAAGACACAGCGCACCCGCGCAAACAGTTGCCATTGAAGAGGAACCGTTTGATTCGGTGATATCGGAAACCACACGGATGGTGTATGGGAAACGTTCTTCGGCTGGAATAATGGGGTTGATAGAGCGCTCAGCTAAGTGCCCATGACCTATTTCGCGTCTGCCGGGACCAGGACGCTTGCCAATTTCGCCAACGGAGAAAGGTGGAAAATTGTAATGCAAAATGAAGCTGCGAAAAGATTCACCGTCGAGGTCTTCGATTTTTTGTTCATCGAGCTTGGTGCCAAGTGTGGCAACCGAAAGCGATTGCGTTTCGCCGCGTGTGAAAAGACAACTGCCGTGAACCATAGGCAAAATACCCACTTCGATTGTGATTGGGCGAATTTCGTCGGTACGGCGTCCGTCGATGCGCATAGATTCGTTGACGATTGAATCGCGCATAGCCTTTTGCAAAAGCTTATCGACTTCGGCAGCAATGAGATTTTTGTGGTCGGGAAACTGTTCGACAAGCGCTTCGACTGTTTCTTCGACTAAAGCTTCCATGGCTGCATTGCGCTCGAGTTTTGCAGCAATGCGTATGACTTGCGCAGCTTTGTCGCCGACGAAAGATGATACCGCATCTGCAAGACCTTCGGGAAGAGCAGCGGGCTTGTAGGTGCGCTTAGGCTTGCCAGCGAGGCGCATGAGTTCGAGCTGCAGCTCTGCCATTTCACCAAGGGGCTTCATGGCGGCTTTAAGTGCACCAAGCATTATTTCTTCCGAAACCTCGTAAGCGCCACCCTCGACCATCATTATATCGGTGCCGGTGCCCGCGATGATGATCTCAAGGCTGGAGTTTTCTTTGTCGGCAAGTGGAGGATTGATGACATATTCGCCGTTAATGTAAGCCACACGCACAGCGCCGAAAGGTTCGGTGAGCGGTATGTCGGAAACAGCAACTGCAGCAGATGTGCCGATTACGCCGAGAATGTCGGGTTCGTTTATGCCATCGTAGGAAATTACGCTGGCAATAACTTGGGTTTCGTAGCAGTAATCTTTTGGCAACATCGGGCGCAGAGGTCTGTCGATGAGGCGTGCACGCAAAATTTCGTGCTCATACGGTTTGCCTTCGCGCTTGAAAAACCCGCCCGGAATTTTACCGGCTGCATAGGCTTTCTCGCGATATTCTACGGACAATGGTAAAAAATCGTTACCTTCGGTGGCGGTTTTTGCCGAAACAACTGTAACGAACACTACCGTGCCGCCCGATTGAATCCATATGGCACCGTCTGCCTGCTTTGCGATTTTTCCAGTTTCGAGGATGATTTGTTTTCCTGCGATTTCTCTTTCGACTCTGAACGCTGACATAAATTTTCCTGTGTTGCTAATTTGTTGTTGTCGCCTAACGCATTACTTGCGCAATCCAAGCTCGGCAATGAGCGTTTTGTAGCGATCGAAATTTTTACCTTTGAGGTAGGAGAGCATTTTTTTGCGTTTGCCGATGAGAATCATGAACCCACGTTTTGAGTTCGTGTCGTGCGGATGACGCGAAAAATGGTCGGTCAGCTCGTTAATGCGCTGTGTGAGGCAAGCTACCTGCACTTCTGGCGAGCCAACATCGCCCGTCGTGCGGGCAAATTTGGTGATGATCCCTTGCTTGGTTTCCTTATCCATTAAATCCTCCGATATTTTTTCACCATAATTAGCGAATTAAACTGGCTCATTCGAATCTGTCAAGACTTTTTTATTTTGTTTGAGGCGACATTGCGATGGGTACAGTCAAATATGGCGTTCGTTGCGTGTTTTGGGCAAAATTTTTGCAACTCCATTTTTTGAATCGAAAACGCTCGAGCTGCAAATTAAGTCGTGTGCACTTGCTATCAGTAATGGATTACATTTCGAGTTGCGCAACATTATCATCAAACTTTATCAAAATAAACACGATAACCGACGCGAAACGATGATTTCACATATTCGACAAAAAAGTTGTGAAAAAGTAAGCGAAGTGTTTATTGCAAAAAGGAGGCGCTATGGAAAAAATCGAAGTCTTTCGTCCTGTTTTTTGGAACGCAGAAAAAAATTGTGTCACCATACTCGACCAAACCAAACTGCCACACGAAGAAATCTGGCGCGATATTCGCACACTTGATGAATGTTGTGAAGCTATAACCACACTCGCCGTTCGTGGAGCGCCGCTTTTGGGAGTTTTTGCTGCATTTTCGGTTCACATTGCCATGAGAAATTTCTGCGGTGATGCCGCTGTCTTGCCCGATTACCTCAATATGACTATCGCACAAATTGCCAAAACACGCCCAACGGCAGTTAATCTGTTTTCGGCTCTGCGTGGCACGCAAGAGCTGTTGTTTAAGTATCGTGAGCCATCATCAAAAAAATTCGTTGCTGCCACGCTACAATTCGCGCTCGAACTACAAGCTCGCGAGGATGAGTATTCGCGCGCGATAGGTGCACACGGCGCAGAGCTTTTTTTGCCAAACACGCGCGTTTTGACACATTGCAACACAGGTGCACTCGCAGTCGGTGGCATTGGCACAGCGCTTGGAGTGATTTTCACAGCCTATGAGCAAGGTAAAATCGAGCATGTTTTCGTCGATGAGACACGCCCGCTTTTGCAAGGTGCGAGACTAACTGCATTCGAGCTTGCACACGCCAATGTGCCTTACACTGTGATCTCCGATAGTGCCGCAGCATTTTTGATGAATCGCAACATGATCGACTGTGTTATTGTTGGTGCCGATCGCATTGTGCGCAATGGTGATACCGCAAATAAAGTGGGCACATACGCACTTGCAATTTGCGCACGCCACCACAGCATACCGTTTTATGTAGCCGCGCCAACCACCACTTTCGACCTATCCATATTCGAAGGTCGCGAAATTGAAATAGAGATGCGCGAACAATGTGAGGTTTTGCATTTTCGCTCCGAAAGCACAGCCCCCACCACCGCCTGCGCCCTCAACCCTGCCTTCGACATAACACCGGCTGCACTGATTTCCGCCATCATAACAGAAAAAGGCATCATCAACAAACCTTGCATCTCAAATATTGCCAACCATATAGCCCAGCACAAGGGTTTTGGTGCTACCGCAACCACTACGCCAGAACTCGATTAGCGCGGTCATAACAAGTTGACACCGTGCTTTTTTCATACTTGCGAGTTGTCAGAAGCGCATTCCGGGCTATTTTTTTTCGTGAAATCTCAAAGCAGCGCAAAAACCTTTCCTCAAAATAGAGCACGCGAAACAAGCTATTTGAGACTCATATTGATGGCGAAATCGGTGCAGCAGTGTTATGTCGC
>CAYUDB010000075.1:0-11753 GCA_964443405.1 uncultured bacterium | reverse complement strand
ATAGAGGCAGAGTTTATTATATTGTGATGTAATTTGATTATGAGCATGAAAGAAGATGCCCATTCTTTCGTTGTGAAAATGCAATGATGGCAAAGTTGGCTGTTTGATAAACGCAAAAACCACTGCTTTTTCCAAGTGCCACCATGTATGTTTACAACCTAATGGGAAAAAAATTACGATGATTACAAAAGCAATTTTCAGGTAATTGTAAAAACACCTACAGAAAGCTAACAAGGAGTGACGATGAAAAAGACACTGATGCTGCTATTCATTTGCACGGCAATAGGTTTTGCCGAAAGCCCACATTCGTTTGCGCTCGATGTGGAAACTGGTGCTGTGCTAAGCGGTTACAACGATGTGAAAATTCCAAACAATCGGTCAAATGACGAATTTTCGCTCTCTGATGGCTTGGAAACCGACCCTAAAGCTTTTTCGCGGTTTCGTTTTACTTACACATACAAAACCAGGCACTCACTTTCGCTTTTGGTAGCGCCTCTAAAGCTCGAGCCAAGCGGCAAGTTCAAAGAAGACATCACCTTTCAGGATAAAGTTTTTGCGCGCAATACACAAACCGATGCTATTTTCAAGTTCAATTCTTACAGGCTCACATATCGTTTCAACATTCCCGAATTCTGGGGCATGCGCACAGCAATCGGCGTAACTGGCAAAATTCGCGATGCAAAAATCTCACTCGAAAATGCCACACAATCCGCCGAAAAAACCGATGTGGGTTTTGTGCCACTCATCAGTTTTCGCATAGATAAACGAATTTCCGACAACTTTTCGTTCGTCATCGATGGTGAGGCATTAGGTTCATCGCAAGGGCGCGCCGAAGATATAATGGCTGCAATAGAATTTAGCCCCGTGCACGTGGTCAACGCTCGTTTGGGCTATCGAATGCTCGAAGGCGGCGCCGATGTGGACGAAGTTTACAATTTTGCCATGCTGCATTATTTGCTTGCAGGGCTTACTGTTAATTTCTAATCACCACTTTTTGAAAATAAAAAACACAGCGGCAGCTATCAGCGCAAACCCTACAAGATAATTCCATTTGAGCGGCTCTTTTAAGTAGAGCACCGAAAAAACACTAAATATAGTAAGAGTGATAACTTCTTGTATAGTTTTGAGTTCTGCTGCCGAAAATTGACCGTGCCCAAAGCGATTAGCAGGCACCTGAAAGCAATATTCGAAAAACGCTATGCCCCAGCTCACCAAAACAACTATGGCGAGCGGGGCATTTTTATATTTAAGGTGTCCATACCATGCGAATGTCATAAAGACATTTGAGATTGTAAGCAGTATTATCGTTTTCATTTTACTTGCAAACGCCACAATTAACTATGTCGTCACAGGGACGGCATAGTTATCTGTTGGCGCTCAAATGGTTATCATTTCGCATCCAAGCTTTTCTCAGTTAAAATCTGCGCTAATTAGCTTGAAGCAGTTGGGTGTTACTTTTCTCGAAAGCTTCGTTATTGTTTGGGCATAAAACGTCTAACGGTGTTTGCGCAAAAGTATCCAGCTTTCGCCAAAACGCGAGAGTTGTTCGATATATGATTTGTAATCTGCGTATTTTTCTGGCTCGAGAAGGGGCGCATGTGTGCCATCAAGTTTTTCGATATAGATCAGTTTGCTGCCATCGACGGTAATAGTGGCATCAACATTTCGGTAACCCACACCACTCTTCAGCGATGATGGCAGATATTCTACATCGTAACCTTTTGGTAAAGATATTGTTATGCGCTTTTCGGAATAGACATTACCCTCTCGTGCAAAGGGCAATTTGCGAGACGATGCACCGACTGAACTTGCGCCAAAGTTCACACTGGGCAAACGAAAAGCAATAACATCGCCTGTGGTTGTGGCATAACCTGGTATATCAACGCTGTAGGTGACAAAAACTTTTTCGTTAAGCGATTTGTAACCCTTGATTTTGTAGTCGCGGAGTTCGGCAAGCTCATCGATGTTTTTGGCGAGCGACTGAAAGAAATTGTCGAGCGAACGTGGTTTGTCGTTCTTGTGATAACGCCAGCCATCGCCGCCAGTGGTACCGTAGTATTTTTCGGTATAGACAAAACTTAGTGTGCCGTTTGTGTCGAGAGTGCATTCGTAAATTGGCACTGCATATGCGAAATTGCCAGGTTTGCGTGGAATCTGTTCCCATTTGGCGCCAGATTGTGCTATGGGCAAAATCCATTGTGCGTCGAGATAGCAGTTATCGTAGCGAGAGTATTCTGATGGTAAAAGGTAACGCACTGTTCCTGCATCGTCGATTTTGACCGAGAAATTGTCGCAATAAGTTATGTCGAAAAGCTCGGATGGCACATCTGTATTGATAGACGGACCCAATAGCACAAGCTCGGGTGCAAAACCTGCCGCACGCAAAAACGCATACAGCAAAAATACATATTCGTGCGAAGCCACCGAAGAGAAAGTAAGCAGTTTCGAAAGTGGTTTTGGATATTGGTAATCGCCATTGAGCCACACGCCGTTCGTGGTGTAGTTTTCGGAGACGTAATTGTAAACCTGCTCAATTGACGGTTTTTGTGCGCCAAATGCCTTAGTGAGGCGTGATTTAAGCTCTGTCTCGGCATCGAGTGCTGCGGAAATGCGCGCGTAAAACGCTGTCGCAAGTTTTTCGGCGGGTTGCGCATATGTAACTTTTACATTCGGCATAAAAATGTCGAGGTCGGGAAGCAATGCCTCTTCGACATAAGGCTCGATGTTCGTTTTGACAAAATCGACGGTTATGTAATCGCCTTTTTTGGTTTCAGTGCCGTTGATGGCTACCGAATGAAGTTTCACGGGTGCGTCTTTGTGATATTTCACAGCAAAATGTGATTCGAGAATAGGCTCGGTAGAGTAGAAATTCCACGACGCAGAAACAGGCTTGAATGCATCGATGTTTTTGCTACGAACTGTGAATTGGTAATCGATTATTGAGCCAACTTCCGAGCCTTTGAGTGCAAATTTGGTATTTCGCACGCGTTGGTATTCGGGAAGATAGCTGTAGCGATAACCATTTTCGAGAGCATTATCGGCGAGTGTGGTAATTTCGCCTTTCATCGACACTGCACGCGCAAAATCTATTGTTATATCCTGAAAATCGGTGCAATATGCCCTGCGAAAATTCGCCACATCCTTGCCACGTTCTGCAGCCACAAATTGAATATAACGCTCCACTACTGTAGCCGAACCATCTTTTTCAAAAGTGAGTGTGGCGCTCTCGTAAATTGTAATCTGCCCTGCTGTGGGAAATTCCATGCCGAGACTCATGCCATCACCCGCGCGTTTAATCGCCGCAAGCAAAAGTGAATCGTCGATATCGGCACGTGTTTTCCAGTCGTCGCCGGCACGCCATGTGCCTATGTCGATGCTGCGAACACTATCTTTGGCAAATGTTTTATCGCCGTCGGTGGTTTTTATCAAAACCTTGCTGTCGTCGATTTTGCGCAGCTCGCCCGTTTGCTCCTCGCCGGTTTTGAGGTAGAGTATGTCCTTCGACTTGGCGCAAACTACAGCTGCACAAAGTGCTATCATCATGATTATCAATGTGTGCTTTCTCATGTGCTCCCCTATATTGTGATTTTGAGCCATTTTACTTTTCTAGGAATATGCGACCTTTCTGATATGCCAAAACACGCAGTGCATCTGCCTTATATTTGTCGTAATCTTCCACAGGTATGCGCAACTTTTTTCGGTTGAAGGTATCGGTAAAACGAATGGACGATTTCGAGCGCTCAAATTTTGCTGTATAATCGAAATATTCGTTTGAAACCGTGATATCGGATGGCAAGGTAACAATTTTGTAATTGTTTGCAATGTCGATTGTTATGTCGTGAGTGCGCTGGTAGGTGTCGGAAATTTTGATGCCATAGTTGCGGTTGCGCAGATCCACTTCGGGAAAAGAATAGCGCACTGAAGGTAGCTCGAGTAGAAAATATTTGCCCGCGCTAACAAGGTAATCTGCAACTGTATATGCGAAATTCAAAGAGAATGGTTGCGATATATCTTTAACGTTGTGCACTGCAAAATTCGAAAGCTTTGACCCTGCCTTGCGACCCGCTACCATTTGTTCCACAACTTGCTTGTGTCGCATCTCGGGAGTGAACTCGAAATATCCGCGATAACCTGCTTCCATTTCGCCCGAAAACCACATCGAATCGGAAATTTCGGCAATATTGGTGTCTTTGAGCACTAGTTTTGTGCGACTTTTCATAGCGTTATCTGCAGGTGGCTGTGGCGGGTTGTAAACAACTTCGTTGCGAACATAGTTTACATACCAGATATCGGCGTCACCGTTTGAATAGTATGGAAAGCGGAATAAATTGCCAGTGGCGTCGAGGATATGTGGCTTTTTGTTCCACCAGATTTCGGAAATCGCATGGTTGCCACCCCAAAATGGGAAAAGATCACGTTGCATGAAACCAGCATCGTTTGTGAGCAGAATAATTGGGTAAGCATCAACGTTCACACAACCGAGCAATGTGGCAAAAAGTATCGCTTTGTCGATACAATCGCCATATTTGTTGTCGAGGGTTATTTGCGCATAATGCCCGCCAAAGCGCGATGATAATGCACCTTTTATGCTTATGTAACGAATATTACGTTGCATCCAATGGTAGATTTTTGCCACTTTCACACTATCGGGGTCATTTTTTTGCACAAGAGAATTTGCAAGCGAATCGATTTGTGGAGTTTTTTTCATGTGCTCGCGATGGAAATCACCAAAGCGTTTGAAGTAATATTTGTAATCGCTATAAAGTCCACCAAAAACAGCTGGGGCGCAGTTGCGCATTGATGGCATTTGTGATTCGCCGATTAGCGGTGGCACATCTTGCATTTCCCAGCTATAAACTGTGTAAGAATCGGTTTCGGTAACTTTTGGCACAGCTATTTTTGCTGTTTTGTTTGGAGGAATTGCGGCATTTTCGAAATTGCACGCATAATTTGGTTGCGTGAGATCGTCGAGGTATTGAGCAAGGTAGAAAAACTTGCGTCCTTTTGGCACACGGACCTCGAAGCGAGAAATTGCTGCAGGTTCGGAGCTTTGGAAATAGAACTGTGGTGAGAAAAGCTCGGGATCTTCGGGTGCGTATTCTTCGTTCACGTAACCAAACTCCACAATTGATCCGATGTCAACGCCCGGTATTTGCAGCGACATGTTTTCGCCTTTGCCGAAGAAAAGTGTGCCGCGCGTAGGCTGTGAAAATTTTATGTCCTCGGGTTTGTACTCGGTAACTTTTCCATCGGGCGAAATAGAACGTGCGTAAAGTATATTCGCACGACTGATGCCGTCTTCTATAAAGAAAGCAAGGTTCGCCCAATCTTTTGCATCCTGAGTAATTACTTTGCCTGCAAAATGATACTCATAAAGTTCTTTTCCATCGGGCGTGAGTGTATTTCTGCCATAATCCAAAAAGATAAGACCGCTTGCCGAAGGTTCGGCTTTGAGCATGGTCAGTGCAAGCTTTTGGTAACCAACGAATTTATCGTGTGAGAATGCGTATTGCGCATTTTTTTGTGTTTGAGTTCGTCCTGTTTCTCCGAGCAAAACTTGTTTCACCTGTTCGCGCGGGAATTTTTTCCCATCGGCGTCAAAAGCTTCGTTTGAGTAAGTTACCTTTTTCGCCTCGTGCAAATCATCGTTCTTGAGCTTTACAGCCTCGGCGCCGCAAAACGCAAAACTAACGATAACACACAATCCTGCAATGAGTTGTGCTGGCTTCATTTTGCTCCGAATGTTAAAAGTTTTGTTATCCACCGTGCATTATGTGAATTGCCTGCATTTGAGCGCCATCGGGCACTTTTCGTGTGGCAAAATTATCCGGGCTTATAGGTTCACCATCGATGATTACAACAATGAGCGAATAATCGAAGCCCAATGCCGCAAAAACATCTGTAACAGTCATGCCGTTGCGCCACTCAACTTTATCCTTTCCGTTCACTGTAATCATTATCATCCTCGCGCATAAACATTATCCTTACAATATATAATGTTTTCCAAAAAAAACAATGTTTTGTCGGCACCTGTTTTGGCACCTTGATGCGATTTATAAATTGTGTATTTCTGCACTATCTGTCATTATTTAACTTCTTGAAAAATAATAGGTTAATCTAAAAAGCAGTTTTCGCGAAAAAACAAAAGTGGCAAAAAATTGCAGTCACAGTTCATGTTTCGGATGGCATTTTCGCATAGTATGAGCAGTGCCTGTTTTGATAAATTGGTAGTATTCTAGGATATGGCTACAGCATTGTGCACTTTTCACAATACTAGTAACAAATTGAAATATAATAAGTTACTTAATAATAGCTTTCGTGCGAGTAAACGTCAAAATGTATTTACTAGAAACAAAAAACCCCTCTTGCGAGGGGTTCGTTTTTTGAAAACGTTTTTGCTCAGTCTTCTGAATCGTCGTCGTCTTTGATGTCGGCGGGTGAAACTTTGATCATGAGCTTAAACTCGTTCGAGGGTTTGAAGACCGGTATCACGCGCTCATCGATGGGCACAGCATCGCCGGTGCGCGGATTGCGCGCCATGCGAGGCTTACGAACCTTGAGCTTGAACGTACCGAATCTGCGAATCTCGATATTGCGCCCCTCTGCCATAACCTCTTTTATGACTTCGAGAAGCATGTCGCAGATGACATGGACGTCGGTTTTGGTGAACCCCGTGCGTTCCGCGACGATTTCGACAAGATCTGCTTTTGTCATTGCTAACTCCTTTTTGAGTATGTCGTTAGTTCGCGATTTTAATAAAGTTCTTCACCTATTCCATGTCAAGACATTTTATTTATTTATCTTCGATAAATTATTTTTTTCTATAGACTTTTTCCAATTTTACGGTGGAAAGTGGCTTATCTGCACGATCGCGAGGCTGTTCAGAAATTTTATCTGCAATGTCCTGACCGGCAATGACGTAGCCAAAAATCGTGTATTGATTATCGAGATGCGGTGTTTGCGCCACTGTGATGTAAAATTGGCTGCCCGAAGATTCCTTTTTGGGATTGACCTGATCACCGAGGCGAGCGGTGGCAACAGCGCCTTTAATGTGCTTGAGATCGGTTATTTCGGCGGGGACATTGTAGCCCGGACCGCCTCTGCCAGTGCCCTCAGGGTCGCCACCCTGTATCATGAAACCAGGAATAACGCGATGGAAGATAAGCCCGTCGTAGAATTTTTTATCCACGAGCTTGAGGAAGTTTTCGCAGGTGAGTGGTGCCTTATCGGGGCGCAATTCGATCTCGATTTTGCCGAGTGTTGTCTCGATGACGACAACTGGTCTGTCGGTGGGATTCAATTTGACCTCCGTGGTCTGTGTGGGTTCCGTTTTTGCGGCTGAAGCAGGTTGGGCATTTTTGTCGGAAGCCTGTGCGCCACAACCGACAAAAAGAAGCGCCAATAGTGCCGCTGTCATAATCGACTGTCTCATTTTTCCTCCTGTAACATGTTTGTTTTCAATATATTAAACCAACGATATTCATATTTGCACCATTGATGCAGGTGTTTACTCAAGCATTTTGCGCGCATATGCTTGCCTGTCGCAACTTTCAAATTTGATAATATAACCATCTGATCACAAGACAGCAAAAACTTTCACGACAGACACGAATTATTTTTTCCGCAAAATAAGTGGCTCGCCAAGTTTTTGTGTGCGTTTCTCAAAAAAACTCTTGTAATCGATGTAATCACTGGCAGAAACAAGCTTTTTCGAAAAGCGCCATTGCTCATAAACCATTATGGTATCGCTGCTTAGAGTTTTATATTCAAGTGAAAACAGTGCAGAATCAAGGCGCGCTGAATAATTGTTCGGCAAAAAATGAACTTTCAGTCCTGCAGGTAAAACAATTTTCCACACTCGTGTCAAAAATTGTGGTTCGGCAAAAAACATTGGCGATGCGCGTTTTTCGGTAGCAAAAATGGTGTTTTCGGTTTTTGCAAATGGGAGTTCAAACGCAAAGTTTTTCGCTTTACTATCGATAAGTGATTTTGCATTAAAAACTTGCTTGAGCACAACAGTGCTTGCCACATCCTCAATGCCAGTAAACTCGAAACTGGCAAGCTCACATTCATTGCACCGCGCAAAAGTATTCTGCTCAAGCGACATGCGCATTTTGTCGCTGCCCTGTCGAAAGCTCGAACGCAAAGGTGCTGCCGAATAACTCCCTGCAACATTTGTCTTTACGATTTTTGCATCACCTTTTTTGTCGATGGTAACAGTAATTGTCTCAGCGCGTTCGAAAAATTTATCGGCAACTGCGGGCAATTTTGCCGCGTAAACCGTATCACTCGACCAAATAAACGGTTTTTGTCCGAAAAACTGCGGCGGAAAGTATGAAGCTGGCGCGAACTCATCTAGAGGATCGATGTAAACTGTTTTATTATCGATAGTTGCAGCTACAAGCACATTTTGGAAAACTGCAAAAGTGTGTAGCTCGTTCGCCGCTACATTGTTCCAAAAATCTGGCACCAAAACCATGCGCGCATTGATATCACATAGCTTTAAAAGTGAGCAAAGTAAATGTGCACCATCAAGTTCACCTGCCGTACCTCTATCAAAAACCTGTGATATCGGCACAAGTCGAAAGCCCGTTTCAAAAATGCCTGCCGGCGCCTTGCGAATAGTTTTGTGAAAAAAAGCGAGTATTTTTTCGAGTTTTTCGCCGCTTGTGGCGCATTGTGCAGTTAGGGTGCTGGTAGTAGAATCCATTGCTCGCGTAGGAATATCGCTTGCGCTGTAAGAGTTTATGAAAAACGCGCCGAGTTGGTTTCGCACATCGCGTGTGTCATAGTCGAAACAGAGCCACAGTGTGGGCATAAATGTCTCTTTTGGTGCGGCAAGAGCTTCGGTTACAAAGAGTTGCGGAGAAAACATCTGCCACCGCACTGTGACATTCTCGCCATTAACCAAGCTCTCAACTGCTGGTACCGATTTTGTCTGCATGTGGCGAACTAGTTTTTCGAGTGTTTTCGGATATTTTGCAACAATTATTTTTTCAATTGTAGGCAAAGATGCGCCAAAATAAACGGTCTCCAAAATTGGATAATCAAAGGCGAGTTTTGAATATTTTATACGATAACAGTAGTCGAGCACACAACCACAATTCAACTGTGGTGGCGCAAACTTTATGCGACGCAAAAAGTTATAGTCCACGAAATTCATTGTTGGCTGCGAAAATTCATATGCAGCGTCGTCGAGGTGGAAAATTTTGCCATCTGCGGTAACTGTGCGACAGAACATTATGTCGCCGTTCATCTTAGGCGAAACAAATTCGAAAGATAATGTGGCATTTTCGCCCTTTGCCGCCTCAGTAAGTATGAGGGAAATCACTCGAACAGTTTTTGTAAGCGTGGAATCCTGTGCAAGTTCGTAGTTAACACTTTCGTGCAAAATAACTTGCGAAGAAAATGTTGTTTCGGCAATCGACTGTGCAACATCAATTGCCGCAAGCAAAGTGCTGTCGTTTATATCCTCCACAGTTTTCCACGTATCACCTAAACGCTTTTGCGTAAATGTGATACGCAAAATCTCATCGGTGCGAAAAGTTCGCATGCCCGATGTTGTGCGCACAGTTACAGTTTTGTCGTCGATAGTTAGAACCTCACAGCGCACCTCTTCTCCCGCAGAAAGATACACCACATCGCGGAAAAATGTGTTCTGTGCGGCGATAATGCCGCAGAAAATCGCCACAATGACGCATAATGTAAGTTTTTTCATCGCGATGCCATCCCCAGTTTTATTTTGTGCGCGCTCAAATATGAGCATTTTATCGTTGCGAATGCCTTTGCGCAACACATTTTAGCGCCTTCACGTGCACTATGCAAAACTTAACCACAATCTCAAAATGCTCGCGAATTGCGTGCAAAATTCACCAAACAGAATAAAATTGTTTTGTAAAACGTGCGCGCGAATATATTGCACACATGGAAATTGCGCGTTGCGAAAAATTGTGGAAATGGTATCCATCGCCAGAAGGCAGGCTTGAAGTTTTGCGTGGCATCGATCTCACCATCAACGGCGGTGATTTTTATGCTGTTGTCGGTGCATCGGGCGTGGGTAAAAGCACATTTTTGCACATACTAGGGCTACTCGACGCGCCTTCCGACGGCAAAATATTTTTCGATGGCGTGGATGCAACACAACTTTCCGACGATAAAACCTCAAAACTGCGCTCGCGGTCAATAGGTTTTGTCTTTCAATTTCACCATCTTTTGCCCGAATTTTCTGCGCTCGAAAACCTTATCCTTCCTCAAAAAATCGCACATATACCCGAACGCATAGCTTGGAAAACCGCCATGGAATATCTCTCCCTTTTGGGCATTGTCGAACGTGCAAGACATTACCCATCACAACTTTCGGGCGGCGAACAGCAAAGAGTAGCACTTGCGCGCTCACTTGTGAACAAGCCAAAAATACTCGTCGCCGATGAGCCAACTGGCAATCTCGATTCTGAGAACACCGACCGTTTTATGGATGTGCTTGAAACAGTTCGCGCGAAAACCGACATTGCCATCGTGCTCGCCACACACAATATGAAAGTTGCTGCCGCAGCCGACAAAGTATTGCGTATTGTGCGCGGCAAGTTCATCGAAGTCGATAAATCTACGCTAGCTCAATAATTTCACGTATCTGCCTACACAAAATTTGTCGGCATTGTTTCGCGCGACCCATGACAATGCTTGCAATTTTTTATGTGGCTTTTTTAAAGGATATGCGAAATCGCATTGTTCACCGTTTGCAATATTTGCCTTTAACTTCGACTCTCCAGCTTAATTCTTTCGAGAACAGGTGGCGTAGCACCGAAAGGCGCGCGCAAGAGCATGCAAAAGAGGTGGTGTTAAGTGAAAATTGAGGTATATTAGACATTTGAAATTGCGGAGGAAACGATGTATAGAGATAAAAAAGTTTGCGTTGTGGTTCCGTGTTACAAGGAAGAAACACAGATAGAGCATACACTTACGGGCATGCCCGATTTTATTGATGATATTGTAGCAGTGGACGACGCCAGCCCCGATAAAACAGCCGAGATAATCACTAGAGTATCGACGAAAGATGTTCGTGTGCATTTGGTGCGCCGTGCGAAAAATGGTGGCGTAGGCGCTGCAATTTCCGACGGCTATGTTTGGTGCAGAGAAAATGATATTGATATAGCGGTGGTAATGGCTGGCGATGGGCAAATGGATCCCGCCGATTTGCCGGCACTGCTCGACCCTGTTGTGGAAGGACGTGTGAACTATGCAAAAGGTAATCGACTTATCACAGGCGAAGCTTGGAAAAAAATTCCGCACGTGCGCTATTTAGGAAACTCAGCACTGACTTTTCTCACAAAAATCGCCTCAGGTTATTGGCATGTAACCGATTCGCAAACAGGTTATACCGCTCTCGACCGCAAGGCTTTGCACCTTCTGCCACTCGAAAATATCTACCCACGCTACGGCATGCCAAACGACTTTTTAGTTACATGCAATATATATAACATGCGTGTTTGCGATGTGCCGATAAACCCGGTTTACGGCGTTGGCGAAAAAAGTGGCATACGTATTTCGCGTGTGGTGTTTTCGCTTTCCTTTTTGCTTGCGCGACTATTTTTGCGACGCATGGTGCAGAAATATATAATCAGAGATTTTCACCCACTAGTCTTCTTCTACGGTTTTGGCGCGTTTTTATTGGGCTTATGCCTGCCTCTCACTGCGCGACTATTTTACTTTTGGGCGATAACAGCGAATATTCCAAAAATAAATGCTCTTGCAAT
>CAYUDB010000074.1:10903-11805 GCA_964443405.1 uncultured bacterium | reverse complement strand
TGTCGAGGCTTAGTGCCAAATTCAAACTTAAAAAATGCACCCTTTCCCATATTGTGAGAAAGGGTGCATTTTTTTGAACCCATTGCCATGTTGTGTATAGAGTTGCGCCACAGCTCAATGCGCAGTAATATGGCGCGGAACTGGCAAGGGCAAATAATGTTGCCGACAGTTAATAGCCTTTATTCTCGGCGAGAGGGCGCTCCTCGTCTTGTTGTTGAGCCGCATCGACGGGAGTGAGACCAGGTGGCAGATCTTCTTCTTTCTCTTCTTTCACCTCGAATTCCTTCCACGCGGAATCGGATGAGCCGACGATGCCCGCAATGCGCAATTTGAGGTCTTCGGGGTTTGTGGCATACTGCATGCAGGTGTCGAAGTCGATGATGTTTCGGCGGTAGAAGAAATAGAGCGATTGGTCGATTGTCTGCATGCCGTATTGTGTTGCGCCTTGGGCAAGCAGGTCTTTAACCGAAGATGTGCGCTCTGGGTTGATTATACACTCTTTAACAGCACCTGTGCCAACTAGAATTTCCACAGCAGGTACGCGACCAGCTCTGTCACAGCGAGGGACGAGACGCTGCGAGATAATAGCCTTGAGCACCGAGCTTAGAACAAGGCGAATTTCGGCGTGTTGGTGTGGCGGGAAAAAAGAAAGTATGCGATAGATAGTTTGAACAGCGTCGAGTGTGTGCAATGTGGACATAACAAGGTGACCGGTATCTGCAGCTTGAAGGGCAATTTGCATAGTCTCTGCGTCGCGGATTTCGCCAACGAGAATTACGTCTGGGTCTTGGCGCATGGCACGGCGCAATGCTTCGGCAAAAGTGCCTGTGTCGATGCCTATTTCGCGCTGGGCAATGATGCTTTTTTTGGCTTTGTGCAAAAACTCCACAGGGTCTTCGATT
>CAYUDB010000074.1:0-10893 GCA_964443405.1 uncultured bacterium | reverse complement strand
TTGTGATGATGTTGTCGCGACGAGTTGCGTTAACATAATCGATAATCGCCGAGAGTGATGTGGATTTGCCAGAACCAGTAACGCCCGTTACCAAAACTAAACCGCGTCGGTTTTCGGAAATGCGTTTAATTGATGTTGGCAAATAGAGATCGTCGAAACTGGGTAATGATGAGTTGATGAGACGAAAAACAGCGGCAAATGTTTCCATTTGGTGGAATAAATTACATCTAAATCGTTCGCCAGTTGGGAGTTGCAGCGCAAAGTCGAGTTCATATTCGCGGTCAAAGCGCTCGCGTTGCGTTTCGGAGAGCATTTGGCGAAACATTTCTTCCATATCGTGTTGCGATAGTTCGGGCATTTTTGCGCGCTTTAGGTCGCCGTTTATGCGATAGGCAGGTGGAATGCCTACGCGCAAGTGAAGGTCGGAAGCCTTGAGAACAGGCATTTGGCGCAGTAAATTGGCGATATCGTACATCTTCTCTCCATTTTTGCTCGAAAACTTTAATTTTCACGCAGACAACATGCTCAAAATAGCTAAAATCGTTCGCACGTCAAGGCATTTGCTCTTGCAGCGAACAAAATTTCGGCACGGCATTTTTGCCATTCTGACAAGCAGGCAGGCGAATTTTTCCACAAAAGTGCTTGTATGGATATGCGAAAATTTGGCACAAAATTTGCGAGAGCTTCTTGAAAATTGAGTTGAAATAGAATTTTTTGTGCCTATAATTGTAAAGCTGCAATTTTAAAGGAGGTGTCGCGTGAAAAAAGCACTTTTTTTGTGCACCATTGCACTGTGCACAGTTTTTGCTTTCGGTCAAAGCTATCGGCTCGAAAAGCTTGCACGCGTTGATTTGAACCCTGTGGATGCCATTGCTACCGACGGCAAAGTGGTTTTTGCGGGTATGGGCGGTATGCTCAACGTTTACACCATCTACAACAGAGATTATCCTCAACTTGTCGCCACAGTGGACGGGCATTCGAGCAAGATTAAATCCACAATCGTATCGGGCGAAAGGCTTTACGTGTTGTGGGAAAAAGAAGGGCTGGAGATATTCGACATTGCCGATCCATATTCACCAAAGCTTTTGGGCAAGTTCGATGGCTCACAGGATAGCGAGCGCATGAAAGCGTTCTCTTGCATGGACATAGAAAACGATGTTGTGTATTTGGGTGGATTGAACTTCATTGCCACTGTGTCGGTTCAAGACATTGCAAACCCAACACTTATCGCATCGCTCGGTTTGAATGGCGCACCGATAAAAATCGATTACGACAATTTGCGCATTTACGCTGCTGCGGGGAATTTAGGTTTGGGAGCATTTTACACTCCAAACCCCGCAAGTATCGGGCTAATTGGTTCGCAAGGCGGCATCTACACTGCGGTAAAGGCACATAATGGCATCATTCTCTATGGCAGGCTCGATAGTCCACAACCAAATGAGCAAAGAATTTTCGGTCCATCGCTGTTCAATTTGCCGTTTCCGTCTCCACGCGTTGTTACAGTGCGCGATGACGCAGTTTTCGCAGGTGGCGCTTTCAATTTTTCCACCTACAAGTTCATCAACGGCAAAACCACGCCCGAGCTTGTGTGGAACCTCGAAAACATGCCAACATCCGACATAACCATACTTGGCGACCTCGTCTATTTGGCAAATAGCCATCGTGGGCTTTCGGTGTTCGACGCCTCAGACATCGAAAAACCTTTCGAAATAGGTCGCGTTATAACATCCGATGTGCCCACGCGTGGATGTTTTGCTGGCACAAAATTTTTCGTTGCCGCTGGCAATTCGGGAGTTGTGCCTGTAGATTTTGCATCACCGGAGTTTCCTGTTGTGGGCAAAGCCTTTGCTTCCGATAAATTAACTGGTGTTTGGGATATCGCATACCATGACAATGCACTTTGGGTTTTGGGTGCACGCGCTGCGAATGCCGAAAATGTGTTTATCGAAAAATATGATGTGAACGGTAAATGGCTTGGTGAATTTCCCGTTGCGCGCGTGAACAAACTTGATGCTATAGGCGAAATTCACTTTGCCAAAGGCATTTGCGCTGTGAGTCTTGGATATGAAGGTGTTGCGATACTTGACGGTGCCAAGCTCACCAAGCGCCACATCTTGCGCGACGGCACGGCACAGTTTTGCGACATAACTATCGTTGATGACATTCTTTACGCTTCCGACTATCACGGTGGCTATCAGGCTTGGCAGCTTGTCGAAAACGGCATGCCGAAATTTTTGAGTTCGCTCAAAACGTCCAGCGAAGGCGGCAATGGCATTGTGAGCTTTGGCAAATATTTACTCGCAGCTGATGGTCCTGACGGCATTGCGGCAATTGATGCATCCGATCCTCTCAAAATGCGCATTGTGTCGAAGCACGAGTCTGTTTGGGGCACCGACATAGCAATTGATGACGACTACGTTTATCTTTCCGACGGTCAGGGCGGGCTTGCGGTTTTCGACGCACATGCCTTGCCCGAACTTAAGCTCATCGACAAGCTCGAACACAGCGGTTATTGGACGCATGTTTATGTGCGTGAAGGTCTTATCATTGGCGTTGATGCTTATGCGGGGCTATATGCTTATCAAATGCGTTCGGACGAGCTTTTCTCAAAAACGACTGCACGCCCAACGAAATCTGAGATTTTTGATGCTTACCCAAACCCGTTTAACCCGGTCACGTCAATATCGTTTGATGTTACCGAGCGAACAGATGTTGAGCTGAAAATCCTCGACATTTCTGGGCGTACGGTTACCACACTCATCAAAGACGTGCTTCCAGAAGGCTCCTATAAGCTCTCTTGGGACGGCACTGATGCGCCAAGTGGAACGTATTTTGCTATTCTCACCACACCCGTTTCGCGTAGCGAGAAAAAGCTTGTTCTCCTCAAGTGATCTCGCGTTGTTTGGCGAATTTTAAATGCCTAAGATTTTGCGAAACGCGCGAGAAAGCAGGTGCATGCAAACACCCATATTACATTATATGAAAAACCACCAATGAAAGTTGGTGGTTTTTGTTTTGCTAAAACACGTTACGCGTGCGATTGCAAGAATTATTTAATAGTTTCGCGAAACGAAGGCGTTGTGGCGCTGAAAACACGCCACTGCGTGCATTGCAGAATTAAATGACCCACGCCACCGCGCCTGTGGCGCTGAAAACACGCCACTGCGTGCTAAGGATGGAAGATGGTTTTGCAGCCGTCGGTCATATAGGCAGAATCGAGGGTAACCGTAACTGTGGCAAGGTTTGTCCAGGTGATGCCCGAGATTGTCGCTGTTACGCTATCGCAATCGAGTGAAAGGCACGAAAAAGAAACTGTCGCATCCGCACCCGAAATAACATATGGCGCCGAAACGCCGTCCGATACTGTGAAATACACACGTGCTGTGTCGATAGCTGTGCTGTCGGTCCACATGAAAAGCTCCATAGTTTGCCCTGGGCAAGATGTCCATGAATTGCAGGGTTCGGGGCATTGCCAGGAGGCGTTTATGGTGTCGCAAGTGTAAACTACAACATCGTCGTCGGGCAAACCCACGCCGCCATTTGTTGTGCCGGTGCCACCAGCAGAATCGGCTATCGAAATACCGTTATCGAACCTGCCAACAACTCCCAAGTTGATGTCTGCATAAAAAGATATGGCAATAGAATCGCCACGCGTGCAGCTGAAATTGCCCCATGTGAGAAAACGGCTGCCAGCGACTGGGTCAACTGTTGCAGTACGAGTGGCGCCACCGTATAATGTGACCGTTGGCGGTGGCGATGCTGCTAAAGTGAAACCCAAAGGTAAGGTGTCGGTGATGGTGATGCGCGTTGCAGGATCGCCTGAATTGTGAACTACTACAATGCGCCATGCCGTCTGTGTGCCAGTGAAAACAGGGGTTAGCAAACATTCCTTGCGCAAAAGATATTCGGCATTGATAGGCAAAAGGTTTTGTCCTGCAACTGATGCGTAAGATGCCCAGTTGTAATCGAAACCGTACATTTGTAACATGAAAGATGTGTCTGCCTCGATAACGTGTCCACCCGGTTCAACGGAAATTCGTGCGCCACGATGTGTGCCGCCTGGCAAATTGAACCATGCAGTGGTGTAAATTGGTATTCCACCGTCGATGCGCACACTGGATTCGAAACCTACTGGGATGGCAACGTTTAAATAGTCATTGTTGTAGCCTGCGGGCGTAAGGAATATATAACGTGCCGAATACTGTTCCACAGGCGGCACAAGCATATAAGCAGGGTCTCCCATTGCCTCGAATTCACCCTCGCCTGTAAGCCAGTCTGGTTCGCCGCGAGTGAGAGTGCCACCTGTTATATATTGTCCAACTAATACAGGCTTGTCGGTTGTAATGCGTGTTGGGCTATCAAGCATTTTGTTGTCGCACGAAGCCGCATAACTCAAAAATGGAACATCGTAAACCCCTTCGTCGCAAGGTTGTCCGTTCCATTCGAAATATTGCCCCGCATTGCGAATTGCCGAAACTGTGCCGCTGCCATCGGTAATAGTGATGGTAGTGTTGTCCTGCGAGGCGAGCACACGCAAAACGTCTTTGCTCCAATCTCCGCGTGTGGTCACCGGAAAGCAACAGAAGTTCATGCCCCATGCCAAAAGTGGTGGAATTTGTTCCACGAGAAAATCTGCCGCCATTATGACATCGGGAACAAGTGCTATTTGATTGCCCGCAAGCACTACGATTGGTTTATCAGATACAATTCGCGAACCGGTCAAGTCGCGCAATGTGGTGGCATTTGGTGAATTGGCAAGCACTTGATAACAATCGTAGCTGTTTAACGTTACCGAAAACATAACGCCCGCAGCATGACCGCCTTCGGTAGCAGCACTTGGTGTAATTTGTACATTAGTGCCGTCTTCAGTGGCAACGATGGCAAACATGCTAGGTCCGCGATTGAGCGTGAGTGCGCTGTAGGTAGGTATGTTGTCGCGCCAACACATGACCATGTAGTCGGTGCCAATGCTGTTCACAGGATAGAGCAAAGCGAGGTCATTGGTGGAACCGGGCGACTCATACGACAAAAAATAAGCCGAGATATCGTTATCCGATTGAATACGAAGTCCGCGTCGGCGAATTGTCTCGCTCGGGCGAATCCACAATGTGCTGTCCACAGAAATTGTGGTGACTCCATTTGGCGGAATCGAGAATGCGCGCGTCCAGGAACCATCGAAATTGCGCACTGTGCCAGTTGTTGCAAATGACGATGTGAGAATGATTTGCCCGTTGTAAAATGAGGCGGGATCGGGGGGCACGCTTGCAGGCTCTCGGCAGGCATTTGCCGGATAAACCAGAAAAAAGTCGTTGCCGAGAGTTGAAAATGCAAAGGCATTGCACACGAAAATTCCCAATGCCAAAATCACTATGAACTTATTCATAAACTACCGCTGTTTTAAGGTTATCAACCCAAAAATATAACCTAAACGCTCTGTGTTCCAAGAAAAAAAGTTCCCACACTAAACAGGCTTGCTACCATTTAATAGTTTCGCGAAACGAAGGCGCTCTGGTGCTGGCAATGAACCTCGCCGAATGCAAAAGGTAGGTGGTCGTCGCATGCTATTTGAGGTAAAGAACACGGGCTTGGTATGTTGTGCCGTTTGTGGAAATACGAGCGAAGTATATGCCTGCGGCAGTATTTGGTGATGGATGCCAGATATGCTCTTTTTCGAGTGAAGCAATCTGTTTGCCCGATACGTCGAAAATGGAAATTTGCGCTTCGCTCGGTGCAGTGATGTTTACCGATGAATTGAAAGGATTGGGGTAGGCAGAAATTAAGTTTACCCGCTTTGTATCCTGTTGTTGCGCAATGGAAAGCGAGCGAAGTGAAACAAATTTCACCGCGTCTGTTATTATCACTTTCGCGACATCGGCACCAATATCACTGACGCGTACGACGCCACCCGCAGGTATGGAAAAAGCACCAAGATGATTCCAATGCGAACCATTTGCTGTTTGGTTCACACGGATAGTTTCGGCTCCGGTAGTTGTGGATATTATGTAGGCGACGTTTGTGGCGCGGTTTGTGCCCGAAACATACCATGTGTAAATGTCGCAACTGCGCGATGTTGAAAATTGTGGATCGAAAGTTGCGTAATCTTCTGTGTCGTCGGTGGATGCCCAGCGATAATTATCGAGCCAACCACCCGGGTTTGACCCCGCATAAAAACTGCCATGCTCAACGTAACGTGGCGCTGCTTCGGAGTTATCGACGATTGTAGAATCGTAGGCGCCAAAACTTTCTGGATAAACTGTCACGCGAAAACTTACAGCTCCGTCGGTGGGTCCGAAATATGTGTGCCGAAAATCATATAGTGTCCAAAATTCGTTATAAGTAGTTGGAACACTGACAATTGGCGCGGTCATTATGAAAGTAAAACGACCCGTATCGCCTTCGGTGGTGTTGTAATCGACGCCAGATGCACCAGAATGCGAGAACCAATTGCCCTCCGTATAAAAAACACTTTCGTGCCCGCGCGGTAAACATGTGGTGAGAAATGTCGAATCGGGTTTCCAAATGGCGGTGCCTGTGTTTATATATTCGATCCATGCTGTCTGTGTGCTGCCAGAAGTCATTGTGCTGGAATATGATGACACGCGATAAGTTGCCAAATATGTGGGTGTTCCCGATGAACTGTAAACTGGTGCCACAAGCCCCATATGATCGCAAAAGCCCGCGCAATAGGCATAAGCTTGTCTGCCTTTGTGGTCATTGTAATTTGTCGCATAACGCCATGATTCGTCCCAACTGTCAGTATAGTCGATAAACGTGCCTTCACCGAGTATTGACGGCATAGACGTGTTTCGCAGAACATAATAATCGGCACTCTTGACGCCACGATTTGTATAGCTGTGTGCCCAAATCAACCAAGGGTGTACCGCATTGCGAAACGCAACCGACACTTCGGGCAGTGTTGAGTGGCAATAGGTCTCTGTGCCCTGAACAAGCGTGTTGAACGCGTTCTCGTGCATGGACATAAATCTCGTATAGCCACCTGCGTTTGCAAATTCACATCGTTCCGACAAAGATAATGTCGCATCGGTTGAGCGCGTCATGCCAACTGTAACTCCCGAAACAGTAAGCAGATAAGTTCGAGCTGCAAGCGCAACTTCGAGGTTCGCATTTTTTTCGAGGTATGAAGGACCAGATGCGCCAGAATCGGTGCCGCCATGTCCTGGGTCGATGCACACCGAAACTGCATACGAGAGCGTTACGAAAAAAAACATTGCACAAATATACTTACTCATTTCCCGTCTCCAGTTCCTACTTGGACCATCTTTTTCCCATAACCCTTTAATTTACAAAAAAAACTTATCTATCAAACTTTTTTCTGGCGTCGGCACCAATAGATAGCCTCTAGAAGCGGCTCTCGCCGGCACCAGTGGAAGCGACTCTCGCCGCCTTCGGGTAAAAATTTGTTTTAAAATGGGTGGGGAAAAGTGTTATATTGTGAAAAATGGAGGAAAAAATGCCTCTCGATTTGAACAAGTTTACAGAATCAGCTCAAAAGAGCATACTTGAGGCAGTAGCCGAAGCGAAAAGTAGAGGTAACACCGCAGTAGAAAGCCTGCATTTACTATATGCGATGGCATCGGATAAAACCGGATTGGCAGCAAAAATTTTCGGTGCTGTGGCGGTGGATCCAAGCGAAGTTATCGAAAAATGTAAGGAAAGTTTTGTGCACCTGCCACGTCTGTCTTCGCGCAATGCCGAAACACAGCTATCGGTTGCGCTTACGTCCATCTTGGATGAGGCAACAAAACTCGCAGTTTCATCTTTCAAGGATGATTACACTTCAGTGGAGCACATTCTGCTTGCCATACTTCGCGCACGAGGCGATGAGGGTGCACAAATCCTCGCAGAACTCGGCATAACTGAAGAACGGCTTCTACGTGCTCTGAAACTCATCCGCGGAAACCAACGCGTAAGCGACCAAAATCCCGAAACTAAATTCGCAGCCCTCGAACGTTATGGCATAGACCTCACAGAAAAAGCACGTGGCGGCAAACTCAACCCCATCATCGGGCGCGATGATGAAATTCGCCGCGTAATAACCATACTCTCTCGCAAAACTAAAAATAACCCCGCACTTATCGGTGAACCAGGTGTTGGCAAAACTGCAATAGTCGAAGGCTTGGCACAGAAAATTGTCGCTGCCGATGTTCCAGATTCGCTTTTGCACACACAGCTCGTCCAGCTCGACATGGGCGCACTTGTAGCGGGCACAAAATATCGAGGCGAATTCGAGGAAAGACTAAAAAGCTTTATAAAGGAAGTTGTCGATTCGAATGGCAGAATAATTTTGTTCATCGATGAGATGCACACCATAGTTGGTGCTGGCGCCGCCGAAGGTAGTCTTGACGCATCGAACATGCTCAAGCCTGCACTCGCACGTGGCGAATTACACACTATAGGCGCCACCACTTTCGATGAATATCGCAAAAATATCGAAAAAGACCCAGCGCTCGAAAGACGTTTTGCACCAGTTATGATTAATGAACCGTCTGTGGATGACACAATTTCAATATTGCGCGGGCTAAAAGAACGATTCGAGATTCATCATCACGTGAAAATTAAAGATGAGGCAATAGTTTCAGCTGCAAAACTTTCGGCGCGATACATAACTGATCGTTTTTTGCCCGATAAAGCCATAGATCTCATCGATGAAGCTGCAGCACGTTTGCGCATCAATCTCTATTCTGTGCCCACAGAACTCGATTCGATAATCAAGCGCATAATGCAAAAGCAGCTCGAAATTCGTGGGCTTGAAGGCGAAACAGGCAAAAATGCCGAAATTACCGAGCTTAAACGACAAGTTGCCGAACTCGAAGTGGAACGAAAAAAAATTGAAGCACAATGGCAAACCGAAAAAGATGTTCTCGGCAAAATCTCGGCACTCAAAGGGAAAATCGAAAACGCAAAATTCGAGTTTGAAGTTGCTCAGCGTGCGGGCGATTTAGAAAAAGCTGCACGCATTCAATATGGTGGTTTGGTGGAACTGCAAAAAATGCTCGAGCTTGAACAAAAACGCCTCGCCGAAATTCAGAGCCATGGACAGGTAATAAAAGAGGTGGTGGAAGAAAGCGATGTGGCAAAAGTGCTTTCCGAATGGACGGGCATACCGGCAACACGTCTCACTCAAAACGAGCGCGACAAACTCATCTACCTCGATGCCGAAATTCACAAGCGCGTCATCGATCAAAACCATGCGGTTCAGGCTGTTGCGCGAGTTGTGCGCGCGGCGCGTGCAGGTCTTGCCAATCCCGATAAGCCATTTGGGTCGTTCATATTTTTAGGCTCGACAGGTGTTGGCAAAACCGAGCTCGCCAAAGCTTTAGCCGAATGTCTATTCGATTCGGAAAAGGCACTTGTGCGAATCGACATGTCGGAATATATGGAAAAGCATTCGGTGAGCAGACTCATTGGCGCGCCTCCCGGCTATGTGGGTTATGACGAAGGTGGACAACTTACCGAAGCAATTCGTCGCAACCCATTTTCGGTGGTGCTGTTCGATGAAATCGAAAAAGCGCATCCCGAAGTGTTCAATGTGCTTCTGCAAGTTCTCGACGACGGACGTCTCACCGATAACAAAGGGCATACAGTCGATTTCAAGAACACCATCTTGATTATGACATCAAACCTTGGTGCACGTCTCATAGTCGATAAAATTGCCGAGATGACACCCGAAAATCGCGATGCCATACACGCTCAGCTCGAATTTCAACTCGAAGAACTTGTGCGCCGCACTTTGCCACCCGAATTTGTTAATAGGGTGGACGAGATAATTGTTTTTAAAGCACTGCTGCCCAGCGAAATTCGTGGTATTGTGCGATTGCAGTTCGAAAAACTGCGCAACCGATTACGCGAACAAGACTTGGATGCAAAAATTACCGAAGCAGCTCTAGATAAACTTGCAGAGCTTGGTTTTGATCCAATATTTGGCGCACGTCCGCTTAAACGCATGATAGAGCGAGAAGTAACTCAAAAAATTGCCATGGAACTGTTGCAAGGCAAATTTTCTTCAGGCGACATTCTAACAGTTGACATTGACGAAAATTCTATTATAATTTACAAATAGGTTTTGCACATGCGGCACTGGGTTTGGTTGGCATGAGATAAAGCAAATGTATGTATGAGCAAAATATACATTGCTACACAAAAGGTTACATCGTTTTGAGGCAGTAACTCAACGAATTCATCTTTTGACTGATAATGTTTAGACGCAGGCTCATGTTTCCAAAAATTATGTGTTTTGCACAGTGCGAAATTTGCGCGAGTTTGTAAGTCTAAAAAAACTTTAACCGGTGAAAATGCGTCAATTAGTTGCAACCAACTGTAATGATAACAAAAATGAACTCGTTTCACTTCTAGAGCTGTATGAAACTCTTAAACCACGCATTGAAGAGCGATTAAGTGAGTTTAGAGAACTTATAGAGCTTCGAAGAAAAAGTGAGATTTTGAACGAATTAGTTTTCTGCACACTCACGCCTCAATCGAATGCTGAGTACTGTTGGGCGGCGACCGAAAAAATTTGTGGCATAAAAAGTGCGCCTATTAATTCGCAGCCGCCAAAATACGATTATATAGTCGAACAGCTTATTGGCGTTCGCTTCAAATACACGAAAGCGAAACGTATCGAAGCTTTATTGGAACGTGCATTTTGCGAAAATTCGGCGTTTTTGGAAAAGTTTTTTTCTTTTGCCGACGTTTTTGAAATGCGGCTGTGGATTGTGGATAATTTTTCGGGTATCGGCATGAAAGAGGCGAGCCATTTTTTGCGTAACATTGGTTTGGGCAACACTATAGCTATACTCGATAGACACATTTTACGTTCGCTTGCAAAACATGGCGTCATCGACGAGCTACCCAAATCACTTTCGAAAAAAACTT
>CAYUDB010000073.1:0-11895 GCA_964443405.1 uncultured bacterium | reverse complement strand
CTGTTAATCAAATCGTTAACTCAAGAACCAGTTATTAATGGCAAAAACGCTTGCCTACATGCTGCATTTAACGCAATGCATCGAGGGATTGTTTTTTCATTTCGCATAAAGAGGATAAAATGTTTAATCATAAGCGATTACTACCAATAATAGTGACACTGTTCGCAATCATTGCAAGTGCACAATGTCGTTACGCATGTCTTGACGTACTTGGCGAAAGCATTTCACTAGGTGGCTCGGATGTGAGCGGCACAGTATGGGACAGTTACTTGCCAGAAGCCTGTACTGTCGGTCGCATGCCTAAGCAGATTTTGGCAAACGATAATATGTTATTTGTTTCATGCTCTGGTGATGCCACAATAATGCTTTTATCTGCAGATGGTTACTCTATTAGCCATGTGCGCAACTATTCATTACCAACAGGTTCGAATCCATATTTAATGTGCATTGATAATAATAAATTATATGTTACTTTATGGGTACATGGTGGAATCGCTGTCATTGATCTAGAAAGTCACGAAGTAGAAATTGTCCCACCATTCTGCCGCGGTCCACAAGGCGTGCTCGCACATGATGGCTACACGTATGTGTCGGCAGGAAATTTTGACGGTGTAACTTTCGAGTACGGTGCAGGATATGTGTTTAAGCTAAATAGCGAAAATACCGTTATTGATTCTATCCGTGTCGGCACAAACCCACAGGATATAGTTCTCACTTCTGACGGGGTTGCCCATGTTGTTTGCACAGGCGACTACGGCACAATTTCTGGCACTGTCTATTTTCTCGATCTGAGATCGTTTTCGGTTACCGACTCACTTATGTTAGGCGGTTCACCTCAACGACTTACTATTGATAAAGCAACTGGGTATATTTATTCAGCAACTTCCGCTTGGGGTACAGTTGGATCAGGCAAAATACTTGCTTATAATGGACTAACTCATGAAATATTGCATAATATTATATCCTCTGACAACATCACACGAGGAACCGGTTTCGATGGTCTGGCTGCACATAACGGAATTGTTTTCCTCCCATCCATGGATTCGAACTGGGTGGAGATATTGTGCGAAGGATGCTTCGGTATTAGCACAATCGCTTGTTTGCCATCTGGTTACGGTCCTCTCGATGTGTGTCTGTACGGTGAACTTCAGATTACTGAGCACAGTGCAAGTGCACTACGTGATCAACTCCGAGCATATCCGAATCCTTTCAATTCCTCAACGACTATAGTTGTTCCCAATGGTGCAGATTTGCAAATTTGCGATGCCAGTGGTAAGATCGTGTTTAGTAACAATAATATTACACAAAAATCTATTATATGGGAGCCATATAATGAAAAATCCGGTGTATATTATGCTTCAATCATAGAAAATAATCGAAAACACACTTGCAAGCTAATGTATCTTAAATAATCCCGTCCAGTACTACCCGTAAAGAGGGTGCGGCTAATCCGTAATGACGCACCCTTTTATAGTTAACCTTTAATAACAGCAAGCGGTTTCAACCGAACTATTTTTTGTGCAAGTCCAGCTCCTTCAACGCATTCAATTACATCATCAATATTTTTATATGCTTCCGGCACTTCTTCGTTGAGCGTAGTACGACCTTCACAGCGCACGTATATGTTTTTCGCAGCAAGTTCTTTTGATATATCGCGTTTGCGAGTGATTTCTACCGCTTTGTTGCGTGACAACAAACGCCCTGCACCATGACAAACCGAGCCAAAAGTCTCGGTCATCGCGGTTGGTTTGCCAACGAGCAAATAGCTAGCACGTCCCATATCACCGGGTATAATAACGGGTTGTCCTGTTTCCATGTATCTCAATGGCAACTCAGGATGTTGCGGTGGAAATGCACGCGTTGCGCCCTTTCTATGCACCAAAAGCTCTACATTTTCATCATTAATATGATGAGTTTCAAACTTCGCAATGTTATGTGCTATATCATATAAAGTTGTTATAGATAATTGTTCTACTGGTTGATTGAGCATTTTCGCGAAAGCCAAACGAATATTATGCGTTATTATTTGACGATTCGCCCATGCATAGTTAGCTGCAGCCGCCATGGCACCAATGTATCGCATTCCATGCGGCGAGTTGATTGGTGCACAGGCAAGCTGTCGATCTGGCAAAGAAATGTCATAGTTGACTAGATTCTTTACAAATTCGTGCGCATAATCTTCACAGATTTGATGTCCCAATCCGCGCGATCCACAGTGAATCATAATTACAATTTGATTTTCGAAAAGCCCCCAAGCTTTTGCAATTGCCTTATTGCAAACATGTTGCACCTGTTGAATCTCAATAAAGTGATTGCCGCTTCCTAAAGTACCCAATTGTGAAGCACCTCTTTGCAATGCGCGCTCAGAAATAAATTCTGGTCGTGATATATCGAAACATCCGAAATCTTCTGTACTATCAATATCATCTTGATTGCCAAAACCCTGAGCCGTTGCCCATTGTGCACCGCCAGTTAGTACATGCACTAACTCTTTATTTTTCAATTTGATAGTGTTTTCGGCTCCAACGCCAGCAGGCACAGTTTTAAATATCTCGTCAACTAGCTTATGCAAAATAGAACTTAGCTCATGATAGGTAAAATTGGTAAGCAATAGCCTTACACCGCAGTTTATATCGTAACCAACCCCGCCAGGAGAAACGGTACCTGTTTCAACGTTCATTGCCGCAACTCCACCAATCGGAAAACCATATCCATAATGAACATCGGGCATTGCAAGTGAATATTTAACGATACCATTAAGCATCGCAACATTTATCGCCTGTTGAAGTGCATTATCAGCCAAAATTTCAGGAAGCATCTTCTCAGATGCGTAGAATCGCACTGGTACATTCATATTCTTTTGCGTATTTGCAGAAATTTCCCAAATATATTCGCCAATACGTATTACTTCCTCGCGCTTAATCATTATTTCTCTGTTATATATAGGTTATGTATTAAATGGCGTAACACCGATTTGGAAAATTTAAAAACTATTTTTATTTATACATATAGTTCTCACTGTACGTAAGCAAACTATTTTAAACATTAATAACGTTTTAAACTAATAAAACATTGCAAAAGGACGGTGCTAAGTTTTGACCGAAGAGATTTCTGTCGGCAAAATCTGCACCAAAAAGTCATCCAACGTTGCGATGACCTGTGCTTCTGTTGAACAGCGAAGCACCTCTGAAGCGATTTCGCGCGCAGAACTCATTGATGTGCTGCGGATTATTGATTTAACCAACGGAACAGAAGCGGGAATTGTGGAAAATTCATCGCAGCCCATGCCCAAAAGCATGGGCACAGCTCTAGCCTTGCCAGCCATTTCACCACAAACGCCACACCAGATTCCTGAAAGATGCGCCGCATCTATGGCAAACTTGATAAGCTTTAGAACTGCAGGGTGATAGGTTTGATAGAGGTTGGCAACTTTTGGATTTCCCCTGTCGGCAGCAAGTGTATATTGGACTAAGTCATTGGTACCTATTGAGAAAAAGTCGCAGTATTGAGCCAATTCGCGCGCAATGATTGCTGCGGAAGGCACCTCGATCATAGCACCAATTTCGATTGATGTGTCGTGCTGAATGCCATTTTTGCCAAGTTCAACCATAATTTCTGTAACTAAACCTCTCAAAGATATCATTTCTTCAACAAGTGTTACCATTGGAAACATAATTTTAAGTTTGCCAAAGGCAGATGCGCGCAAAATTGCACGTAGTTGGGCGCGAAGAATTTCAGGATGCACAAGTCCAATACGTATCGCGCGAAATCCTAGAAACGGGTTTGGCTCATAACCGTGCTCGAAAATTCTGCCCATCTTGTCGCCACCCACATCAAATGTGCGAATTATTGCGGTATGTGGCGCGATCTGCGTTGCAATTCGTTGATAGACTTCAAATTGCTCAGCCTCAGACGGTAAATCTTCTCGCTGAATATATAACAGCTCCGAACGAAAAAGACCAATGCCCGCAGCTCCGTAATGAGACGCAAGTGGTAACTCTTCGACTAATTCCATGTTGGCACTTACATGCACGGTAAAACCATCGCTTGTAGAAGCATCGAGATGTGCCGCGCGCATAATAAAATCACGATATTTTTTATATTGAGCAGCATGAAACGTGAATTGCTGCGCAAAAATGTCCTCAGCATCGAGAGTTATTTGCCCAACCATGGAGTCAACAAGAACTGTCTGCTCTGGCGCGATAAGTTCAGTGGCGCGTTCTACACCCAGTACAGCGGGAATATCCATGGTGCGAGCCATAATCGAAATGTGTGATGTAAAACCACCCGTTTCTGTAATGATGCCAACATATTTGCTACCAAAGAGATGTGCAGTTTCAGATGGAGCAAGATTATCTATTACTAGAATTGCGTTATGTTGCGCTGGCGGAATAATCTGAAAGCTTTTACCGAGCAAATTTGCCAGAAGACGACGGCGAACATCGAGAAAATCTGGTATTCTCTCCAGGAAAAAATCATTCTGTGTTGCACGCATGGCATCGATATTTGTTCGGAAAGCTTCGTCTAATGCATGCTCCACATTGCACATAGTTTGTCTAATAATAGATTCTGTTTCATCAATTATGGCAGGATCTGACAAAACAAGTAATTGTGCATCTATTATGGATGCAGCCTCCTCACCCATCGCCTTCGCAACTGCTTTACGAACACGCAAAAGCTGCTGCCTCGTTTTCTTTATTGCAGCCTCAAAGCGTACAGTTTCAGTTTCGATGTGCAGTTCACTTACAGTATATTGCGGCACAACGAGATCCCCACGTTGGACTATCACCGCTGGTGCCATCGCGTATCCACTTCCGGAACCGATACCCTTAATAGTGTTCTGTGCCATGCTCTCCGTCCACCATTTCTATAACGTTAAAATGAAACGTTTTACCAATTTGCGTGCCTTGCAAATAAGGTTAATATAAGGCTTAGTCAAAAAAATGCAAATCTTTCCTCCATCTTATCGCAAAACTGAAACGCCCACAGCAAAAACTGTGGGCGTCACAAAATTTACAGCTCGTTTATTAGTCTGCATGTGATTAGTTGCAAAATGCTACCTAAGTGACGATTTAGTAATAGGTTATCCGCCATCAGGGTTAGCAAGAACCTCGATAGTGATTGAGGTGGACGCGGTGTAAGTGCCGTCGGTTAGGCGAAAATCGATTGTGTATTCACCGTAGGAACGGGGTGCAACCCAGTAAACTATTGCATTGTCGGAAGTTGGATAGATTGTACCCGATTCGCATTCCCACTCGAATTCAAGATGCGCTGCGCCTTTGTATTCGTATGAAACAGAAAGCATTACATAGCCGCCAGGTCGTATTTGCAATGCTGTGGCAGAAAGACGTTTAATACATAGAACGTCGTTGCCGGTTGTGTCATTATCGTCGGCAGCGTCATCACAGCCAGCGAGAAACACAGCTGCCAACAATGACAGAACCCAATATAGATTTTGCGCCTTGCGTTTCATTTTGCCCTCCTTCACAACCATAACAAAATTTTCTGAAATGCGCAAGTATTTTTTTCGGTTTCAGACGAAAAGTGCGATTTTTCCTTTCTTTTTCCAAAAATAGCAAAATCTAAACAAAAATTTAAACTTCTATATCTATAAACGCTAATTTTTTAATAAGAGTGCAGAAAAAATATAAACTTTGCTGTGCCTTGTAGATTAAGATTCGACCGTTATGCAATTAGAGTTTTTTATTTTCTATCGGCAATTACGGATTTCAATCAATTGTGCTGCGATACTTATCGCGATTTCTTCAGGTGTATGTGAGTTGATCGGTAACCCTATCGGCGCCTTAATGCGAGAAATCTCGGCATCAGAAAACCCAAGTTCACGCAATTTTGCGAAAGTCGTTGCTAATTTTTGTGTTGAGCCAATCATGCCGAGATAGGCGAATTCCTTTCTCAGACATTTTTGGACCACATGCAAGTCATATTGATGCCCGTGCGTCATAACTGCTATAAAAGTTCTACTGTCAAAATCTATGGTTTTGTCGATTTCATTGTAATCGATGCAGTGAATTTGATCGGCTAAACTATGCTTTGCTTGGCATGCCCACTCGGAACGATCATCAATTACAATAACATAGTAATCTAAAAACTTTGCAATCTTTTCGAGAGCAATAGCACAGTGTCCAGCACCTATAATATATAATTTGTCATGCGAATAAAATCGTTCAAAAAGCAATGTTGCAATACCACCGCAGAGCATGGAAGTTCTTGTAGCATTTTTTGTTAGGCTACTGGAGTTTGCGTCAAGCGAGTATTCCACAAGTTCAACTTTCGCAGCTGTATTTTCTCTAGCGTATGCAATAGCAAGAAGTTCAAGCTCGCCACCACCTATGGTGCCAAAGTTTTCTCCATTTTCACACACTACCATTTTCATGCCGGCGCTTGCGGGAGACGAGCCATCGGAAGTTATCACCGTTATAAGTGTAAATGTCTCATTGTTTTTTACGAGAGCACAAATCTTTTCATACAGCGCATTTCTGGTCATGTCTCACCTCATGAGAATATATGTTTCGATATTGCATACCATATTGCACAAATTCCACTGAATATAGCGCTTCCAGTAAACCTATGGTGCACATTGAGTTTATTTTGTATAATAAAATTACCTAGTATTGAAAGTGGTATATTTATGGTAAATGATTTGCACGCAGGCAAAAGTAGGGTCAGAAATACGGTATATGGGTTGCCAAGTACGGTTTGATGAGATATATTATCGATAATAGAGATAAAAAAGAAATGCCGAGCAATCCAGATAGGGTTGAAATATAACAGAGCAAATATTGTGCGTCCCAATGAGTTGAGTGCGCAGATATCTGCATTGTCCACTTTACGTGTCAAAAAATGTCGGAACAACTTTTCATGTTTGGTGGAACATGCAAATCTGTCTATCATGCGAAAATATATGGGAATCTCAAGCGCGTAAACTGTTGCACCAATAAAACCTATGCCCAAAAACCGAAATGTTGATGCATTGCCGAGTAAAAATTGCGCTATTACATCACCTGTTGCGTATATCGCAAAACCTCGTGCCATCTCGAATAATCGACTTTTATCGCTTACATCGATGAAATTTGCACACATAATCCTCGCAATACTGCCATGTGACGAGAATATCGTCGTCATTAATGTTGATTTTCTAGTAATTGCAATTTATAATCAAATACTGACGCAGACTATTAATGCTATTTGCTTTTATATAGCAAATTTCGCACAAAAGCTGACATTGTGGCACATATGCTCTAAGGAGTGGCAATTTTTGCGAGCAATTTTCTTGCCGCTGCTGCTGTTTTGTCGCTTGGGGAGCTTTCAATTACACGCTGTGCATGATTTTGCGCTGATGCAGTATCACCAAGTTCCACAAGAACTTGCGCATAGAGAAGCTCTATTTGCGCCATCAAACTCGTTTGCGGATATGTATCTATTGCAGTGCGAACATATAATAATGCAGCGCTATCTTGGTGCATATTATGATACAATACAGCAGATTGCAGAAGCTTTTGTGCGAGTTTGTCTTGGGCTTTTTCGATACCAACTTTTGCACTGTCTGCAAATTTTGAGGTGGGATACAAATCGAGAAAATCTTTGTATGCGCCAATGGCTTTATGTGTCAGTTCCTGATCTAATTCGGCGCGTGGTGATGCCAAAAAGTATGATTCCGCAAGCAAAAATGTTGCCTCTTCAATAAGCTCTGATTGCGAGTAGCGGTTTTTTATCCACGCAAGTTCGGGCGAAGCAAGCTCCGGATTGCCTGCAGCAATATGTGCTTTCGCCGTAAGCAAATGTGCGTCATCCGATAGTATCGATGGAGTGTAACGTAGAAGCTCGAGGGTGGTTATTGTTTTGTCGTATTTTTTCTTTGCAAAATACTCTTCAGCCTGCCGAAATGTGGCATCGTCATCAGTTTTGGCAGTTTTTTTTGCGCCAGCACAGCCACAGATGATAAGCAGTGCAGCCGTAAGCGCTATTGGCAATGTCATTATGCTTTTGTTCATGTTCTTAAAATACCTGTCACCGTAAAATAGTCAATCTTTTTGTTCATGCGAACATACGAAAATATAAATTTGCGTCTTGGTCTATTGGTAGTGGCAAGCTACTATTACTCGAACACATAACTAATTGTAAAACAATCAGTTATCTGTTGCACATACCGATTAGTAGCAGCAATTAAAAAGTTCCCTCAAAATTGCCACAATTCCAGCTTGTCACAAACAAAGCACCTATTTCGCAGCGTGCAGCATTACGTGTTGTACGCTATGGAAAACACTCTTTTCCTGTGAACTTGCACAAAATAAAACATATGCCTTCACTTATAACTATCTGCTCTTCAACAGCATGAGTTTGAACAGAAGATGTCAACTCAGTTCGAAGTGTGTGTGCTAATACTCTCGCCGGCATTACAAAGCTTGAGGGCATTGGTTGGCAAACCCGAGCCGAAAGGAAGCCCTGCTGTGATAACATAGTTGTCATCAGCAGATAAACAGCCACGCTGAATGGCAATTTGCTCGGCTTGGGCAATTACGCTCTCGAAATCGGTCTCATCACGCGGAAAAAGTTGGGGAAAAACACCGCAGAAAGCCGAGAGTCGATAGAACACCTTTTTAGATGTTGTAAGCGCCAAAACAGGCACTTGCGCACGAAAACTCGCCACAAGTTTTGCTGTTAGCCCAGTGTGAGTGGGGCAAATAATGGCTTTGGCATGCGAGCGTTCTGCTAAAAGTGCCGCCGAATGCGCAATGGTCAATGCAAAGAAAAGCCGTTCATCTGCACAATCGATGCACTGCAACACAAAATTGAAGTCGCGTATAGGTTGCGGCATTTTCTCGGTTTCGGCGCAAATTTTCGCCATTGTGGCAACCGCACGCACTGGGTGGTCGCCCATGGCTGTCTCTTCGGAAAGCATGACTGCATCGGTGCCATCGAGAACAGCGTTTGCTATATCCGTTATTTCGGCGCGAGTGGGTCGCGGTTCATGGACCATTGAAAGCAGCATTTGCGTTGCGGTAATTACCGGTATTGCATAAGCATTTGCTGTGGCAATTATGCGTTTTTGCAGAAGTGGCACAGTCTCGATGGGCATTTCCACACCTAGGTCGCCACGGGCTACGATTATTCCGTCTGCCGCTGCCACTATTTCGTCGAGCGCACTAATTGCCTCATGTTTCTCGATTTTTGCAAAAATGGGCACATCAAAGCCTCGTGCCGCAATAAAATCTCGCGTTTCACGAATATCTTGCACATTGCGCACAAAAGAAAGTGCCACAAAATCAATGCCTGCGTGCAAACCGAAATCCAGATCAATTTTATCCTTTTCGGTGAGCGCCGGCAAAGAAAAACTGCCTTCGGGATACGCAATGCCTTTTTTGCTAAAAAGCTCTCCACCAAAGACAACCTTGCAGAAAATTTCGGTTTCGGTTGTGCGCAAAATCTCACATTCAATGATACCATCTGCCAAAAGCAGGCGCGTATTCGGTTGCACATCGGTGGCAAGGGCACGGTAATTTGTGCCAAATCGCTTACCACAATTGATGTCTAGTTTTGTGTCGATGATCATGTCATCACCGGTTTCGAGGAAAATACTGCCGCCCGAAATCTCACCAAGTCGTATCTTGGGACCACCCAAATCCTGCATTATTCCCACCGAAACACCCAGTTTTTCGCGCACACGTTTAATTGCATCCATAACCGCACCATGAGAAGCGTGGTCGCCATGTGAGAAATTTAGCCGAAACATATTTGCACCGGCGGCAATGAGCTTTTCAATATTCTCTTCGCTGCAACTCGCTGGTCCGATTGTAGCTACGATTTTTGTTTTACGAAAGTTTTCCACCGAATCTCCTTTTTTCCGAATATCAACTTTTTTGTGTTCAAACCTAATTAATTTTCATTTGCTTTGCTCATCTCGTTTTGTGCACAATGAGCTTCTAGCAAATTGGCAATTTTAGATCTACATTGCGCAGATTTTTTACATGAAAACACTTGGATTTTTAAGTATTGTTCAAAAGCGACAGTTACTTTCAGAAATTTCCACACGAAAAAGCCAAATGACATAAGACAAAAAAGTTGGCAAGATTTTAAAGAGCGTTATTATTGTGATTAACCGGAGAGACTAATGAGAAAAATTTTGGTGTCAATGTTTTTGTGCGCAACTGCGTTGTGTGCTGTCGAGTGGAAAGTGCCACTTAAACCAAATGTTGAAGGTTATGTGCAAAGGTTTGTGCCACTCAATGGCAGAAATTTCACCGAGGGCAAGCTTGACGTGAGCTGTGATATGCTGCGCGCGCAAATAAACAAAAACACAAGTGTAACTTTTTTCTTGCGCGCGGCAAAATGGACAGGCATGGGCTATCAACACGAGGGCGTAGTTTTCGACCCACACGATATGCACTATTCACTCGTGGGTGGTTTTCGCGGCGATGTAGGTGATTACTCTACGACATTGCGCTTGATGCACGATTGCTTTCATGTTGTCGATCGTCCAGAGGAAGGCACTGTGATTTGGAACATTTACGAACTAAGTTTTGCACCTGCCGACCACTTTTGGGAAACGCGCCGCACAAAAATTCGCGAAAAAACCGCTCACCTAAAATATCCGAAAATTGCACCACACTTTTATTGGTGCGCAAAATTCGGCATTTATCCACTATTAACCGATGCAGGATTGTCGCAGTATAACCATCGGCTTTCAACGCACACCGCTGGCGAATTCGCTTTGGAATTTGTGCAGTTTCGCAATGGAGCGCTCAATTTTGAATGGAAGCCCGTTCTTTGGACAAAATACGGCGGTGGCACCTGTTCGCGGCAATATATTGAGCTAAACGCAGCACATTATGCACAATTTGGCACATTGAGCGCGTATCTGGGTTATTTTGTGCACGAAGACCAACCCATTCGCGCAACTGATGGTCGCACAACTTGGGGTTTCCGCTGGCAATTTTGACCTCGCACAAGAAACACTAAAAATGCCGCGATACTATCTGTATTCGCGGCATTTTTGTGCAGCAAAACCTATTAAATGCGTTTTTTCAAAATATCGATGCGCTCTTTAATCTTGTCTCGTTCTTCGGGGCTAATTGTAACCTGTCTTAATATATCGGTGTATATGTCGATAGCCTTTTGTGTTAATCCTTGTGCTGCATAAATTTCGGCTGTAGTGCGTGTGGCTACTTCTTTTTGAGCCTTTGGCACAGCAACCGAATCGTAATCGAGTTTGTCGAAGACAGTGTCAGAGCGTCTCTGAATACCGTCAATGCTTTCAATCGATATATCTTTAGGTGGTGCAAAATCTTGGCGCACTGTGATGCCTAAAAGCTGCTCCACGTCCTCGGGTGGAATAAAAACGTCATCACCGCGCTGTTGAATTCCGCTAATATGCTCAACCTCCACAGTTGCATTTTCGCTAGAAGGCTTTTGTCCCAAAAGCTGTTCGAGATCGTTAACACTCTCGATTCTGGCGAAAGCATTATCATTTCGACGGATAAGACCTTGAATTTCTTCAAGTTCCACATCTGGGAGAGGAATTTTTGAAGTAGGTGGCGACGGTGGCGGTTGTTGTGGTTCGGGTTGTGGATTTGGAACAGGTTTAGGTTTTGGCTCAACTTTCGGAAACTTCGATGCCTGATTGAGTTCGGCGAGCACATCTTCGAGGCTCATGCCCACATCGTCGATTTTCAGTTCAGGTTCGGGCTGGATAGTTGGGATCGGTTCATCGTTTGGAAAGCCGAAAGTCGATACATCGATCACCGGTCTTGGATCGTTTTCGGCGAGAATATCTTCAAGAGCGAACTTTGAAAAATCCTCAGGTGAAGAGAAATCCATGTCACCAAAGAGGTTATCTATGCTCGATACGTTTGACAGATCAACATCAACATGCCTTGT
>CAYUDB010000072.1:0-11980 GCA_964443405.1 uncultured bacterium | reverse complement strand
GACTGAAAATTTTATTCAATTAAAAAGTTTTTTCGCATAAGCTCCGAACTTAATTAATAAAAGTTCGGAGTTTTTTTTGTAATTATCAAAAATTAATGATGATTTGAAAAAGTTTATCGATTAAATAAAATTTACAGTTTTTACGTTGAAGTGAAAAAACTACTTGACACAAATTATAAAAGTTTTTACTCTATAAATGATTAACTGGTTGCTAGAAAAAATTTGGAGGTTGAAATGCAAATTATAGCCAAAGTTATCGATGTTTTTGGAGCGAATGACAACAATTTCACTCTTAAATGTCGCGCTCAAAATACTACTGCCGATACTGCAAAGATTTCCTCAAAACTTCGCGGTATAGAATTTATTATTGAAAGAACGTTCGATAAAAATTCAATTATGCCCGAAGTTGGAGATATTATTGCTCTAACAAACGATCAAACAGAAAAAATACTTTCGCAGTTTGCAAAAGAATTTCACATAACGAAAAACTCATTTTTCTTAGGCGACATTGATGGCGATGGATATGATGAGTTTGATTGTTCAAATGCATTTGCAAATTTGCGCATGTCGCCTATTCGTGGGTGTAATATTACAAATTTCTCAAAAATAAACAAACAAAATTTGCTAATGTCCAAAGTTTTTTATGGAGTTACAGTAAAAACTGCAACTGGCATTTATTTTCGTTCACGAAAGGAAGGAATATTTTCAGCGCTTTCCGAAAAGTTTTTGCCGTTCAAAATTTTACATGATAAAACTACTTTATTGAAAAGTTCAAAGAATTTTCTGTTCCAAGTGAAGAAAAAAGCATTTGTCGGAAATGTTAACGTTAATTGTGATGTAGAAAATCCATTTTTTGAGATCTCTACATCAGTTAATATCGATGATGAAAAAGCCGATTCAAAAAAACAAAGCTCCTCTGCGTTTATAAATTTACGTGAATCTGGCATTGGAAACACTGGCGTTACTATTTTTGTTCCAAAAGATGATGCACGAAAGTTTTCAAAAACACCTTTTTCGGAAGTTTGGGCGCTTATGGAAGATTTTGAAACTGACGAAACTCTTCTAGATGATAGCGCAAAATTTTTCTTTATAGCAACTTTTGATGACATTAATGAAAAATTTATTTGTGCTACAAACCCAAATGATGTGATTAAAGTTTGGATGAATAAATATGCGATTATACCTCAAATGCGAGTTCTTTTTAAAGAGCATAAGGTTAATGCACAAAAAGTTACAGAGAATAAACTTGCTTTGGCTGTGTGCGATGAATTTGTTATTGACAATGGAAATTGTTTGGCAAAAGTTCAACATGAAGGCAAAACTGCAATAATTATCGCATCGACTCAAAATTTGCGTGACAAAACTGTCGAAATACATTTTGAAAATGAAACAAAAGTTTTGCCAATCAAACTTTCAATTTCCGGAATGAACCACATTGGTTACGTAAATGTTGATAAAGATTTTGTCAATTGCAAATTTGCCGGCATGACTATCTGAAAGTTTTTGTAGTTTTACAGAAAAACTCGACTGTCAATATAATTATTTTTGGTCGATGAGAAAGAAAAAAAAGCTACTCAAGTAATTGGGTAGCCTTTCTTTTATGATTTTTTATTTGATTATTTACTCAAATTTTTTATGAAAAACTTTTTTGGAAGTAATAATAAATAATTTGGATGAACTGAAATAAAATTTCTAGTTGATGAAAAAAGTTTTGGATTTAATGAAATGAAATTTGGAACTAATAAAATGAAAAATTTATCTATTGATAAAGAATTTTTACTTGATTCTGAAAAGTTTGGAACTGTTGCTGAATAATTTTTACTTGATGACAAAAAATTTGGATTTAATAAAATGAAATTTGGAAATACTTCTGAAGAAAGTTTTGTTAATGAAATAATAAATGGAAATTATGTAAAAAGATTTTTACTTGTGAAAAAGTTTTTTTGAGTTGTTGAAATAAAAGGTTTGGTTAATGAAATAAAATTTTTGGTTAATGAAATGGTTTGTGGAACTATTAAAATGAAATTTTTATTTGATGAAATGGATACTTTGCTTAATGAAATAAGATTTTTACTTGATGAAAAACTTTCTTTTTGAGTGATATACTAAACTTTGCTAAATGCTTAACTATATTTCTATAAACAAATTACATCTGCAAAAGCTTAACAAAATACTTTGATTGTGCATATAATTCATTTACAAAAGATTTTGAAAAAAAGTTTGATGAAATGAAAAAAAAAGTTTTTTTCTCAAAAAAAATGTGTATATTTTTAGTGAAAACAAACAAACAAGGGGGACAAAATGGCTACAGTATCATTTGACGACCTTATAACGCAAGGTTACATGATAACCGATGCAAACAACAAATATGCTGCCGAAGCTTGGGTGCTTCCTGCTGCATTGTTCGCCGAGTTTAATACAGTTTTTCATGAGTTTCGCACAATTCAGGCGCAAGTGTTAGATTTGCGTATCTCAAAAGAAGCACTTGTCAAAAAGGCTGCCGAAGAGCAAAATGTGCTTATCGAAACAATTTACGACATGAAAAAGTTTATTCGTGTTGTTGCCGACAAAGAATTGTCAAACATTATGTTCCATCGACTTGGTGTTGATATTCTTTTGCCAAAAGTTTCAAATGAACTCATCACGCTTGTAAGAAGTGTAACTATCCCCCATCTTAATGATTGGGATGGAACACCTCAGCAAATCGATGCGCAAGTTAAAAATGATATTATTACACAACTTTCAATTTATTCCGATGCAGTTCGTAATTCAAATGAAACTCAGGCAATATCGACTACTGCAACTCAAAAAAGAGATTTTAAACGGAAGGAATATATAGAAGTTTTGGCAAAGATTAGAAATTGGCTTTATATAAAGTTACCATATAAAAAATACGATCAACATCTTTCTGAATATGGTTTTGAAGTTTGGAATAGACCTATACAACATAAATTATTGCCACCTACAGGATTTATATATGATAATAAAGCAGCTCGCTTTAAGTGGATAGCTGCTGATAATGCGAAAGAATATCGTATTGAAATGAAAAAATCTTCTGAAGAGAATTATACAATTGTCGCGGAGACTAAAAATACATATTGGATAATGAAAGATCCGTATTTTGGAACGCATGATTTTCGTGTAAGAAGTATTTCAGGAAATGATGAAAGTGATGCAACAGCTTCGATAAGAGTTACACTTGAAGCGTATATGTCTATAAAAAATTTGAGATATGATGCATCTGAAATGATGTTGAGATGGGATGAACTTCCGATTCCTATGTTTTATTTGGTATTAGCAAATGATGAGGAATTTGGTGATCCAATTACAGTAAATTATATGTATGTTCGACCAGATAGTGAAATGGATTTACGCATGCAAGTTTGGGCAACTAATGGAACTTACGCAACACCTCGCAGTGAAGCTGTAATAATTCCACGTGCGTAGAAATTATTGAAAACTTATTATGTGAAATATAGTTTTCACTATAAACTTTTTTCTGAAATTAAAAAAGTATATTTTATTAATTAAAAACTTAATATACTTGATAATATAGAAAAAAGTATAGTGAAAATTATCTTTTACATTAATGAAAAAGATAGTTAAGGAGAGAAAATGAGTAGTCACATTTTAGAAAAACTAACTCTTGGCATTGACTGGGAAGTTTTTGTAAATGATATTGATACAGGCTTTTCGGCAGATAAGCAAAAGTATGAGAAAATACTTTTGGAGCTAAGGAATATTTTACCTTCGTATGGTATTGGAGAGGATATTGATTTGTTAGAACTTCGTATAGGTATGACTACAAATGTTTATGAGCTTGAGGAAAAAATTTTTATTGCCTATACAACAGCTCAACGAGTTGCGCAAAAGCATGGATGTGTAATAGTACCTGGTGGATTTAGATATATAGATGAAAATCCAGCTGGTGGACATGTTCATCTTGGTAGTTTTTCATCTTATGAAGATATTGTTAAAATTCATAATGCGATATTACCATATGTTCCAGCGTTTATAGCAATTTCATGTTCGTCTCCAAGCATTGATGGAGAGTTTAAATCAATTCGTTTGAGAGATAATGCAGGTCATTGTGCGCGACCAATGACTTTAATTGATGTTGAAAATTCTCCATTATTGTGGGGAACAGATGTATGTATTAAATATCCTCGCAAAGTAACGTTAGAATTTCGTGCATTTGATAGTCAAATACATTGGCGAATGGTTTATGAACTAGGGCTTTTGTTTGCATTATTTTCGAAATATTTGGCAAATACTCCAAAAACGAAATTATTAAAGCCAAATATATATGAATATGGTTTGAATAGATATAATGCAATTTTGAACGGTGCTGCTGCAACTTTTATAATTAATGAAAAAGAAATTGCAGTTAGCAAATTATTATTAAATACGATAATACCGAATGCATTAAGTGTAGCAGATAGTTTTGAAGCGAATGAACATAGTTTAGATACACTAAAATCTCTGGCACAAAAGAAACTATGTCCTGCAGATTTTGTCTATGATATTTTTGGAGATAGCAATGATAAGTTTGTTATATGCACAGAACTTATAAGAGTATTTGCAAAGAATATTGATTTTACTAATTGGATTTCTTATACATATAGTAAAAATCTTGTAAGTAATGTATCTCTAGATAGAATATTTATGGAAACTATATCAAAAGATACACCATTAAGTTATGTGTATATGCGAGTTCCATTGCCTGCATATTTAGTAGAACAAAAGCTTGAAAAGCTTATAAGTGATGGTAAAATATATAGGCATTATGGAAAAAAGAATGATATTTTGTTTGATTTAGTATAATTAACTGACAAACAAAATTAATAAACTCGCTTAAAAAATTCTATAAAGAAACTATCAATTTTGGTAGTTTCTTTATTTAGTTTAAGAATCAAAGTAAGATATTTACTTAATAAAATAAATAATTTACTGGAGGAAATATTATGAGAAAGTATGTATTTATAATTTTTTTGTTTATTTCAACAGTAATTTTTGGATGTACGAAAACAGTTTTGTTTATAGGAAACAGTTATACTTTTTACAATAATTTGCCAGATCTTATATCAAGAATTGCGGAAAGTTTAGGAGACACATTAATTTATGAAACTAGCACACCTGGTGGATATTCATTATATATGCACAGTACATATGAACCGACGTTGAGTTTACTGAGATCTCGGCGTTGGGATTATGTAATATTGCAAGATCAAAGTCAAATGCCGACAATAGAATATTTACGTGAGACGCAAAGTATAATTGGTTTGCGAGTTTTAGATAGTTTATGTGATTATAATTGTTCATTACCGGTAATGTATGCAACATGGGGGCGACGTTTTGGAGGAATTCAGTGTATTGATATATTTTGCAGCATAGCATTTGAAGATTTTGAGGAAATGACTGATACATTAGAGGCAGTATATTTTCGATTTGCGCAGATGAGCGACGCAATTTTAGTGCCAGTAGGGCGAGCATTTGTTAATGCAAAACTTGCTGATGAAACGATAAATCTTTGGGATGCAGACAATAGTCATCCATCTGTTGAGGGAAGTTATCTTGGGGCATGTATTTTTTACGCTATTATGTTTGATAAAGCCTATTTACGAAGTAGCTTTTTTCATACACTTGATTCTGAAACTTGTTTATTTTTGCAAAATATTGCATCAGAGACTTTTTTGGAAATGCGAGATGTATGTTATGAATTTTCACCAGTGCCAAATGCAAATTTCAGCGTTGAAATTTTAGAGAATACTGTGTTTTTTACAAATCTATGTGAGAATGCAACATTTTTTGAATGGAATTTTGATGACGGAAGTGCTTCATACGATAATAATCCAGTGCATTACTTTGAAAATGGAGTATATAATGTAAGTTTAATTGCACAAAATAGTTGTTTCATTGATACTATGATTATTAGAGTTGACATAGCAGAAAGTTCTTCGATATATGAAAATAGTTCAACAACTGAAAAAATTTCCTTATCATATAATTTAATTACTCTAAATGATTATAACTTTTCACCAGCTTCGATAGAAATTTTCTCGTTAACTGGAAAACAAGTATTTGAAAAAACTTTTTCTAAAAACTGCAAAATCGAGCTTTTAAATTGTGAAACCGGTATTTATTTTGTGGTCCTTAGAACATCAAACGAATATTACTACAAGAAAATCCTTTTAATCGATGGAGAGTTACGATGAAAAAAACAACACTAGTTATCATCGCATTTATTGCAACGTACATTTGTTTCGCCGCACCAGTCGATTATTTTTCCGCGCAAAAAGTGGCAGAATTCAAAGCTTTTGCAGGAAATCGCACCATCCAAAATTTCGAAACAATCGAGAAAGAGGGGCAAATCCTCTTTTATTTGGCAATTCTCGAGCCGAAAGGTTACATCGTGATTGCCCCTGCAACAACCATTGCACCAATTGTTGCATATTCATTCGATAACGATTTCGGCGCAAAAAACATGTCAAATCCGCTTTTTGATATATTATGCGCCGATATGTCAATTCGACAAAACTTTGTTCCACAACTGGATAGAAAAATTCTTGCTCATAACGAAGCCATTTGGCACAAACTGTTGCACGGCACGGTTTACACAATGCTGGAAACCGCTGCAATTGATGAAGTTGGACCTTTTGTCGATACCCAGTGGAATCAAGGTGACCCTTACAATATTTATTGCCCAGTTGACCCTACCACCGAAAACCTTTGCCCAGTTGGTTGCGTTGCCACCGCATTCGCCCAACTTGTTAACTACTGGGAGTATCCGCGCTCGATGATGTTCGATGAACGTAACAGTTATTATTCTTCTGCCACATCACCGCGAATATGGATCGATGCAACTCTCGCTTCAATTCCCGAAATCGATTACAATGCCAGCGGAAATCACCCAACTGCCGACATGATCGCACGCATCAGTTATGCATGTGGAGTGGTTTTGGGCATGCAATATGCCGACGAAGGCTCCGCCGCAAATACATCTGCCATACCAATGGTCCTTATCGGTGCTTGGGATTATGCACGCGCCGCAAATATTGCTTCAAGCGCTTATGAGGTCATGCGCACAAATGCACTCGACCATCTGCCAACTTTGCTCTCTTTCTCGGGCGACGAGGCTGGTCACTGCCTCGTCTGCGATGGCTACAAAATGGAAGACTCCATACATTATTATCATCTGAACTTAGGTTGGGGCGGCGTTGCTGACGGATTTTATGCGTTGCCCACCGAAGTTCCGTCTGGATTGACCGCACATACAAGCACAGTCGGCAACATCGTTCCAAATTACGTTTCCAAGCGCCCACCTATAAATTTCGCCTCTCAGCAAAAGCGCGACCTCCACATAAAGCTAACTTGGGACGCGCCAACCAGAATCACAGTTCCCGTGCGCAACTATCGTATCTGGCGCAATGGCGAACTTCTGGCAACCACACCCGCTCGGTTTTTCATCGATGAAACCGTGCCCACCGAGCTTACAAACTACCTCTACAAAATCGACGCGATCTATGATGACGGTGTAAGCCCTCAAGAATCACTTAGTATCACATCAGGCATAACTGGCGGCTGGGAAAGAGCTTTCACTAATCTCCAAACCTATGGTGTCGATTTAGTTGCCTGTGCCGATTCGGGCTGCTTTGGTGTGGGTAATTATGAATTTGGTGGCGTCATCGAACCATTTTTATTCCGCTACGACGCTGGCGGCAATCTCGTATTCCATGAAAACTTGGCAATTTCTGGGAAAGCGTATGCTTTGGCACAAGCGATAGACCACGGAAACATGGTCGTTGCATTTGTCCAAGATAATGCTCCAGCGCTTGCAAAAATCGATTCGCTTGGCAGTGTTATTTGGGAAAGGACCTATCCCATACCAGAGGGCGGGAAAGCTGTGGATGTTGTTGCTACTCCAACAGGTTACGCTATTGCTGCTGCAATAACTGCCGAAGGAATTTCTCAGGCAGCACTCATACTTACAAATTCCGACGGCGTTGAAACTGAGACTGTTGTTTTTGGCACCAATTATATTCCCGAAGCCATTTGTCGCGCTACAGATGGCACATTTGCCATTGTTGGAAAATGGATTGTCGATCCAATACCTGCTGTACCGCCGTCTAAGGTGTTTGTGCAAAAATTTTCTGCAGCTGCCGAAAGTTTATGGACTTGCATCATTGGCGATACAACACGCCATACGGGCTGCGACATAATTGCCGTTGACGATGGTTATGTCGTTGCAGGCGAAAGATACTCTGCGAGCATAAACCGGTTTTCAAATATCTATCTCGCAAAAATTTCCACATCGGGCACAATAACTTGGACAAAGCACTATTTCGATCAGGGTTATGTAGCATTTGCTATAACTGCAACCGCTGATGGCTTCACAGGTGCAGGTTTGCGCCGCAGATTGCCTTCTATGGAACCAAACTGGCTTATTTTTGGAATCGATGACGATGGCGACACAACTTTCACTCGTGAGTTTTCAAAATCGGGAAAAGATTCGGTTGCAGCTATTTGCACAGGGCTTGACGGTTCGGTTTTCGTTACCGGTTATACAACTGAGCCTCTTTTGAGCTACCCCACTGTCTGGACCATGAAACTCGGTGGATTTTTGCCCGATAAAATTTCCGAAACCATATTATCCACCCCACAGTCTTTCGAAACTCAGATATTTCCAAACCCTTTCAACGCAGCACTCGAAATCGATGCACCGGCTGGCGCAAATGTATACATTTATTCGCTTTCGGGCAAGCTTGTATGGCAAAAAAATGCAGCACCTGCAGCCGCGCGAGTTACAGAAAAATACATCTGGCAACCCGATAATCTAGGTTCGGGCATGTATTTTATCCACATCGAGACACCCGATGGCAAAGTTGCCAATAAACGTGCTGTTTTCATGAAATAGATCCGCACAGAAAACATTTGCAAAACACTTGCTATCTAAATTATTGTTCTGTTCAACTCAACTACGGTGGACATTTAAATGAGCGAGAAAATAACGTATTCATCTGCTGGTGTGGACATTTGCGCCGCAGACGAGGCAAAAAAACGCATAGCTGCATTAGCGAAAAGCACTTTCACTCCGCAAGTGGCTTCCGAAATTGGACTTTTTGCAGGTGCATACGATATTGGCAACGATCGACTTATGCTTTCATCGGCAGATGGTGTGGGCACAAAGATAATGATCGCTGCCGAAATTGGTAACTACCAAACCATCGGCATCGACCTTGTGCACCACTGTGTGGACGATATAGCTGTTCACGGCGCAAAACCGCTGTTTTTTCTCGATTATATTGCACACTGCGATCTACCGCCACAAACCATTGCCGATATTGTTGCCGGATTAGCAGAGGGTTGCAAAAATGCCAACTGCGCACTCATCGGTGGCGAAACAGCTCAAATGCCCGGATTATACGCGCCATCACATTTCGATTTAGCAGGTGTGATTATTGGAGAAGTGGCAAAATCGCAGCTTATCACCGGTGCAAACATTAAGAAAGGTGACACAATTATCGCGCTACCTTCAAACGGTTTGCACACAAATGGATACTCTCTCGCCCGCAAAGTGCTCTTCGAACATGCCAAACTCACACCACAAACATATGTCCCTTTCCTAGAAAGCACTTTAACCGAAGCTCTCATGGCACCACATACTTTATATCTTAGTGCCATGCAAATTGCGCGTGCCACATGTGATATCCACGGCATGGCACACATAACAGGCGGCGGCATCACCGGAAATCTATGCAGAGTTTTGCCGAAGGACACTTGCGCTCGCATCGATAAAAACGCAATTGCAGTGCCAAAAATTTTCTCACTCATCGAACGTTTGGGCGACATCGACAACGATGAAATGTTTCGTGCTTTCAACATGGGTGTAGGTTTTATCTTTGTGCTCGCGCGCGAAAATGCACAAACCCTTCTCAACGAACTCAATAGCTTCGGTGCTTTCGAATGCGGCACAATCGAAAATGGCATTGGCGATGTAAAACTCTACTCCAATTGAAACGACACGAAATTCCACTTTCAAGGCGCCTGCGATGGGCGCTTTTTTTTGATTTGTTCACAGTTAACGATTTGTGAACTTCAAAAAAAACGTTGCTCAAAGCTGCTCCAGCATTTACTATTTAGTAAAGGAGGACAAAATGAAAAAAATCTCTGGTGTGTTTATTGTGATTGTGATTATTGCGGTGCTCGTTCTAATTTTTCTAAACCCGATTGTGATAATTCCTTCGGGGCACATTGGTATCAAAGTACTTTTTGGCAAAGTCATGCCGGGCTACCTCGAAAACGGTATTCATCTTGTAAACCCGCTTCTAAACATAGTGAAAACCGATGCGCGACTGCAAACCTATACTATGTCCATCGCTACAACCGAGGGCGGTGAATATGGCGACGATGCTATCGATGCACTCACGTCCGAAGGCTTGCTCGTTCGCCTCGACCTAACAGCATGGTATAAACTAATCCCGGAAAATGCGCCCGAATTATATCGCACAATAGGTCTCGATTACGAGGAAAAAATCGTGCGCCCTTTGCTTCGCACTGCCATTCGAGACATCACAGTTAAGTACACAGCCGAAGACCTTTACTCTGGTCGTCGCGATGAATACATAGTTGCCATAAAGTCGCGCGCCGATTCCTTAATTGCAGGCAAAGGCATTTTGCTCGATAACATTCTCTTACGCAATGTCAAGTTGCCCAAGGATATCGAAAATGCTATCAATGCCAAAATATCTGCCGACCAAGAGGCAAGGCGTATGCAGTTTGTACTCGACAAAGAACGTCAAGAAAAAGAACGCAAGATCATCGAAGCAGAGGGCATACGCGAAGCTAACAAAATCATCGCACAAGGACTTACCTCTAGTTACATTGCTTGGTATCGCATAGAAATGCTTAAGCAGCTTGTAACTTCGCAGAACAATACCATTGTCATAATCCCTGATGATTTGAAATCCATGCCGATGATCTTACCCACATCAAAATAACAACAAACCTCTCCCTTTCGACGGGCAATTGAACGAATTGCCCGTTTTTTCATTACTATGGATATTTTTCCGCAAAACACTGTAATCTTGCACATGCCCAATGCACTCAACGAAATATATGCGGCATTAAGCGTAAAATCTCCCATGCCGCACGATGTTTTTGAGGCATCTTGTGCTCACCAAAACGCCATTCTGCCGTGCAGCATTGCGCGCATAAAACAAATACATTCAAACATCATACTACGTGTCGATACCGAAAACCTTTCCATCGAACCACCACCACAGGCAGATGGGCTTTTTACCGAGCTTGCAGATACTGCCTTAGCAATAAGAGTTGCCGATTGCGCACCGGTTGTTTTTTTCTCGCCGAAAACAAACGCCATATGTGCAGTGCATGCAGGTTGGCGAGGCACAGCTCTTGACATTTGCGAAAATGCGGTTCAACTTTTTCTCAAGCAGGGTATTGATGCATCAACAATGAGAGCTTATATAGGACCATGCATTCATGCTGATGACTATGAGGTTGGTGAAGAGTTTTTCGAAATTTTTCCACACAGCACATTTTTACGCAATGGCAAAGCTTTTTTTGATTTGCCATTGGAGATAAAACACCGGCTCATGCAAGTTGGCGTGCGTAATGTAGCAATTTTCCCGCACTCAACATTCTCGAATTCGTGGCTGCATTCACACAGACGAGAACAAGAAAATGCCGGGCGCAATGTTTTTTACATTTGGCGCTCATGCACAAACTAAAAGCGCCGTGCGATAATAACTATGCCAAGTTTGACATGATACTTTAGAGTATGCCACCGCCCAAAACAAGACGTGCCAAGCCAAAAAGAACCGCCACTATACAACAAACTAAACCAATTACGCTCAGCGTTCTGTTCTTTTCGCCTGCGCCCGACATTGCTATGGCACTAACCAAAATCCCGATGAGAGCAAACGGTATGTTCAACCAATTCAACGCACCCAAACAAGGT
>CAYUDB010000071.1:0-12073 GCA_964443405.1 uncultured bacterium | reverse complement strand
GCGACATCGCACTCCCCGGTGCAACTCAAAACGAAGTTGATGGTGCAGATGCAAAGACCCTCGTTACAAACGGTTGCGTTTGTATCGCCGAAGGTTCAAACATGTCCTCCACCATCGAAGCTATCGAACATTTCGTAGCAAGCAAAGTGCTCTATGGTCCCGGCAAGGCTGCAAATGCTGGTGGCGTCGCCACTTCCGGTCTCGAAATGAGCCAAAACTCCATGCGCCTCAACTGGACACGCGAAGAAGTGGATGCCAAACTTTTGGGCATTATGAAAGCCATCCACGCACAATGCGAAAAATATGGCAAAGAATCCGACGGCTTCATCAACTATGTCAACGGTGCCAATATTGCCGGTTTCGTCAAAGTCGCCGATGCCATGATCGATCAAGGTCTCATCTAATCTTTACGCGCCTCTCTGTTTCTTGTTCAAAACCCCGCCTCACAGCGGGGTTTTTAATTTTATCACAGAAGCGCGTGATGCCAGTGGGCGGTGTCGTTGGCAGATTTCAAAGGCACGCCTCCTGCTATCGGCGAGATTTGCTACGAATTACGTTCAATGAGTGGTAACAAATGCACATCACGAAATGCAAACTTGGTAGCGTATCGATTTACGCCGCATACTGCGTGTTTTCTGGTAACTGAAAACCATCCTCGTTGAAAAGCTCGAGACACGCACGAACAACGTCAGCATCGTAAAGCTTGCCCGCCGATGACGCAATCTCGTCGAGGGCAAAACTAATGCCCAATGCTTCACGATACGGGCGGCTATATGCCATAGCTTCAATGACATCTGCAACAGCAATTATTTTCGATTCGAGATGCATTTGGTCGCCAGTAAGCCCGTTTGGGTAACCCGAACCATTTATGCGCTCATGATGTTGATACACAAACTCAGCGATGGGTAACGGGAACTCCACATTTTTGAGTATCTCGTAACCACGTTCTGAGTGAAGCTTTATGAGAGTAAGTTCGGCAGAGTGAAGTTTGCCCGGATTGCTCAAAATTTCGGATGGAATGTAGATTTTGCCTATATCGTGAACGATAGAGGCGGTTTTTACAGCTTCTATGCGCTCTTTCGAAAGCCCCATTTTTTTCGCAATTGCCTCAGCAAGCGCACCTACTCGTTCCTGATGACCCGCTGTGAATGGGTCGCGAATTTCGACGGTTTTCACAAGAATACGGATAACATGGTCGAGCGTTTTCTTGATTATGGAATTTGTGCGCACAAGTTCACTTTCGGCTTTTTTGCGTTCGCTAATCTCCATGCGCAAAAGTTCGTTGGTACGAACAAGCTCATCGGAACGGTCGCGCACAAGATTTTCTAAACGCTTCTGCTGCGTTTCGAATTGTGAGTCCATCTCCATGTGGAATTGCAATTGGTCTTGGAGTTTCTGCTGTATCTGTGCGTTTTTCAGCGCCGATGACGCGTAAGAGACAAACGATTCGGCAAAGCTCTTTTCCTCTTCGGTAAAATCCATGCCGTCTAAACGGCTCACCCACATGGCACCTAGCACAACGTCATTTGCCAAAAGTGGTGCTGCCAAAATTCGCTCGCTTTCGGGATGTGGTATATCGTCGATGAGCTGCCCGATGAGTTGAATTTTCGGGTTGTTGAACGCGATTACTTTTCGCGATTTGATAGCCATGCCCAAAAAGTTTTGCGAAGCAAAAATGGGGTTTTGCAATATCACCTCTTCAAACGGCGGCAATATTGCCACAACAGGTTCAAGCGTTTCGTTGTCATCGCGAAGCAAATAGACGGCACAGCCCGATGCAGAAAGCATCTCGATGGCACCACCGCCTATTCGTGAAAGCACCTCGAAAATATCCATGCTCGAAATTAGATGCCGTGCTAAATCGAGAAATTTTTTCTGTTGGCTATTTTTTAACTCAAGCAATTCTGCAGAATAGCGTTTATCAGTTATGTCGATGATGAAATTGAGGGTAGCAGGTTTTTGCTCCCACATTATTATGACCGTTTCGAGTTCGACCCAGCGCATTGTTTTGTCGGCGCGAATAATGCGAAAACTGTGCGATGACTGGGCATTATCATCAAAAAAGAAACGAGCTGGCAAGGCATTGTCTGTCGGAATGAATTTTATCACATCTGCCACACGCGAAACATCTTCGGGATGAACAAAACTTGCAAAATTGCAGTTTTCGAGTTCCACAGCATTTTTGCCAGTGAGTTCTTCGAGCTTACCGTTAAAAAAAGCAACTCGCCCATCTCGGATGACAAACACTGCCATCGGAGCACTTTCCACAAGTATTCGGTATTTTTCTTCCGAATCTCTCAGCATTTTTTCGGCAATCTCACGACTTTCGGCAGCGAGCTGCAATTCTGCCATCTGTTGGCTCAGCGCATTTGCCTTTTCGATTAAATCTTCGCGCGAAAAATTCTCCCATTCCATATCAACAACTCCTTATTCATGCCATTCATAAATGGTATGTGTAAAAAACTTTTACTCAACCTTTTTTTTGAGTGCCAAGGGTATTTTGAGGCAATTACGCCAGTTGCAAGCAATTGCAAGGTATATTCGAAAATGCATCACACTACGAATGCAGTTATTCTGCTATGTCACCCAACAATCTAGTTTTTGGCAATAAAACACAGCCAAAGACTGGGTTACGTTTTTCCAACAAAACATGGTATTCCGTTATACACACCAGCACCAAAAACGTCATCACAGAAAAACATAGCTTTCAAACGGCTAATTCGGTTGGGCTGTGTGCGCACTGATAAGATTCTTTATCGATACAAAAACTTCCTCTGGTGTAATGGCTGTGAGGCAAAAGTTTTCGCCGGCAGAACATTTGAGCGGATCACCACGGTATTGCCTGCACGGTGCACAAGGTGTTGGCTTGCGAAGAATTGTAACATTTTCGCCAATAGGATGTATGCGCTCAAAATTTCCGGGTCCCCATAGGACAACCGTGCGCTTGCCAAATAGGTTTGCCACGTGCGCAGGTCCCGAATCGTTGCCTACAAAAACGCGCGCACTGGCAATCAGGTTTAAAAGTCTGTCAATGTCGTTGACAATCTCAAGCGGCACATTGAGATTTGCGGCAAAGTAGTCGATGTATTCACGCTCTGATGACGAGGCGATAGCCAAAACGGGTATGCCATCAGCTTGCAAAAGTTCTAACAGCTTGCAATAGCTCTCTTTAGACCAACGGCGTGGTGCCCATTTTGCTCCGGGATGAATGAGCACATAACCATCATCGCGCACAAAATCGAAATGTGGCGTTAGCGGCTCGAAGCTATCGAAATGTGCCGAAAACATTCTATGATAACGCCTTAGCACATGCTCATCGCGCCCAACGCGAACAACTGTGTTGAAAATAAAAAGGTTTGAATATGGATCTAGACGTTCGCTCAAATAATACTTTCGTGGTGTTTTTGGAAACGATGCCATAAATGGCGCTTCCATTTGTCCCTCTACCGAAAACACTGCTTCAAATTTGCGGTCGGCAAAAAGCTTTGCAACATAATGATATCCGAGATCCCAAGCGCGTTTTTCCATGCCAATGATTTCGATTTGCGGCAGTAATCTCTGCCAAAAGCCAGAAATACTTTTTCGACATACCAAAGTGATATCATAACTGCGTAAATGTGCAGCATTCACAAAAGGTAAAAGCAGCGCTGCATCACCTAAAGCTGCCGTTTGAATTATCATTAAGCTTTTGGTTTGTGGAACCTTAGCAAATAGCTTTGCGCTCAAAGCACCCGGCGCACGACGAATCTTATATAAAATTCGCTTAGTTTTGACTGTAAGCTTTCGAAAATCCATGTGTTTTGTGTATCTCTTTGTAATACAAATTTTTAACTTTATTCTCGTTGGTATCTATTTCACTGCGCCCCCAAATAAAAAATGCGCAATGCAACACTTTGAGTATTAATAAGTTACTCGCATTTGGAGTTGCATTGCGCACTAAGGATGGCGAAATTTTATTTGGGTTGTGAAATTGCGTCAAATGGGCAAACTTGCGCACAAATACCGCAAACATCGCCGGTGCAAAGCATTTCGTCGATGCGTGCTTTTTTAGTTTCGGCGTCACGTGAGATGGACGGGCAGCCCACTTTTAAGCACATACCACAAGCCTTGCATTTTTCAGCATCGACGGCAAAAGGCACAACCTTGAGTTTTTTGAGATCGAGGAGCACGCAGCGTCCGCGGTTGATTATTACGCAAGGTTCTTCGGTAGCAGTTGCCTCTTTGAGTGCTGCTTCGATTTCGGCAAGATTGTAGGCATTGGTGATGAAAACGTTTTTAATTCCAAGCGCACGAACAAGTTGCTCGTAATCGACTTTATTGGTCGGTTCACCAGTGATGGTTTCACCCGTGCCCGGATGCGGTTGATGACCGGTCATTGCGGTGGTGGAATTGTCGAGTATGCACACAACCGCCGAGCTTTTATTGTAGGCAATGTTCGCCAAACCTGTCAAACCACTGTGCATAAATGTCGAGTCGCCGATGTAGGCAAGCATTTTTTTGCCAAACTCTTTGCCCTGCGCCTCGCCAAGTCCGTGCGCGATGCCTATGGAAGCACCCATGCAAATACATGTCTCGCCTTGCTTTAACGGCGGAATGACGCCAAGGGTGTAACATCCGATATCGGTTGTGGCATGGAGCTTGAGTTTGCCTGCAGTGTAAAATATGCCACGATGCGGACAACCAGGGCACAAAACTGGCGGACGTGCTGGCAGTTTTGCGAGGTCCACTTTTGGCTGAACACACGTTTTGTCTGCGAGGTTGGCACTTAAAATTTCCTGATCGAGTTCGCCGCAAATGGGAACTTTATTTTTGCCCACAAGAACTTTATCGCCAAAACCTGCTAAAATCATCTCTTCTTCGAGTACCGGTTCGTTTTCCTCTACAACCCAAATCTCATCAACGAGATCGTAGAATTTTTTTGCTAGCTTTTTCGGAAATGGATATTCGAATCCAAGCTTGAAATAAGTGGCGTTTGGAAAAACTTCTTTTGCGTAATGATATGCAATGCCAGAAGTTAGTATGCCGATGCGCTTACCTTCGAGCATAAGTGTGCCCTCTTCGATGCGGTTTATCGGTGTGCCATCGGCGAATGTGGCTTCGTCGGCAAATGCTGCGGCATCGATTAGTTTTTGTTCCAATTCGCGGTGAAGTCGGCGTGCATGTGCAGGAATCACAACGCGTTTGTCGGTATTTGGCAAATAGGGTTTCACGGGCACTTCTGTGCGCTCGCCCAGCTCGACTACTGTTTTGGAGTGTGCAATGCGTGTTGAAATCTTCATAAGCACAGGCATGTCAAATTTTTCCGAAAAATCGAGGGCAAATTTTACAAGCTCTTTAGCCTCTTGCGAATCGGATGGTTCGACAAGTGCCATTTTCGCAAATTTTGCATACCGGCGATTGTCTTGTTCGTTTTGTGATGAGTGCATGCCCGGGTCGTCGGCTGTAATTAGCACAAAACCGCCATTGACACCTGTTTCGGTGAAAGAGAAAATGGGGTCGGCAGCAACGTTTACACCAACATGCTTCATCGCGCAAAGGGTGCGCGCGCCGCCAAAACTGGCGCCAATGCCCACTTCCACAGCAACTTTTTCGTTTGGTGCCCATTGGCACTTGATGGTGTCGCTGTAATGTGCGGCAATGTTCTCGAGAATTTCGGTGGAAGGTGTGCCCGGATAGGCAGCGGCAAAGTGCACGCCTGCCTCATAAGCGCCGCGTGCTATGGCTTCATCGCCCGAAAGCAGAACTTTCTTTCCCATTTTTGCTCCTACTTTACTGTTATTGCAAACTTTGCTCAAGATAAAGTCCTTTTTCATAAGCACAACCTTTTTGTCTGCGTCACTCGAGGTTGGTGCATTCCTGCTACTGAATTTTGCGACAGATCTCGCAAATGCGATTATGGCTTTATACAATTGGCGCAGTCAAATGCAAATTAATCTCTTAATGGAGATTAGAATTTTTCCCATTAATCTTTCAAATGAAACAAGTTATAAAATCTTCTTTTCCGAAAACATTGCAATCAAAATGCACAATCAGACGCAATGACAAGAATCAACTCTATGAGCCACAAACAGAAATGCGCATACTCTTGACAAGAGAGTTTGTTTTTTTATATTTTTGGGCTATCAATTTTAGGAAGGTGAAAAATGTTTTTTTGGGATAGCACAATGTTATTGATTCTACCCGCGCTCGCACTTTCAATTTGGGCACAAATGCGCGTGCGTCGTGCTTATGGTGCTTGGTCGGAAATTGCCTCTCGACGGCGCATAACTGGTGCTGAACTTTCGCGTAAAATTATATCTGCAAACGGTCTTGACGTGCGTGTTTCGCCAACACCGGGCACGCTCACTGACCATTACGATCCTACCTCAAACACCTTGCGCCTGTCCGATGGAGTGCACGACTCCTTTTCAATTGCAGCGATAGGCATAGCTGCTCACGAGTGCGGACATGCGTTACAGCACGCGCAAAGCTATGCACCACTAAAACTTCGCTCATTTATGGCACCAATAGCCTCAGTGGCGAGTTTTGCCGCCGTGCCGCTTTTTTTGCTGGGTTTGTTTTTTGGCATGGGGCAATTGGTAGAAATTGGTATAATATGTTTTGCAGGTATAGTTGCTTTTCATGTAATAACACTTCCTGTAGAATTTAATGCAAGCCTCCGTGCACTTAAAACCATACAAGAGATGAATATACTAACACCAGAAGAACTTATAGGCGCAAAAGAAGTTCTAAATGCGGCGGCATTAACCTACGTTGCAGCTGCGATAATGTCCATATTACAACTACTGCGCCTTCTCCTCATTGCGCGCGGACGTGACTAGTTAAACCACAAGGACTTAGTATCATGAAAGACTATTATCAAATACTAGGCATCGCTTCCGATGCAGATGAAACCACCGTAAAAAAAGCTTACCGAGATCTGGCAAAACGCTATCATCCCGATAAAAACCCGGGCAACAAAAATGCCGAAGAGATGTTCAAGCAAATTGGCGAAGCATATGATACACTTTCAGATAAGCAGAAACGCGCCCGTTACGATCGCATGAGAAGTGGCGATTTTTCGGGTGAGCCGAGCTACAGCGACGGAAACTTTGCGCAACAAAACAGCGGCTTCGATTTCTCGAGTATTTTCGGTTCGCGTGGCTTTGATTTTGGCGACATACTTGGCGATTTATTTGGCTTTGGACGCACTCAGAGCAAAAACGAGAGCAGTGCAAACGCAAGCTCCGTGCGCATACCGCTTGCCATGGCTTTTGCGGGTGGGCACATAACTATCGAATTGCAGGGGAAAGCGTCGTGCCGCGAATGTGATGGCACAGGCGGCGCACGTGGTGCAAAAATGCAGCGATGCGAGAAATGTGATGGTTCCGGGCGCATCAGCACTGGCATGGGCAGCTTCGGCATATCGCGAACCTGCCCAAACTGCCTTGGTAGAGGGCAAGTTTTTGCCAAAAAGTGCGAAAAATGTGCTGGCACAGGTTACGACACTAGCCCTCGACGGGTGAGCGTGAAAATCTTGCCAGGCACCACTGACGGAACAACTTTGCGCCTGCGTAAACTTGGTGCAAACGGCGGTGATTTACTGCTATCAATAATTATAGAACCACAAGGCATTTATTGGCTCGATGGCAAGCAACTTTATGCTACAATTTTTGTTAGCCCCGAGAAACTTGCCAACGGCGCAAAACTCACGCTCACAACCCTCGACAATCGAAAACTAAAAATCGCCGTTCCACCGAACACAGCCGACGGCGCCAAACTCCGCATACGTGGGCATGGATTTTACGAGAAACCAGATACGCGCGGTGACCTTATAATTGTACTAGCACAACAGTAATGCGTCGTTTTTTGCCACTTGCCACTACTTTTTTTTCGAAAAACGAGCTTCGAACTAATCGTTTTTGAGATGAAAGCCTGCAGCAACGATAGCTGCAATGATTGCTGAATCGGGTGCATCGCCTTTCACCACAACAGTTTTCGAAGCAATATCGATTTGAAACTCACCAATTTCGGGCACAGTTTCAAGTTGATTTGAAATAGCAGATGCGCAGTGTTTGCAATCCAGATCGCTGACGTGAAAAATGCGCATTGTTTCCTCCATAGACTTGGTTTGTGTTTTTGGGCGCAGAATCTTGGCAAAAAAAGTGCGGACAAGCAAAAGCAATAACACAATAGCAGACAAAGTGTTAACCCATAAAGGCAGCATGTGCTCGCCGTTATGACAGAATGCGTGCTCAAGGGAGAAGGATAAAAACATTGTGTCTGTAATAAGAGCAAATGCACAGCTTGTCAATATGATAGCAATTAAATAAGCTAAAAGAGCTTTTTTGCCCAGCTTGCCCGCAACAAAGGAAATTGCGGCAGTATTTGTGGCAGGACCAGCGATAAGAAAAACTAACGCGGCGCCAGGCGTAAGACCTTTAGCTAATAATGAGGCAGCGATAGGTATTGAACCAGTGGCGCAAACATATAGAGGAACAGCAATTGCAAGCATAACTGCATAAGCTACAAATCTATTTCCAAGATACTCTGTAAACATTTGTTCTGGCACAACCGCGGTTATTATGCCACCAGCCACAATACCTATAAGTAACCATTTTGCAACATCATTCACCAAATCAAAAAAAGCATATTCGAACATCGCGCGTATCTTCTCAAAAAATGTGTGCTTATGTGGTGAGGTTTTGCAATTGACATTACATATTACACAATTTTCGTCATAATCTGTATCTACTGAATCATTTGTTTTGCTATCGATTTGTTCGGTTAAAATGCCAGATAAAATGCCACCTAAAAGCCCAGCTAATGGGCGAATTACCGCAAAAAAAGGTCCCATAAGCGAATATGTAGCCATGATGGAATCCACACCAGACGTAGGGGTTGCTACGAGAAAAGATAGTGTAGCACCATTGCTAGCACCGTTTTTCTTCATATGAGCGGCAACAGGGATAACACCACATGAGCATAAGGGTAATGGCACGCCGAAAAGCGCCGCCTTCAAAATGGATGCAAGCCCCTTTTTCGAAAAAAGCGCAACTATTTTTTCGCTTGGTATGAGCACGTGAAGAATTCCTGCAACTGCAAAACCGAAAAGCAGATATGGAGACATCGCCAAAAAAATGCCCCATATGTCACTGAGTAAAAAAATATCTTTCATTTTCATCCTAGGTTAGTTTTTTTAAAATAGAACACCGCCATTACTCGCAAAAGTTTTTTTTCATTTCCGAGTCGTGGCAATAATACTGATTTTTTAACTAATTGATTTTCAACGACTTATTATACATACATGCTATGATAAAAATTTCTCTTTCTAAATAACCTGGAAAAAATGATTAAATCTTCGCGCGCTATCTTTCAAAAGGAGAGGCACTATGGATCAAGATTTTGCAAAACATGTTGTTACAGCAGCACTTATAGGCTTTTCGGCAATGGATTTTACCGATGAGAAAACTTTTTTTCTGGCACGCAAAGCGATATTGGAAAATGTGCACAATTTGAAAGTTCGCCTTTCCGCATATCGTCTGTTATGGCATGTTCCAACTTTACTATGCTCCATAATTGCAACTGAAAACACATCAAGCGTTTGTGCTGATTTGAATATGGAAATAACCGAACAGTTTTTGACCAACCTCTGCTCGAAAATTCCACCCGCAAACCATGAAATTTTCGCTCAAAATCTGGCAACCTTGCGCCGCGCACAGCCGAAACACATTGTTCCATATACAAATAGCAGTTTGGAACTTGTAATAACTATCGGCATCGCAGGAAGCGGCAAAAGCACTTTCTGTGATAATTTTTTCCCCGATTACAAACGTGTCAACATGGATAAATATCGCGGCATGTTATCTTTGGATCCTGCTGACAAACTGCAAGGAGGCTTGGCTTTCGATTATTGTTACCCAATTTTAGAGAGTCATCTTCAAAAAAATCAAAGTGTTATTTGGGACGCAACGTCAATTACTGCACAGACTCGTTCACTACTCACAGGAATTGGCGAGCAATACGGTGCAAAAATTTCGCTGGCTTTTTTCGATTTGCCGCTGGATGTAGTTTTGCAGCGCAATTCTCGCCGCACACGTTGGGTGCCAGATGAGTCTATCTTGCGACAGTTCAAGCAGTTAGAAGTGCCACATGCATGGGAAGCTCATCGTACAATATGTGTAGGATTGTATGAGACAAGTGATGTAATATAAAATTATAATCTGCACTTCATTATTTGCTTATAGCAGAAATGAACCAGAACTATTTGATAGGAAACCCACAATTGCGTGAGTTTCCTAGTTGCAATGTAGTGAACTTTGAAATGTAACCTAAATTTTTATATCGCTACTATACACATTACGAATGGCTTGCACCATTTTGTTCAGATCTGTTATACGGATAAACTCATTGTTCATATGAAAACGGCTGTCGTGCGATATAACACCGAAACTTATGGTAGGTATGCCAAGATGAAATATAAATGGACCATCATTGCCGCCAAGTTCCGCAGCAAAGCCAACTGAGCCGAATGCACTTGCAACTAAACCGCGAAACTCCTCAATTACTGGCGTTATTTCTTGTAAATATCCTTCATGCCCATAAATAAAGGTTAGATCGGCTCTAACATTTGCATTAGCAACACACTGCGCAAAAAACTCAGAAAACTCTGCTTCAACCTCAGCGCGTGTTTCTTCGGGCAAAAATCGAATATCAAAACAAGCCTCTGCGCGATCTGGAATTACGTTCGTTTTTACGCCCGCATTTAGCATGGTGATAGAAAAACGACCCCATACGTTTGATCTAGGTGCTTGATCTGGTGCAGAAGCAATAGATATTTTTTTTTCTCGAATTTCACGGTAATTTCGGAGAAATGTCATGAGATCAAACAGTCGTTCTACAGCATTATCGGCAGCAAAAGGATAGCCTGCGTGCCCACCAATGCCGTGAACCGTGATTTTTCCACCCAAAACACCAGAACTTCCTATCCCAACAAAGGTTATAGCAGAATCTGCAATCCATGCAAGTTTCACATCTTCAAAAAACTTCTTGCAGTTTTCTGTAACATATCCTAATCCTTCCGTACCACCAATTTCTTCATCACAGGTAAATAACGCTTTTACTCCAATCGTAGGATCGAGGTCATGCATTGCTTCGAGAAAGGCGGCAATAGCACCCTTATCGTCAGAACTTCCTCTGCCATAAAGCTTTTCGTCAGAAAGTGTTGGCGTCCATGGATCGGATGCCCAGCCATCACCAACTGGTACAACATCAAAATGTGCTGCGAAAAGCACATAGCCATCTTTCGAACCTTTTTTTGTTCCTAACACGTTAGGTTTTGGAAGTTTACCAGTGCCACCATCGATGATTTGCACTTCGAAACCACAAGCTTCAAGCTCGCGCGCTATGAATTCGGCACATTCGGTATAATGTGCGGCAGTTGTGCTATCTGTAGGCATAGCAACAAGATGTGATAAAATTTCTGTTGCGTTCATGTCAACCTCCTTTTTCATTATTAAACATTTTTTTTGCAAAAAAACAAGGTATTTCGCCGCAAAAATCTTGCATTCGGTTGCCACTGCAATATTTTGCTGCAAAGGGAGGCGAAATGGAGTTTTTTGACGTCGTTGCTACACGCCGAAGTGTACGCAACTATTTGCAGCAACCAGTTGCACGAGAAGATGTTATAAGCATATTAAAGTGTGCAAGCTGCGCGCCATCGGCAAAGAATCGACAGCCGTGGAAGTTTATTGTGGTGACCAGTGTTGACGTATAGCGTAGAGTTTTCGAAGCCACTAAAAATCAACACTTTATATTAGAAGCACCTGTTATTATTGTTGCAATTGCCGACGATTGCGACCACGTTTCCACAAACGGCAACATATCGCACCTGGTCGATTTGGCAATTGCAGGCGAGCATATTGCACTTGGTGCTACGGCACTTGGTTTAGGAACTTGTTGGTTAGCAGCGTTTTATCAGGAAAAAATGCGCGCGGAATTAAATGTTCCTCAAAGCGCATATATGTCGCGCTTTTCACCCTTGGTTATCCTAACGACGCAACCCCTCAACCTTCTAAAAAACCTTTTGACACAT
>CAYUDB010000070.1:0-12159 GCA_964443405.1 uncultured bacterium | reverse complement strand
CGCTGGGTAGCTATGCTCGGTTGTAATAAACGCTGAAAGCATCTAAGCGTGAAGTACACCTCAAGATGATATCTCCCGGAATTTCCCTAAAGGGCCCAGGAAGACTACCTGGTTGATAGGCGGCAGGTGCACATGTCGTGAGGCATTTAGCCGAGCCGTACTAATAGCCCGTGGGTCTTAACCTAATTTTTTCTTCACAGAATATCGCACAAACTCTATCTCTTTTTGATATTTTTTCCCACCCTCAATGCCGCAAGGGCAACGCCCGGTCCCATTCCGAACCCGGTAGCTAAGCCTTGCAGGGCCGATGATACTCAGCGGGCAGTCGCTCGGGAAAGTAGGTCGAGGGTGGGTTTTTTTATTTCCCAAAAACGAGGTTGCTGTGGAGAATCGTGATTTTTTAGCGTATTGTGGGCTTTATTGTAAGCTCTGTTCTATCGGGACACGTGTGCCAAAACAAGCTGCTCTACTCCGCGAGACAATGCAAAAAAGCGGCTACGAGTATTTCGGCGAATTCGCATATTCCGATTTTAAACCTTTTTGGAAAACTTTAGCCGAACTGAGCGAAATTCGCATGGACGATTGCCGTTGTCGTAATGGCTGTGGCGATCCCGAATGCCGAATTCGAACTTGTGCCGTCGAACGCAACCTGGAATCTTGTGCTTTTTGCGAAAACTTTCCATGCGAGCACATCAATGCGCTTGCGGCAGGCTACCCAAACCTCATCGCCAACAACCTGCGCATCAAAGAGATAGGCATCGACGCATGGCTTGACGAACAAGAAAAACTTGTTGCCGCAGATTTTTGCTACATCGACGAAAGATAGCTGTTAACGCATCGGTTTTACAAAACTCTCGTCTTGCGTTTGTGCAGGTGCGAGAGTATTTTTTTGTTAATTGCAAGCTTTGTGCTCAAACCTTTCATGCGAGTTATATGCCACTTTGTTTTATTATGTAAGGAAATATTTCAAACGATGCTCCACTACGCAAAAGCTTATTGCTATCTTTGGGTTAGCATTTGTTATTCGCGTTATTTGGGCGATTACTGTAAGAAATGTGCCCATTTCCGATTGCACGTGGTTTATTGATGTGGCACAATCGCTTGCTACGACGCATGACTTTGCAATCGATGGAGTTCCAACAGCTTATCGACCTCCTGCTTATGGTGCCTTTTTGGGTGTTCTCTTTATGATTTTTGGGAAAAACATTTTGATGGCGAAGCTTTTTGGTGCCGTTCTCGGCAGTTTTGCAGTGGTAATTTTGGCTTTTTGGGCAAAAAAATTCACCGATCATTGGGAATTATATGGCATAACTTGCGCATTTTTTCCCGAACACATTTTTTACACGAACATTTTATCATCCGAGATTCTTTTTCAAATGCTTTTGGCACTGTGGTTACTTGCGGTTTCGCGGCAAAAGTATGTTGGTGCTGGCGCACTTGCCGGTTTAATGACACTCGCTCGTGGGGCATATCTGCCACTTGCCTTGCTGCCACTGTTTTGGGATGCCCGTTTGTGGAAAAGAATTCTTTTCGGGGCAGTAATCGGTGTTATTGTATGTGTACCATGGGTTTGGCGCAATGAGTGCGTTTTGGGTGAACGCGTTTTGGCAACGAATTTTTGGGTGAACCTCTGGATAGGCAATGGTGAATTTGCATCTGGTCGCTATTTCGATCCACCATTTGCTTTCACAGGTGAAATCGAAGCTGAAAATTTTTATCATCAAGAGCTTACTGCTAATATATCACAAACAGTGCTTACATTTGCAAAAGTTGCACCGGCAAAATTTTTCTGGTTTGCCGTGCCTGTGCTCACACCTGCTTGGTGGGGTTTGCACGGTGTGGCGCCCAAAAAAAACATAATCGCATTTTCGGCACTATTTTCACTGTTGAATGTGCTTGTGGTGATTTGGTTTGCTTTGGTCGCAGTTCGTCGAAAAATGAGTGCTCATCTACTATGGTGCGTGCTGTTTTTTTGCGCTACAGTGCTCGCCTTTTTTGGCGACGACCGTTACAAATTTCCGCTGATGCTGCCCATGTTGCTCTCTTTTTTTGTGGTTACCCCACGCAGTGTTTTTTTGCAGAAGCACTAGGCTCTTTTTCGAAATTCGCAAACACTATTTCCTTGCAATATTTAGATTTTCACACATTGACCACTACTGAGTACGCGAGCAAGTGTTTGTCGCTAGTGCTCCGAAAAAAAATTGCGCTTTCGTATATCAGCAATATATTGTAAAGAATTTTGCATGGGAGAGGAAAATGCTAAGAACTCACAACTGCGGCGAACTCGATGCCACATATGCAGGTAGGACCGTCCGGCTTGCGGGCTGGGTGCAACATATACGAAATTTTGGTGGAGTGTTGTTCATCATTGTCCGTGACCGTTACGGTGAAACACAAGTTACCTTTGTGCCCGAAAATCAAGGACTTTTTGAGCAAGGCAATTCACTTAAAAGCCAAGACGTTATCGGAATCACTGGCACAGTTGTTATGCGACCAAACGAAGCACGCAACCCCAAAATGCATACGGGCGAAATCGAAATTATCACCGAAAAACTCGAGATTTTTTCGCGCTCAAAACTTTCACCATTTCCAATTGAAGACGAGATAACCGCCAACGAGGATACTCGCCTCAAATATCGCTATCTCGACTTGCGCCGCCCATGCATGCAAAAAAATATCATAATGCGCCACAAGGCATTACAGGCTACACGCGAGTATCTCAATGCTTGTGAATTTCTCGAAATTGAGCCACCATATTTGGTTCGCAGCACACCTGAAGGCGCGCGCGATTTTCTTATTCCATCTCGAAATTTTGCAGGCAGATTTTTTGCGTTGCCACAGTCGCCACAGATGTATAAACAAGCTTTTATGATAAGTGGTTTCGACAGATACTATTACATGGCAAAATGCTTCCGCGACGAAGATCTTCGTGCCGACCGTCAACCCGAATTCACACAAATCGATATCGAAATGTCTTTTGTAGAAGCCGACGATGTGATGAAACTTGCAGAAGGCTTGCTCGCACATATTGTTCACAAAACTGCGGGCGTAATATTACCGCTACCGCTTCCACGTGTGTCATTCGACGAGGCGCAAACACTTTACGGCTCCGATAAGCCCGACCTGCGCATAAAACAACAGATAATCGATATTTCAAATATTGCCGCCCAATCCGGCTTTGGTGTTTTTGAAAAAGCTATTGCCGAAGGAAAAGTTGTGCGTATGCTTTGCCTGCCAAACGGTGCCGAGTTCTCACGCAAAAAACTCGACGACCTCACTCGCATAGCTCAGGAATGGGGCGCTGGCGGTTTACCGCATTGTAAATTTGGCGAAAATGGTTTCGAAGGCGGGATTGCGAAGTTTTTCTCGCCTGCTTTCACCGAAAAACTGCGCGATGCGGCTGGTTATACAATGGAAATGGGTTCGCTTTTACTTTTCGCCGCCGACAAGCCCAAAATTGTAGCAAAAGTCCTAGGTGGCATGCGCACCATGCTCGCCGAAGAACTTGGGCTTATCGACAAGACCATCCATCGCGCTCTGTGGCTAGTGAATTTCCCGCTTTTCGAGGAAGCAGATACACCTTCAGGCATAACTCCATCTCATCACCCGTTCACCAAACCTGTGGAAAGCGATGTGTCAAAACTAGATACAGAACCTGCCGCAGTTCGAGCCGAAGCATATGACCTTGTTTTGGATGGTTTCGAAGTTGCGGGTGGATCCATTCGAATTTTCGATTCGGAGCTTCAGGCTAAGATTTTCAGGCTCATAGGTTTTACCGAAGAGCAGGCGCGCAACAAATTTGGCTTTTTGCTCGATGCGCTCCAATATGGTGTGCCGCCTCACGGTGGCATAGCCTTCGGTTTCGATAGGCTTGTGATGATTTTAGCTGCTGCGCCGTCGATACGCGATGTGATTGCTTTTCCTAAAACCACTACGGCGCAATCACTTATGGACGGATGTCCCGCTGAGGTTGATACTGAACAGCTCGATGAATTGCACATTGCTCTTGTTAAAAAATAAAAATTTTGTAAACCACATTATCGATAACTTAAACAATAGGGGAGGCATCATGCCAAAACCAAAAATCGGCGACACAGTCGTCGTGGCGTACACAGGCACACTTGCCGATGGCACAATTTTCGACAGCTCTGAAGGCAGCGAGCCACTCGAATTTGAAATTGGGCAAGAGCAGGTTATTCCGCTTTTTGAACAGAAAATTACCGAACTCGAGGTTGGCGAAAAAGCTCATTTCACAGTTCTCGCAGCCGATGCCTACGGTGAACGCAGCGAAGAAAACACATTCCCTGTGCCACGCAGCGAATTTCCGCTCGACATTGTTCCCGAAGTGGGCATGATGCTCGAACTTGCTTTTTCGGAAGATGAAGCGCAGCTTGCAGTTGTTACCAAAATTGATGGCGATACAATTTTCCTCGACCTCAATCATCCTCTTGCAGGCAACGATTTGACTTTCGATGTAGAATTGCTCGAGATTAAATAATCATTGCTCTATGTAATTCATCACTCTTTTTCGACGGCGCTCACAATGGGCGCTGTCGAGAAAAGCATTTTAGTTGCAGATTTCTACAACTGCATTTGCAGTAGTTTTTAAGCTTGGAGAAAAATGCTCACTTTTTTGAACACATATCTTCTTCCGGTGCTTTCACTTGCGGCTTTGCCGATACTTATTCATCTGTTCACACGACACAAGACGCGCGAGCAGCTTTTTTCTGATTTGCGCTTTCTCAACGAAATTCATCGCAGGCAAATGCGCCGCATAAAGTTGCGCCAATGGTTGCTTTTGATTTTACGCACACTTGCCCTACTTTGCATACTTGCCGCCTTCACTCGACCCGCTATACGCAATGTTTCTTTCGGCAACAAAAAGGGGCATGAACCAACAGCTATAGCAATTTTGGTCGATAACTCGTATTCGACAGGTGCCGTTCGGAGCAATGCCGATATTTTCACACACGAGAAAGCCATTGCGAAAAAAATTCTCGCGGTGCTCGAAGAAGGCGACATGGCATGCGTTGGCACTTTTTCCGACAAATGCAAATGGCTCACGCCAAAACCCACGCGATTTTACTCAAACCTCGCAGCAATCCTCGACACAGCATCACTTTCCGATCGAGGCACAGATATTTCTGCGGCAATTGAACAGGCTGCCGAAATGCTCAAACAGCAGAATATGCTCCACAGCGAAATCTATCTCATAACCGATAACATCGAAAATTCATGGCGCAATGGCATTGCGAAGTTGCCCGACAATATACCTGTAAACGTGTTTGCCATTGAAGCGGATAAGCCCGAAAATCGCACTGTGACACAAATCGATTTTCCACCACAATTACTTGAGGCAAACTCCACTTTTGATATAACTGCGGGAATAAAAAACAACCGCGATAAATCTGCTACAGGCATTGTGGCATCGTTAGTTATCGATGGGCGCAAAAACTCGCAACAGTTTTTCGATATGGCGCCAGAGGCGTTGCAAACAGTAACTCTTTCTGCGCAAAGCGGTAACGCGGGTTTCCATTGGGGTTTTGTTGAGCTTTCTAGCGACAATCTGACGACAGATAATCGGCGTTATGTCACATTTCGCATACCCGAAAAAGTGCGTGTGCTCATTGTAGGCGACGCCTCGACACGTAAATTTATCAAGTTTGCGCTTGCCCCCGAAGGTGAATCGAAATTTTTTGCGCTCACCGAACGTAGCGATGCGACTTTGGGACAAGAGCCACTCGAAAACTACGACGTGATAGTACTTTGTTCTCCGCAAAAGCTTTCGCCGGCAGCATTGCAAAAAACGCGTGCTTTTGCGTCATCGGGTGGTGGCGTGCTAATTTTCCCGGGAGAAAAATCTGCCGCATCGCCAACAGATTTTTCGCAACTGCTTGCTAATTTTGGCAATATAGTCTTCGATGGTTTTTTAGGCGATACTACATCGAATGCGCTTTTGCGTTTTGGCAAAGTTGATTTTACGCACCCTGTTTTCTCAATTTTTGAGCAGACCGGTTTGCCCGAAGCGGAAGTTGGCAAATTTCTGTCGTTTGAAATACGTGACGGCAGAAGCCTTGCGTTTTTCGACAACGGCAAAAGTGCAGTATCGGAGCTGGCATTGGGCGATGGCAGGGTGCTTTTATGTGGCTTCTCGCCCGAGCTTGCTTGGGGCAATGTGGCACTTTCGGGTTTCTTTGTGCCTGTTGTGCAAAGGTTTTGCCAATACCTCGCTTCCGACGCGGCTTATTTTGACACAGGTTTTCTGGTTGGTTCGAAAGCGGCGCGAACTTTGCAAGATTTTGAGTCGGGAAAAATTGCGATTCTTTTGCCTGGTGGTGGGGAAATTTTCGTGTTGCCAAAATTTGTTGGCGGCAAAGCCACAGTTTTTGTAGATGAATTGCCGCGTGCGGGTGTTTATGCGATAACTGCCAACGGCGATACTGTCGATCTTTTCTGCGCCAACGTTGACGGCAACGAAGGCGATCTCACTCCTCTCGACATTGCCGAGCGCAAAAAAATCAAAGTCAACTGGCTTGATGCCGATGCGGATATAGGCTCTCAAGTGCTTTCAACGCGCTATGGTTTTGAGCTTTGGCGCCCACTTTTGATTTTGGCACTACTTTTTCTTGCCGCAGAAATGCTTGTCGAAAAACTGGATATTTTCAAACGTCCTTTGCGCAGCACAAAATAACCATAAATTTCTCGCGCTGGGCGTTTCAACACCGATTCCAGAGCACATTATCGCTTTGCACGGTGTTTAAACTGTTATCGAACCCTCCCTCACCACTACCAATCGTGCGTCGCGGCGCCAGCCGCTTTTAAGACACAGCATGCGTGTGTGCCATTTACTTTTCAGTAACCCCCCCCTGCTGCACACTACCCCCTTTTTCCTTCATCGCCTATCTTGTGCGTTGTGATGCAGCCATTTATCGACACCACTACCAATCGTGTTGCGCGGCGCCAGCCGCTTTTAAGACACAGCATGCGTGTGTGCGTGAAATTCATTCGACTTCGTATATCATGCCAACACTGAAAATGTCGGATGGAGTAGATGCGGGAAACTCGATGATTTTTTGCCCGTAAAGCGCTTTGTACAAGCTCTTTTTGGGCTTTGGGATAACTATAGGTGCCGAAACTATCACGTTGTGTCCCAATTGCGAAAAAATTCCCTGCAAATTTGATGATGCGATATTCGCAAGTTCACACAAAAATTCGTTTGCAATATGCTCATCGAAACTTTCGTCGTCGTGCTGGTAAACTTTGCGTGCCAATTCCATTGCTAAAACTTGCGGTAGATTGAGGAAATAACGGAACTCAAGTTTGCCAGAAAGCTCTACGAGAACTATCACATGCAAATTATTTGTAAACTCTACTACATTACCGCGCCCGAATTTTATGAGCATATCGCACATACGGCGCACCACTTTGGATGTTGTGCCCAGTATGGCTTTTGCCTCGTTCGGGAATGGAAAACCTTCGGGCACAAGACTATCGAATGATTCGATTGGTTGTTGGAGCTTGCGAAATTCTGCAAGGTAATAGCCCAAGTCTTCAGCAGATAGAACCTCGAGTTCCACAAAAGCTTCACCCAGAAAAATGTGGCTGTTTTTTTGAATCGACACAAGAATTTCGAGCTGCGTTTCGGTAAGATAGTCCAATTCGAGCGCTATTTGACCGAAAAGCTTATCTTCAATACGCTGTTTCAAACTTATTTCATCGGCTTGGCTTGGCGAAAGAAAACCTTGCTGTACAGCGAGTTCGCCGAGTTTTGGCGAACGGCTTTTTTGGTAACGAACTGCGTCGGTTAGCTGAGCTTCGGAAATGACATTGCGCTCCAAAAGAAATTGACCAAAAAACTTTGGCAGCATATTTCCCCCTTTTTGCAAGCCTTTCTCAAAAGAAAATGTTCACTCATATAGCCCAGTAAAATAGTTGTTTCATGCGTTTTGCAAAGGCTTTATTTATGCAGAAGAACTGGCACAAACACATGCTTAGTTTTTTCATGCTGTGAGGTGTTGTTGTTGTTAGCAATTGAACAGGCGAAAAAAATCGTGTTTCTTTGTGTGGCAAGGCATACTTTTTTCGAAGAAACAAGATTTGTCATGCAGTGCTGCAAATACGGTAAATGGTGTTCATTGGTCAAAAAAAAAATTGAAATGAACGAGAGATAAGTTATAATTGTTAGAGCATTTCACATGGAGCCGAAGTGGAAACAGTTGTATTTGTAATCATAGGCATAGCGCTTGCAGCGTGTTGCGGTTTTCGAGTATTTGTGCCGCTTTTGGCTATGAGTTTGGCGGTTTATTTGGGCTATTTTGAACTTGCACCCGATTTTGCTTGGATAGGTTCATTGCCAGCACTTATAACCTTCTCGGTGGCAACGGTTTTAGAAATTGCCGCCTATTATATTCCTTGGGTGGATAATGCGCTCGATACAATCGCAACACCCACTGCTGTAATTGCCGGCACAATTGTTGCCGCATCGTTCATAACAGATATACACCCTGTTTTGCGATGGAGCACGGCAATAATCGCTGGTGGCGGCAGTGCAGGTCTAATTCAAGGCTCTAGTGTGCTATTGCGCGGTTTATCGACGACACTAACAGGTGGCATAACCAATTTTGTCGTTTCTACACTCGAAAATGTAGCATCCATTATTTTTTCTGTGCTAGCGATATTGTTGCCGGTATTCACTATTATGGTTTTGGTGGTTATTGGCGGATTTACTGCTTACAAGATTTTCTCAAACCGCGCAAAAGCTGCGCAGCAAAACTAAAATTTTTTGCAATGAAACAAACACCAATCGCAATTGATGCAGAAGTTTGCGAAAATTTTTTCCGTGGACTGTTTCTGACCTTCGATATAGTAGAAACACATGGCACGGGAAACCCAATGTTTGAGCGTGCTGCCGCGGGCACTGCGAACAGTATTTTGCATTTGCTTCAAAGTAATAATGGCAAATTTTCTATCACGAAATCACCCGATGGCAATGCCGTCGAACTGAACGATAGTGGTTGTTTCACGAACGAGCATTCGCATTTGCTCGCGCGGCGCTTCGATTTTTACGGTTTCGAGGGTTTGATTTTTTCAAACGGTTTTTCGCGCGATGAGTTAAAGAGTTTTTTCAAAATTGTGCAGGAATACATGGTCAACAAAACACCGGTTGTCCATCTTGCCGAAAAGCTTAAGCAACATGGTGTTGCACATATTATGCTCCGGGGCGTGGAATTGCCCGAAAGAAAAATCGAAGTTACACCGGCAGTCGCTACAAAAAAACGTGATCCACTTGCAGCAATAGATTTGCCCACAGTCAAAAATCCACACCCGAATAAACTTTTTGAGCAAATACTCAACGCCGTGCCGCTACCTATCGAAGAGAAAAAACCCATTCGCGCATTGAACACACTTTTGGGCGCCAATACTGGTTTGTTGGGAACCCGCGTGGGCAAGCAACTTCTCGAAACACTTACACAAAAAAATACTGAAGCCGATATTTTGAACCAAGTTGCAAACATGATTGACAAAACAGAGCTTTTGAAACGTAACATAGCCGAGCTAAAGGAAGATGACGTTCATTTGCTGGAAATTGCCAAATCTGTGTATCGCAATGCCAATGCCGAACAGAAAAAAACGTTTGCAAGAGCACTCGACCTTCTGTTAAACTTGCAAGAACAAAAAACTGCACCCGAAATCGAAGCGAAACCAACACCACCTATGCCTATTGCTCAAAACGATGCTCTCGAAATGCCCAAAAACTTTGTGGAATTTTTGAAACTTTCTCACAGCAGAGGTTTTACTCAGGAATTTCGCGATCACTTTGAGGAAGTTGTCACGTTGCTTATCAAAAATCGCCAAACCGATGAGCTTTTGGCACTTTACGCAAAGCTTCTCGATTTTCATCGTGCTACAAATGCGGCATGGGTTTTCGATGCGCTCGATATTATAGTTGATGCGCTCAATTTATTTGGCGATATCTCCATGAATATCAAAATATTAGACACACTTCTCGAGAGGAAAGCCAAGCTTGCCCCAGCATCGGCAGAGTATTTTGCGCTCACGCCAACTCTAGCCAAACTTGCTCGTTTCTTTTTTATTTATAAGCGTTATGCAACCGTTATAAAAATTATTATCGATTTCGAAACACGACTTCAAGCAAACCACACGCCCAAAATAGAAGCTGATACTGCTAAATTTTTCGCATCGCTCACCGAACCCGAATCGTTAGGCGTGGTTCTTGCGGCACTAGGTGATGATTTTTGGTCATATTCGCAGCAAATGAAAACAATTTTCGCCAAATTCGACAAAGCAAAGCTCGCCGATGCACTTTTTGATGAGCTTGGTAGAAAGCGCGTGGAATTTACGCTTGTGGTGAAAGAAGTTTTTGACAACTCAAACGATTTCATAAAAGAACGCATCGAAAGATATTTTGCTGCTTTGCCCACTTTCTCGCGCCGTGACGGTGGTTCTTTTACTGATGCGGAAGTTCTTGCGCGAACTGTCAACGTATTGTATTTGGCAAATCAGGTCGATAAAGATTGGGCGCTAAACTTTATTGTTGCAGCTGCTGAAGACCATGACATGCGTCTGAAACTTCATGTTACATCGCTACTTGCGTCATATTCTATCCCTGCTGCAACTAATACTGCACGCAAGATTTTCGCCGAATGTGATGGCGATTTTCGTCGGGATGTTGTTCAAAATTTGGTGCGCAATTCGCTTTTAGCGTCGGATGTGTTTTTGCGACAAGTGTTTACAGAATATCCAAATTTACGCATAACTATAATCAAGCTTCTTCGCACAAACCAAGGGCGTTATGCGAAAAAAACGCTAATTTACATTGCCGAAAACTGGACACTTGCACTCACCTATTTGCCGAAAAATCAGGTAAAAGAGCTGCTCACACTGCTCATCGAAGCACTTGGACAATACATAAAAGAATCGGATGTTCCGCCGATTTTACGTAAACTGAAAGCACAATGGCGTTCCGACAGCACTTTCAACGATTCGTCGTCTATTTTTTCGCGCAAAAATGATGAGATTGCCGACCTCATCGATTCCTTCATCGACCGCGTCTAATTTCCTCAAGAGCGCATCTTTTTTATCAATTGTCCGCAGATGCTGGGCACATTTTGTCAAAGATCAAGCCATACTTACCCTAATAACTTGCAACAGCCTGTCTGCAATCAAGGTTTTACCAGCACGACAGACGCTTTGTTTCACGAGTTTTGCTAGTAATTCGTTATTGAATATGGTGTTTACGATGTGAAACGCGGTGGCGGGATTTTCGGTTTTGAAATCACATATGATCAAATAAGGTAGGAAAGGCGCCACTAGTGTTGAAAAGTCTGCTCCGCGTGCCATGGTTTCATGCACAAAAATGTTGCGAAGCTGAAAATAGTGAAGATATTGCAAAAAACTTATATTGGAGGAGATATGGCACGTATAAAACCATTCAAGGCAGTGCGTTACTGCAAGACGAAAATTGGCACCGATGTTTCGGTGCTCATAACACAACCCTACGACAAAATCACCCCCGACATGCAGAAGAAGTATTACGCAAACCATCCGCACAATTTCATTCGCATCGAGCTTGGTTACAAGCATCCGTCCGACGACGATTATTCGAATTATTACACCCGCGCTGCCGCTTACATGCAAGCTTGGCTCGATGAAGGTATTTTGCGCCGCATCGAAAATGACGCGATTTTCGCCTATCATCAAGCTTTCGAAGTGGATGGCAAAAGCATTACACGCAAAGGTTTTGTGGCACTTGCCGAACTCGAGCCACACGGTTCGGGCGTGAAAGCACACGAAAAAACACTTGCTGGTCCCAAAGCCGACCGCCTCAACCTCACCAAGCACATACGCGGGCAAGTTGGGCACATTTTCATGCTCTATTCTGATGTGCAAAAAATCGCTGATGACGCCATCGAAGCGTTTATTGCCGGGAAAACTCCCGATATTTTTGCAACCGACGAATACGGTGTTGCGCACAAAATGTGGACTATAACCGATACTCATGTGATTGAAACTGTGCAAAAATGTCTTAGCGATAAAACATTGTTCATCGCTGACGGACATCACCGTTACGAGACTGCACTCAATTATCAAAAATACTGCATAGAGAAAGGTTTAACCGCCGCCGAGGGTAACGATAAT
>CAYUDB010000069.1:1890-12228 GCA_964443405.1 uncultured bacterium | reverse complement strand
TATAACCTCAATGTCCATAACAGGTTCGAGCAAAGCAGGTTTTGCCGAACGTACGATGCCCCCAAATGCCTGCGATGCCGCCATTTCAAATGCCACAGGCGTCGAATGCTCCACATCGAATTCTAAGTTGCGCACTCGCACCCACATGTCCAAGAGCGGATAACCTGCAATTGGTCCGCTGTCTTTGGCTGAGTTTATGCCACGCAACGCTGCATCGACAAATTCGGGTGGAATTTCGGCATTTTTGGGCAGTACTGCTGAAAGTTTGAACCCACTTTGAGTCTCGGCGGGCAACACTTCGATGTCAACCACCGCATAGAGATGGTGGTTACCCATCATGCGATCGAGGGTGAATTGGGAACGATACTTTTCGGTAACTGTTTCGCGATAGGAAACTTGCGGCTTACCAATGTTCACGTCCACACGAAATTCGCGCAACATACGGTCAACAATAATATCGAGATGCAGCTCGCCCATGCCCGATATAACCGTTTGTCCCGTTTCGCTGTCGAGACGATAACGGAATGATGGATCTTCATCGGCAAGGCGCTCAAGTGTTTTGACCATTTTGTCTTCGTCTGCCTTCGATTTTGGTTCGACGGCAATGAAAATAACAGGTTCGGGAAACTCGATGCGTTCAAATGTTATGGGTTTGTCGGGGTCACAAAGTGTATCGCCTGTGGCGGTTGTGCGCAAACCAGCCACTGCAATTACGTCTCCCGCAAAAGCTTGCGACAGTTCTTCACGTTTGTTGGCGTGCACGCGAAAAATCTTTTGCACACGCTCTTTTTGACCAGTGCGCGAGTTGAAATATTGCGTGCCCACTTTCACATTGCCAGAATATATGCGCAAAAACGCAAGCCTGTCAACGAAAGCATCTGCGGCAATTTTGAACACAAGTGCCGCAAAAGGTGCGTCGATATCGGGTTTACGAGAGATCTCGTCACCCGTTTTTGGGTGTACGCCAATGGCAGGTGGCAGTTCCGCCGGTGACGGCAGAAAATCGACTATCGCATCTAAAAGTGGCTGTATTGCCAAATTTCTCAAAGCCGTGCCCGCCAAAACTGGCACAAACTTGCACTCGCCAACTGCTTTGCGAATCGCTGCACGAACGCAGTCGGGAGAGGGACTTTTTTCTTCGAGCACACATTCGAGAATTTCGTCGTCGCATTCTGCCAAATTTTCGAGCATTTGTAAACGCGCAATTTCTGCGTTATCCATGAGCTCTGGCGGAATAGGCACGGTTTCAAAGTCACCGCTTGTAGAATTGTTCCACACAAAAGCACGCATGTCGATGAGATCAACTATGCCCGCGAAACTGTCTTCGGCGCCAATGGGCAACACTATCGGCGTGGCAATAACCCCGAGTTTCTGTGCCATTGTCTCCACCGCATGCTCGAAATCGGCACCCGAGCGGTCCATTTTGTTCACAAAAATTATTCGCGGAACATTGTATTTGCGCACTTGTCGCCAAATTGTCTCAGTTTGCGGTTGAACTCCAGCCACTGCACAAAGCACCACAACTGCGCCGTCAAGTGCACGCAACGACCTCTCCACCTCAACTGTGAAATCTACATGTCCGGGTGTATCGATGAGGTTTATTTGACAGTCGCGCCAGAAAAGTGTTGTTGCAGCTGCCGTTATGGTGATGCCACGTTCTTTTTCCTGTTCCATCCAATCCATTTGAGTGGTGCCGTCATCCACTTCGCCCATGCGGTGAATTTTGCCTGCATAGTAAAGTATGCGTTCGGTTGTAGTAGTTTTGCCCGCATCTATGTGCGCTGCAACGCCAATGTTTCGGATTTTTGTTATATCGTGTGCCATAATGCCTTTGGTTTGAACCTTTGTAGAGAAAGCTCCAATTTAAACTCCTTACAGCCAGCTGTCAATTTCTTTGTGCCCGCCGGTGCCAGTTGGTGCCAGTGGGCACCTCTACGCGGCTACGCCGGCGCCAGTGGGCATTTTATTGTTATTTAAACCAGGAGGCGTAGCTCTCTGCGCCAGTGGGCATTTTTATTGTTGTTTAAACCAGGAGGCGTAGCCTCTAATAAGCATGCTCCGCATGCCGCATGCACTTGATGAGATGGGCTGTGTAAGGGAAAAACAAAATCAGTGCTAAAATTGTCGCTTCTCATAGAAAACCACCAAGTCCTTTCACTTGGTGGTTTTGAATTATCACGCTCGTCTCGCCAAACAATGTCGAAAATGTTTACCAGAGCAGGAGGGCGCCAGTGGCGCCTTAATTTAAACCAGGAGGCGTAGCCTCTGCGCCAGTGGGCATTTTTATTGTTGTTTAAACCAGGAGGCGTAGCCTCTAATAAGCATGCTCCGCATGCCGCATGCACTTGATGAGATGGGCTGTGTAAGGGAAAAACAAAATCAGTGCTAAAATTGTCGCTTCTCATAGAAAACCACCAAGTCCTTTCACTTGGTGGTTTTGAATTATCACGCTCATCTCGCCAAACTAATGTCGAAAATGTTTACTAGAGCAGGAGGGCGCCAGTGGGCACCTCTACGCGGCTACGCCGGCGCCAGTGGGCGCCTTAATTTAGAGCAGGAGGCGTAGCCTCTGAAAAAGCATGCTCCGCATGCTAATTGGCAATTAGTTGTTTACAGCATCATGAGCATCAACAAAATATTGACATGGATGAAAAATTAAATATCCTTACGGGAAGTGTGTAAAAATGCGCACACTAAAAGGAGCATAAAATGGATGAATTCGTTCTCATACTCGCAGGCGGCAAAGGCGAAAGATTTTGGCCCGCAAGCAAAACCAACCGTCCAAAACAAGTGGTAAAGCTCGTCTCCGAGCATACAATGATCCGCGAAACACTGAAGCGCACGTTATCTATCGTGCCATTCGAACGCACATTAATAATCACTGGCAATGAACTCAAAAACACTATACGCGAATACGAACCCGACATATCCGATGATAGATTCATCATCGAACCTGTGGCAAAAAACACTGCACCCGCAATAATCCTCGCAGCCGCAAAGATTTGTGCAGAATATGGCGACGGCGTAATGTATGTTTTGTCATCCGACCATTTTATTTCACCGGTGAATATGTTCGTCGATACTTTAGCGTTTGCAGGTGAAATTGTCCGCTCAAACGACAAGCTCGTGCTCATGGGCATCCAGCCCACACGTGCCGAAACCGCCTATGGTTACATCCACACAGGCGAAAAATTCATGGAAAACAACGGCATACGCAGTTTTTACGTAAAATCTTTTCAAGAAAAACCTTCGCGCATAAAGGCTCAGGAATATTATCTTTCGGGCGAATACCTTTGGAATTCGGGCAATTTCATATTTCGAGCGGGCAAAATCTTAGAACAAGCTCGCAATTTTTTACCCGAGTTTGCGGCGCTTATCGACGATTACATCGCGCATTATCACACGCCGCAGGCAGAAGAGAAACTCGCAATCGCTTTTGAGGCAGCACCTTCCATAAGCATAGACTATGCAATTTTAGAAAAATCAGAAGAAGTAACAGTGCTGTGGGGTTCTTTTTTGTGGGATGATCTCGGTAGTTGGAGCGCGCTCGAACGTGTGCTCAACTCCGATCGCAACAACAACGTTACCGCCGGCAAGGGCAAAACAGGGCTGTTCGAAACTTTCGAAACAACCGTTTACAACGATAGCGATGGCGTAATAGTAACTTTCGGCGTATCCGACCTCGTCGTTGTGCGAATCGACAATGTCACTTTTGTGATGAACAAAACCCGAATTTCCGAAATGCGCGAGCTGATAACCAAGCTTAAAGAATCGCCCGAACTGGCACAATATTTATAAATTATTGTAACCTTGTTCGCAAACAGGAGACAATATGAAAGCACTCTGCCTTTGGATAACGGCAATAGCGATAATAGTTTTGCTTTTATTTTCGCTAGAAGGTTGCATAGCAGCACAGAAGACAGTCGGCGAGAACACCGACGCAAACACCACCGGCACGCGAAAATATTCCATGCCGTCTGGCGCACAAGAAATGCCCGTTTTGGCAGTTACAGATCGGCAACCTCAAAAAGACGCTCCGAAAGCCGATGACAACACTTTCTCCACCAAAGCTACAGCACAAACAACTGATGCTTCTGTTGCGGGTTGGGGTTATCGCGTGCAAGTTTTCTCCACTGTGCAGCAAGATGAGGCGAAGGCAAAAGCCGATGAAATTGCGTCGAAACTTGACATCGAGGTTTTTGTGGAATTCGACCCGCCATACTATAAGGTACGTGCGGGCAATTGCCAAAGCTCCGATGAGGCAGAAAAGCTTTTATCCCAGCTCAAACGCGCCGGCTACACCGATGCCTGGACTGTTCGCTCGCGAGTGGTTACCGAAAAAGCGGAACAATAATTCTCTCGGTATTGGCTCAAGTGCGTTATTTTTTCAATAGATTTGTTGGTGCTAATCTTGCATATGTTTATTTCTTTTACCGTGATGCAAGTTAATTCTTATTTATTCCACAACTCTGGGGAGGGAAAATGGAGTTAAAAATAGGCAAAGTGAAAGTTACACTTAGCTGGGGCGACATAGCCGAAAGCGATTCACAGGCAATAGCTGTCTGCGCCAACGACAGGCTTTGGCTTGGCGGAAGAATTGGCGAATCGATAAAGAAAAAAGCGGGCGAAGAAGTGGAAACCGAAGCGATGAAACAAGGTCCATTGCAGCTCGGGGAAGTGGCAGTGAGTTCTGCAGGTGAATTGCGCGCGCAAAAAATTCTGCACGTAGTCATCATGGGACAAGACCTCGCCCCCACTTTCGACAGCATCGCCGCAGGCACAAAAAACTGCCTCAAACGAGCAGAAGAACTCAAACTCGAGAGCGTTGCACTACCTGCGTTTGGCACAGCACTGGGCAAATGCGACCCTCAGCTCTCGGCAGATGCGATGATTCCGGTGCTCATCGACAGCTTACTTGACGCACGTAACTTGCGCGAACTCAGGCTCATATTGCTCAACGAGGGCATTTACCGCACGTTTGAAGAAAAAATGAAAAAGGTTTTCTACCGTGCGTGAAAATTTCCTTGACACATTCGGGCATCCGATGTTTCTTATTGACTTTGAAAAAATGAGAAAAAAATAGTTTAGGGGGATTTTTTTAATGTCGAGAAGGAGAAGACCTCAAAAGAGGCAAGCCGCACCAGACTTCCGCTATGGCAGTCTTTTGGTTACGCGGTTTATCAATGTCGTCATGCACGACGGCAAGCGCTCAACAGCGCAAAATGTTTTTTACGATGCACTTGACATGATCGAACAGAAAACGGGCAAACGTGGCATCGATATTTTCGAACGTGCCATCCAAAATGTCCGCCCACCTCTTGAAGTTCGTTCACGCCGTGTTGGCGGTGCAACATATCAAGTTCCCGTCGAAGTTCGTCCCGAGCGCCAAGTTTCGCTTGCCATTCGTTGGATTCTCAACTACACAGGCAAACGCGGCGATCACGGTTTCGCACGTAAGCTCGCAGCTGAGCTTATCGACGCCTCGAACAATCAGGGTGGTTCTGTCAAAAAGCGCGAGGATACCATCAAAATGGCGGAAGCCAACCGTGCCTTCGCTCACTTCAAGTGGTAATCCTTCAATACTCGTTTTCCAAACCCGATGTCGCGCGACGTCGGGTTTTTTTTGCTTTGACATAAGACAATGATTTTCAACCACTTTTTTATGCTCCTTCGTTGAATCGAAATTCGCAACGGCTTATGTTTCGCACAAAAAGAAAATTCATGGTATAGTTTTGCTTTTTAATCGAAACCATTGCCTGGTGCGAGCGCCGTGGAGCTGATAAAAAATTTGATGCTTCCTGTAATCACTCACAGTTGTGAGAATGTGAGTGTTTTTGAAAAACTGCATGAGGAAATCGATGAAATTTCCTCTATGTTGCCTAAATTTTTGCCAATGTGGGCGCTGTAGGCGCTGACAAAAACTTGACGATTGAAAAAGAAGCATTTTCTTACTGCGATAGTTTTCAGGAGAGATTATGCAGACAACAATTTCAGGCGCCCGCGGAATTTTGGGCACAGATTGGACATTTGACTTTATAGACGCATTGATGGCTCATTTTCACGCGCATGTGCCAGCCGGCAAAATCGCCATTGCTCGCGACTCACGCCCGTCTGGTGTGGCAATTATGCGCGCATGCGAAGCCATACTCGCTCTTTGCGGGCGGGATGTTATTGAACTAGGCATTTGCCCAACGCCCACGGCTATGATTTTTGCCAAAACCACAGCCTGTGCTGGCGCTGTTATAGTTACCGCATCACATAATCCTTTGGAATACAATGGCATAAAGCTTGTGGATGAGCACGGACTATTTTTGCCAAAAAGCTTTTGGACTTCCTTCGATGAATACAAAAAATGCACGTGTTATACGCCTCATGCGCAAGTTGGACAAATTGATACCGATGAAACCGCCATCGCCTTGCACATTGAGAAAATTTTGGCATCGCAATTTGTGAACATTGGTGCTGTGCGCAGCGCGAATTTTAAAATAGCTTACGATGCCACAAATGGCGCGGGTGCACTTTTGTTGCCAACGCTTTGCGCTAAAATGGGTTGCGAGGTTATGTCAATAAACGGCGAGCCAAATGGCAACTTCGCTCACAATCCCGAGCCTGTGGCGCAAAATCTGGTGCAGCTTAGCAATTTCGTGCGCGAAACTGGTGCGCACATTGGCTTTGCCACCGATCCCGACGCAGACCGTTTGGCAATTGTCGATGAGCGCGGCGAAATAATTGGCGAAGAATTCACGTTCGCGCTGTGTGCTGAGCATGTGTTATCAAAAATATCTGCGCCGATTGCGATAAACCTTTCGTCAAGCACATTTGCGGAGTTTTTGGCGCAAAAGTATGGCACACAAGTGTTTCGCACTCCGGTGGGAGAATTTTGGGTTTCACGCATGGCTATTGATAAAAATTGCGTTTTCGCAGGTGAGGGAAACGGTGGGGCGATTTTACCTTCGTTGCATGCAGTGCGAGACTCGGGAGTTGGGGCTGCGCTCGTGCTGTCGCTGATGGCAGAGCGCGGGCAAACAGTGTCGCAACTTGTTCAAGAATTTCCGCGCAAGGTGATGGATAAGCGCAAGTTTGAGCTGCCACACAATTTCGACAAGTTTTTGCAAGATGTCATTGCGGCATTTGCGCCCAGCAGTTTTCGTGCGGACGATGGATTTTGGTTTGCGCACGAAAACGGTTTTGTGCACATTCGCCGCTCAAACACAGAACCAATAATGCGCATCATTGTGGAAGGAAGCTCTGTCGAGGAAGTGAAAGACTTTTTCGATAAAATCACAACCTTCTTGTAATTGAAACAGTTACGCAGATTTCTGCTGAAGATACGACAACTTTTCCAAAAACGTTCATGCTTTTTGCAAAACAGTTTTGCGCATACGAAAAACTGCATGTGCCAAATAAACTTCCGCACGAAAAGTTTGCTGAGTCGCAGCGCACTTTCGCCAAAATTCATCGCACTTTTGCACAACCACATTGGCACTGCAACTAAAAAACTCGCTCGTGCACAAGCGCGCAAAACTGTTTTGCACAACCACATAATCGGTTTTTGCACATGCACGAAAAATTTGCCAAAATGCACAGCGCTCGCAATGGCGCACACAGGCAAAACACTCGTTCACAACGCTACTTCACTATAAATCCCGCGCGAAAAAAATACTCGCTCACAAGTTCCACATGGCAGAATGCCGCGCGATGCCGCCAAACTATCGCAAATTGCAAGCTGCCACAGCCATTCGCATAGTCACCCCAAAAAATTGCCAGCTCACGCGAAAATTCCACCAGCGCTCGCAAAAATTCCAGAGCCGCGAAAAAAAAACTGTGCCCAAAACTCGCCTCATCCAAGCTCGCGCCCAAAAAAGTGACGCGACGAAAAAAACATTGCGCTCGTTGGCACAAATTTTGCTTGCTTACACAGGCTCGTTGCGCAAAATTGAACACCAAAAATACGAGGCTTCACATGACTTTGACGAAATCACGGCTCGACCTTATACCGAAACTTCTCCAAAACTCTGCAGCGAACTTCCCAAATAAACCCGCGCTCGCCCGAAATGATGGCAGCGGCAACCTCATCACCCTCTCATACGGCGATTTTTGGTCGCGGGCGGTGAAGATTGCATCGTTTCTGCGCCGTTCGGGCTTCGGGCACGGCGACAACATCGCGCTCGTCGGGCAAAATAGCTTCGAGTGGAGCATCGCTTACTTCGCGATTCAATGTTCTGGGTGCACCGTCGTCCCGCTTGACTCCATGCAAAAACCTGCGGAGCTTCGCCACATCGTTCGGCACTCTTCCGCCAAAGCTCTGTTCTACGACGCCAAATTTAAAGCCATCATCGAGGACGAAGAGGAGCTGCTCTTCCCCGAATTGCCCAGTTTCGACCTCAAAAAGCTCGACGGCATCGCGCGTGCAGAGGCTAGCCCCTCGCATCCGCATCTCGACTACCCAGATTCGACGCCTGCCGTGATAATTTACACATCGGGAACAACGGGTTCGCCAAAAGGCGTCGTCCTCACGCACAAAAACATCCTGGCAAACCTCGCTGACATCCTTCGTCGAATAAATTTCTCCGAAAAAGACACCTTCCTCTCGGTGCTGCCGGCGCATCACGCGTTCGAGGCGACCTGCGGCTTCCTCACTCCGATAACAATGGGCTGCACTGTGTGCTTTTCCCGCGTGCTTCGGGCAAAAGAACTGCTCGAAGACATCGCCACCGCCGACGCAACGCTCATGGTCGGCGTGCCTATGCTATTCGAAAAGTTTCACGCGGGCATTATCAAAGGCGTTGAGAAGAAAGGCTTTGTGGCGCGACAGCTCTTCGGCTCGGCTATGGGCGCAAGTAAGCTCATCGATGGCGTCTTCGGCGGACATGCGGGCAAGCTTCTCATGAAACCGTTCCGTCGCAAGGCGGGTTTTGGCAAAATGCGCTTGATGGTATCGGGTGGCGCGGCAGTTAAGCCCGAGGTCGTGCGGTTTTTCAACAATTTCGGCATCAGTTTCCTGCAAGGCTACGGGCTTTCCGAAACTTCCCCGGTGCTTTCGGCAAATCCCGAGGGCAAAAACAAGCCCGAAACCGTCGGTCCGCCACTTGAGAGCGTCACTGTGCGCATTGCCAACCCCGATGCGAACGGCATCGGCGAAATTCAGGCTCGTGGCGCGAGCATTTTCGGCGGTTACTACAAAAATCCGTCCGCTAGCGACGAAGCATTTACCAACGACGGCTGGTTTCGCACAGGCGACCTCGGCTTTTTAGACTCCGAAGGCTACATCACCATCGCCGGAAGAGAGAAGAACCTCATCGTAACTGCAGGCGGCAAAAACGTTTACCCCGAGGAAATCGAAGAAAAGCTCAGTTGCTCACCTTTCGTCCTCGAATGCCTCATCATAGGTCAGCAGCGCGATGCCGACGAGGAAGTCTTCGCGATAATCGTGCCAAATTTCGACGCGCTCGACGAGTTTTACCACACTTCCCTCTCGGACAGCGCTTTGGAGGGCATTTTTAAGGAGATCGTCGAGAAGGTCAACTCATCGATGGCTTCTTATAAGCGCATACGGGGCTTTCGGTTGCAGCAGGAGGAATTTCCCAAGACCTCGACGAAGAAGATCAAGCGCTATCTTTTCTCGGGCAAGAAGATTTCGCTTTAGTTTGTGCCGAAGCGCCACATTTGCCTGCGGCTGCCGTGGAATTTTGCGGTGCTGCGGGCGTTTTTTTTTGTGCTGCGGCGGAGTTTTGGCGAGTTGAAAATGGCGCGTATATATATGTAGCGTTTTTTGCGGCGTGCGCGGCGAAAATCCATGTGACGGCTTGTTTTGCGGCGCATGTTGCTCAAAGTTTTCGCATGAGCGGCTCATTTTTTTCTGCCATAGCGCGAAAAATCCACTAAATTACTTCTGCGTTGCATTTGCCGCCAACTTTTTCTCGTTCACGCGACTAGGCGAATTGAGTTTTTGGCGAGTGCGTTTAATTGCGGAACTGTCCTGTGAGCTGAGTTTCGCGACAGCCGCGCCTTCCGGCAGGCGAAAAATCATCAGCTTCACGAAGCGCGTGCCCTCTCGCGGAAAAATTTTGGCGACAAGCGGGCGACAAATGCGCAGCTGCTGGCGAGTTTGACAAAATTTCTCGAGATTTGCGAGCCGTCGTAAGTTTCACTTGGCAGCGCACTTGCGACAAATGCGCAGCTGCTTGCGAGATTAAAGCCGTTGCGGTGAAAATTTGATAAAATTGCGGAAAGTTTTGCCGTTTGGCTGAAAAAAAATGACAAGTTGAGCAGCGGTTTTGCCCTCCGGCAGGCGAAAAATCATCAGCTTCACGAAGCGCGTGCCCTCTCGCGGAAAAA
>CAYUDB010000069.1:0-1790 GCA_964443405.1 uncultured bacterium | reverse complement strand
TTGCGAGATTAAAGCCGTTGCGGTGAAAATTTGATAAAATTGCGGAAAGTTTTGCGCTTGCGCGCGACATTTTTGCCGTTCGGCTGAAAAAAAATGATAAAATTGAGGAAAGTTTTAAAAACATTGACAAAACACGCGCGCAAACGAATATTTCGTGTGGATAAATGAACAAAAGTTCTTCGTACAAAACTCATCATTAGGAGGGTTCGATGGATATCCCCAGTATCGAACAGCGCTTCTCCGAGCTGGCGAACAAAAGTTTTAACCTCGCCACCGGCTACGATGTTGAAGTGTCGCTTCAGTTTACATCGTCGGCACTCACGAGATACGCAAACAACACTATCATCCAAAACGTCGTAACAGACACCGGCTCGCTCGCCATTCGTCTGCAAAAAGGCGCCAAAACGTGCAAGGTTTCCGCGTCGCTCTACTGCACCGACACCGAACTCGCGCGCACAATCGAAAGCGCACTGCAGATTCTCCCGTTCGTGCCCGATAACGCCGAACTGCCCGACATGTTCGCCGGAGCAAAACTTCAGCCAGTCGCACGTTTCGACCACGCTACCGCAGAGATTTCCCCCGAAAAGCGCGCCGAAATCGTGGAACTTACCGTGTCAAAATGTCGCGAGCACGGCTATTCCGCTGCCGGTATCGTCGAAAATGCTGGCACGTTCTACGGACTTGCTAACTCGAACGGTCTTTTTGCCACGTCGGCGAACACAAATGCACGCTTTTCGCTCACAGTTGAGGGCGCAGCGGGAACCGGTTGGGCTGAAGAATGCGCCTGGCGCTTCGATGACCTCGACATCCGCGGCGCAGTAGAAGAGGCGGTAACGCTTTGCGCGAAAAATCAGAACGCCGAAGACGCGATGCCTGGCAAATACACGGTGGTTTTGTCGCCCGCAGCGTTCGGCGACCTGCTTATGTTCCTCATTTACACGGGGTTCAATGCCAAGCGCTATCTCGAAGGGCGCACTTGCCTTGCGGGAAAACTCGGGCAGCAAATCTTCTCGCCCATGCTCAACATCACCGACGATTTTTCGAACGATGCCTGGTCGGGTTTGCCGTTCGACTTCGACGGTTACCCTCGCACGCGCGTGGAACTCGTTAAGAATGGGGTGTTTACGGGCATGGTCTCCGATTCCGTCACTGCGGAGAAGCTAGGCATGCCGAACACCGGGCACAGCGTTGGGCAGCCGAACCAATATGGTGCGTTTGCGGGCAATGTCGTCGTCGAGCATGGCGATAAGAGCCTCATGGAGCTTATCGGCAACGTGAAGCACGGCTTGTATGTCGTTCAGTTTCATTACACTAACATCTCGGAGGCTTCAGCTTTGACGGTTACCGGCATGTCTCGTGACGGGCTGTTTCTCATCGAGGACGGGAAGCTCACGCGCCCGATAAAGAACATGCGTTTTACGCAAAGTCTGCTCGAAAGCTTTGCGAAGATTGTCGCGCTTAGCAGCGAGCGCAAGATGATTACGGGATTTTTCTTCGGCGGCGCGTATGTTCCTGGCGCGGTCATCGAGGATTTCAACTTTTCCAGTGCCACGGAGTTTGCGGGCTGACGACTGCAGCTTATTGTTGCGCAACGGCTTAAGTTTTTGGCACATTTGGCACCCAGTTTTGAACGCAAGAAAATCGCATCTATCGAGTTGCGCGAGCGCTTTGGTGATGCGATTTTCTTTTTTGCGTTTTTCCGCGATAAAACCGTGCACAGGCTACATAAAAATGCCAAATTTCGGCAAATTTTTATCGTCATGCGCGAATGGCGCGATGAGAAGACGCAA
>CAYUDB010000068.1:0-12414 GCA_964443405.1 uncultured bacterium | reverse complement strand
TGTGGCTGAAGTGGAAACTTCGGGCGAGAGACGATAGGAATACGCCGAAAGCTTTATCTTTGCACCTTGATATATGGCTTTTGTGCCACTGTTCTGCAGGAACACCACTACAGATGCGTTCATGATGTTATCGACGGTTTCGAGGGTGATGTATTGCTCGTAAGTATATGTGCCTGGTGTGGGCATATCGACGAGTTGCCCATTTTCGTCGGGGAACATGTAGCGCATCACTTCGTAAAAAACTGTTTGCCCGTTTGGTGCTGCATATTCGAGTTCGTCTTCAATGAGCACACAGTGTAGGTTCATCATTGCCGAAAATGCCGTGTCGCTTTCGATGGTGATGTAAACTGTGCCACCATCGACACCATCTTCTACAAATTCCAAATCGATGGTCATAGGCGAATTTATCGCCATACGTGCATCGACGCGGGCAGAACTAACCGTCGAGGTTGCGCCATCTAAGAAGAGGGCTGGCACGCCAGTTACCGCATAAACTGTTTGAATTCGAGTACGGTTTTGGGCTGTGTTTGCCAAGTAGAACGGGTCGTTGCCCGGAGAGGGCCACCAAGCATGGTAGCGGATGAGCGCAAGTCTATCGATGTAGGGTTCGGCTGTGCGCAAGGCATCGAGCGTATTGTTCGCCGAAACACAAGGTCCGCACGTTGTGGATGTTGCAAGTTCACCCACAACCACGCGTTCTGCTGCCCATGCGCCTACCAAAAGGGTTATGAGCACACAGCAAAGCATTAATTTTTTCACGTTACTCCTCCGTGTTTTAAGAAAGTTTTCACAAGTTGTGACAAAGGGTGAACTTTGCCGTTTTGTTTAGAATATAAACGAACTTTCATCCTTAGCTTTGCAAATAGAAAGCTTTGTTTATCATGCAGTTACCATGCAAACGATAAACAACTCTGCTTTTTATTTACGCACAAAAGCCTGTATGATGAAAATAACATTCTCGCGCACAAAAATTTAACAAGTTTTCGCATTTTGGCAATCAAGTTTTAACTTTCCTACGCCGCAACAGTGCACACATGAAAGTCAGCACAGCCGGCACCAAGACGCTCAGCGAAAAAACCAGCGGCAAAACGGTAACCGGGCTCATTATGCCGCCACCGCGCAATGTGCTAAACTGTGCCGCGCGCAAGGCGTAAATGCCCACAATTGCCGCAAAAATTCCTAGTGTTAGTAAAATACTATGCGAAATAAAAATTGCTTTGCTAAATTTTTCACGTGCACGTAAACCCGCTAACCCCAAAACAAACATCATCACACAAATGGAACATGCCGGCAAAAGGTAGGTTGCAAACAAAAAAACATACAAGCCTCTCGAAAAAATAAGCGCATGTATAAAAACGTGTGTGACGTAAAGTGTCACCACTGCCCAAAATGCAGCACAGACAAAGTGCGCAATAGCCGCAAGCATGTGAAAAATTCGCATGGTTTCAATGAGTTCGCAAAAACTTTCTCTTGCCAAAATCGACGGCAAAACCGCAAAAACTTCCAAGCAAAACTGTCATGATTATTATGGGAATCAAAGACATAGGTTCTTTGGCAGCAATGAGCACAGCACAAGGCGCAAGCAACAGAAAAGCCACAATCACACCCTTTGCCACACTGTGAACTCGAACATCAATTATCGAGAGAACGATGCCCACACAAACCCACATTGTAAACGCCGATATGTTCGCATCCCACGGTAACTGTAGAATTATCATAGGTATAACATCTATGATACCCGCAACCATACCCACTGTCATGCCGATTATTACACGCTGCATATTTCATCAGTGCCTTTCAAACGCAGAAAAAATGCCAGTATTAGCGCCACGCTCGAGAAAAACACGCATTGCACAGCAAAAGCCATGGAGTTCACACCCATTGGCATACCGAACGCAAAGCCTGATGCAATATAATGTTGCATAAATCGATAACTCGAATAGCCGAGCAATAAAGCCATCGGGCTTACGAGCACACATAGCCCGTGAAATATAAGAAGCGCTTTACGAATGTTCTCATGCCTCACGCGTAACCTATTTCGAATAAAAAACATGGCAGCGCTCACAACAAGAGGCAGCAAAATCATTGGCACTGTTAGCAAAAAGAACGACAGCGCAAAACTCCATGTGGCAAACACATCGCCTATTTGCAAATCGAAATAGGCGGCGAGCAAATTGTTGCAAAAAACTGCTGCCCAAAAACAACCGCTTACAAAATGCCATAATGTCAAAAACCGTGATACCATAGCCTATCCATTATTTGGACAATCGAAACCTCAGTTTTGCACAAGAATTTTTTTGGTAAAAACTTTTCCGCCATCGCAAAGGCGAACCAAATAAACACCTGTGCCAAGCTGAGCATTTAGGTTTTCTCCGCCTGTGCCGATTTTTTTAGCTAAAACCGCGCGACCAGATATGTCGAAAATGCTAAGCTCGCCGCCTTCACCTTCGTAACGCAACACGCCTGCAGAAAACTTGAGAGCATCGTTTGGGTTGTGCACTGTGCGCGTTTCGGTAACTGCATCGAGCGCAAAAGGCACGGTGAGCTTGGTAACTGCTGTATCGGAAAATGTCACGTTTTCGAAAATTACTTCCTGTTCATGATGCCGCACACGAACTGTGTATGGTCCTGCAGTGGGTGCGAAAAACCGTTGGTAACGACCATTAAAACCGCAGTATCTCGGCGGGAAAGTGGTGTCGGTAACGCTGTTGACAATAACAGACGCACGGACAGGTGCACCACTCACCGAATCGTAAGCATCGACAATAAGCGATGATGTGAACATGCGATCGAATAAATAGGTGAGTCCTCTACCAACGCGTGCGGCAACTGTGTCCACAGTGTCGCCCGACCAAAAACAACGATTTGTTATTTCCATGAGAATCGAGCAAGTGCCCGTGTGCCAGTAAACGTGATTTTGCAATTTGGGTCTATCGTTCACTGCAGAACGTTGAAGGTAATAGGTGCCTGTGGTTTCGGTTTCGGTGGCATTGGCAAGTGCCAGCGCCACTTGTTGATAGTGCAATGCGCATTCTGAGTGAAAACGGCGGCGCACTTCATCGTACCAACTAAACCAGAGTTTATTTCCGCCTGTCGAATCGGGTGAATGCAAATCGATAACCACAGCCGGACGATAAAATGCGACAAAATCTGCTACCAACCGCGCCTCGTTTGTGCTAAAAGGAGCAAGCCCCTTGTAATTGACGCTGGTCAAATCGAAACTGTCGTATTCTTCCCACAGAAAACTGTAATTGCGGTTTGGATCCACACCATCGGAATCGGGATCGAAGACGCCGTTGCCGTTGTTGTCGGTTTTCGTTTTGCGCCACATGAGCGAATGGTATGGTCCATCGTTCATAACTATTTGTCGTCCATCTGGGTTATCTACGGGGACTATCCATATTTCGAGCGAATCGATCCATTTGCGCACGCGAGTGTCGGTATCGTAACTGTCGAGCAGCCAGTTGATAAGCCACATACAAGCCTCTGTGCCGGCGGGTTCATTGCCATGCTGACCTGCAACAAAGAACACGCAGCCCTCGCGCTCATATTCGTGAGCGTTGTCGCTTATTTTCGCCGCAACTATCGGCAATCCATCAACAGATGAAAAAGCAAGTGTGTCGATTAAGATGATTTCGGGATGTGCCACAGCATGTTGTGCAAGTTCGGTGAGTATTTCATCGTAGGTGTGATAGCGTGGGTCAATGTCGGCGCTTTGTGCAAAAAGTGCTGTGCAAAACGCAATGGCGAACAATAGATTTGCAAATCTCATCTCTCTTTCCCGTTTTAAAATTGCGGTTTCGATTTTCCAAAGTGCTATATTACAATACTAAATTCATGTTTCAAGCAAATTTGAATCTTAAAGATTTTTTACGAAAACAAAGCTTCCATTCGGTGCAAAGGGCGGAAATATCCGCCCAATGCACATTGCTACGATTATTTTCCAAAACGTATGCCGAACATAAGCCCAAATACGAAATCCGACTCACTGGCATCGCCATAATCGCTGTCGTAAGAGGTATTCACCATACCGATGCCAAGTTCGGCATAAGGCTTGAGGCTCGAACCTTTAAGATCGAACTGTGCGCCACCGCCAACACCAAATCTGAACGTCGTGTAATCTTCAATCGAAGAAATGCCCAAACCACCAAAGCCATAAGGCGTAAAACCGCTGCTCACACCGTCGAAGTAGTACAGCAAATCGACGCCCGAGACAACGCTATTGCCGAAGTTGATGGTGGTAACATCGCCGGCATTGACATTGAAGAAACTGGCGCGCAGGCAAAGGCTATTTTTGATGGGCACAATGCCTTCAGCCGAGAAAACAAAATACACATCATCCACACTGGCAAAGCCCAAGCCGCCACCAACCATTGGGTTATGCTTGCCCGCAAACGAAGCGCTCGCAAGCACGAAGAGCAAAATCGCTCCCCACATAAATTTTTTCATCACAAACCTCCTTTTTGTAGTTAAACTTCTTTAAGATACTGCTTTTGACATTTGCGCAAGTTTTATCATACTTTGATGCACGTAATAAATCACTTTGGCAAAGGTTTCGGTCAATGCATCGTTGCTGACAAAGTTTGCGCCACAAACTATAGTTTCAGCGTTTTCGCGCAATTATCAATAATGTTTGCGGGCGATGTTTTTTTGGAGCAATGCGCCCAATTTTGTAGCGAAGCACATAGAAAAAATAGTGATACAATTTCTCAATCGCGGCTTTCAACATGTGCTTAATATTTCTTTTTGGTGCAGCATTTTGCCTTTCGGTTGATGTAGTTTCATCTGTTTGTGCAGGTGTTTGCACTGTATGACCTTTAACCCAGTTTTTTGTTTTTGCAAGCGCACGATGCATGTTAAACTGTGGCAATACCGAATAGTGATGAATTTTCACAATCTCGAAACCAGTTTGCGCAAGCAAAGTGCGCAAGTTTTCGGTGCCGAAGAAAAACAAGTGATCAGGATACTGGAAAGTGCTGTAGTATTTGTAATATTTATCTTTCACCTCGCCGAGATTGCCCGTCTCGAAAAATAAGATACCGCCACCTTTCATAACTGCGTTTATTTTGTCGAATTCGGCAATTGGATCGAAAAAATGGCTAGCAACATCGCAATGATATACCACATCGAATTTTTCTCCGCCAAAAGATTGCACATCGAGCGCTTTTTCCTCGCACGGAATGGAAAAGTGGTTGCGTATGTGCTCTGCCTGTATGTGGTTAAATTCTATGCCATAAGGTTCAAAACCAGTTTTTCGCGCTTCATCCAAAAACTGACCAGCACCAGCACCAATTTCGAGCAAGCTGCCGCCTTTGGCATATGAACGCAAAATCCTCAGATGATGCCTCGCATAAAGTCTTTTGGAGAAATCGGCAGCAAATTGCGTTTCTGCCGAAATCTGTGCGTTATCATGCCCATACAAATCGATGATTTCGGAAAACGATGGGCGCGGCGATATGTAGATTAGCCCACAGCTGGGACATTTTTTTCCTGTGTAACCGTTTTCCTCTATAACTATATGTTCACTATCAGCTTTGCAGAAAATACAGCTAAGTTGTTCCATAATTTCCTTTGGCAAGTTCGGGCAGCCAAAGTTTGGCAATTTCGGCTGCCCATATTTATTCCGCTCGGCGCATAAAACGGCACATGACACTTTCTCTTAAAAACTATGTTAAATCGACAGTTACATCGGTTCGACAAGACGAAAACCAATGTAATTGAAGCGCTTATCGGGTTGGAGTTTATTTCGCAATGCTGCGCGCATGTAATAGCCACCGCCGTTCATGGCGGGGTCTGATGGCATAATCCAAGAACCACCGCGCACAACTTTTTCGGTCCCTGTGGTAGGTCCCTGTGGGTTGTTCGATGGCGAAGAACTGTAGTAAAGTGGATCGAACCAGTCGGAGCACCATTCTACTGCGTTGCCCGACATGTCCTCACAGCCGAAAGGCGAAGCATAACCACTGTAATTGCCCACCGGCGAAGTTTTTGCAAAACCGTCATTGTAACCAGGGTCGAGCGAGCCAGAGTTGTAATTGCAATGCACAGTGCCGCTTACGTAAAAAACATTGCCCCACGGAAAACGATAGCCATCGGGTGTGCCATCGGAAGTTGTGTCAGCACGACCTTTTGCTGCACATTCCCACTCTGCCTCTGTAGGCAGGCGTCTGCCGACAAAATTCGCATAAGCGCAAGCCTCATACCACGATATGCCAACAACTGGATACGTTGGATATGCGCTACCCGCCGGAAAATCAGATGCATTCCAGTAAAGCACGTTTGGCGAAGTTAACCCGCTGCTATACTTGAACATCCATCCAGTGCTATCCCACCAATCGGGGTTATTGTAGCCGTCCGCATCTATAAACTGGGCAAATTGTGCGCAGGTAACTTCGTTCTTGTAAATTTTAAAACCGTTCAAGCTCACAACATGTGGCGGCTGTGCGTATGAATCGAGTTCGATATCGCCCATGTTGCAATAACCTGCCGGTACGTTTACGAGTTCGGCACCGTCGTTGTGAGTGGATGGAGAAGATGTTGTGGCAATTGCCAGCACATTCGATGATTTCACATCACCGGTTTGGGAATAGGCATAAGCCCGAAAATAGTATGTTTGGTTGGGGCTCAAATTGCTCACGAAAGCGGTGGTATCGTTCTTGCGATTCGAAAGCTCGAAAACGCGTGTGTCAAATGAATCCACATCGGCATTGTTTGCCATGTAAACGCGATACTTTAGAAAAAATTGAAAATCCGATTTTATCCACGCTACAAATGCTTTGCGCGAACCAACTGCCAATTGTGACATACGGAAATCGTAAGGTATTACTGTGGGAACAGTTATCGAAATAGTATCGCAACTATGCGCAAACGCCGTGTGCGCACAAACAATTATATCCACAGCACCAGAGGTGTCGGCAACACTCCAAATTCCCGAGTATGGTGTAACGGTATCGGTGGTGAGCGATTCGCCTGCAGCGTAAAATACCACGCCTGTGATTGAATCTTCGGTGGTGACACGTGCGGCTATAGTTTGCGGAAAGGAAATTGTGGCACCATCGAGAGGTGAGGTTATTTCAACCGTCAAACCATGATTGTCGTTATCGTTGTCGTCGCCGCCGCCACAGCCGAAAAACACTGTGCAAATCAAAAACATACACGCCAGAAGTGCCAAAAACCGTCTCATGTGTTCGCTCCTTTTTCGAAACGCTCTTTAAAGTCGTGTGTAACCTTGCTAGTAAAAATACTCCACAGAGTCAATTTGAGCAACGCCTAAAAACTCACCCAAAACTTCTAATCAGCATGTGCAACGCATGCGCAATGCCCACAAGCTTATTGCAGTCAATTATGTCGATATTATCTGCGGGCGTGTGAGTTATGGTTTGACTGGCTATGTTTTCGAGAAAATATTGCGACGTTATTGCCACAGCAGGGCAACCTTGCTGCACAAACATGCTGTGGTCTCCCTGATACCATAATTCGCCCTCTACAATGCCCTCAATTTGCTCGATGACGTTCATCACTGCTTTGTGAATATCCTCGGGCAAATCGAATAGCGAAAATGCCGTATCGCCTTGTTTGTAGCCAGCACCGTCCAGGTTGATATTCAGCACAATGTCATTGAAGGTGTTGGCATTTTGCGCGAGATAGATTATTTGTCCGGGTGCTGAATAATAATCTTCACCATTGAAAGCCACAAGTTCAAGCGCATAACTGCCATTGTAATCTTCGAGTAACTGCGCAAGCAAAAGCAAAACTACAACTCCTGTAGCATTATCGAGCGCACCTGGTGTGCCCTTTTTTGCGTCTATGTGTGCACTTATGACAATACGTTTTTTTTGTTGAAAACATTTTCGCGCAATAACATTCCACGCACGCGATGGTATTCTCTTCGCATAAGAATTGAGTGTAAATACTTCGCCATTGTGCTGCAATATTTTGCTTCCTTCGCTTTCGGTAGTGTGAAGTGCCGGTATGTTAAAATCGCCGTCCTCGATGAGCGGAAAAGGATACACACCACCCGCAAGTGCAGCATTGCGCGATGTTGCCGCAATAATTGCTGCGGGTGCTTTTTCTTCGAGTAGCGATATGATTTCTTTGTGCTCATCGGGGTTGTAAAACACGAAATTTTTGGGCATAAGCTGTTCTTGCGCAATTTCGCCGTGCAAAAATGCTATGTTGTCAAAAATCTCTGCTTCGCGCAATTGTTCTACCGAAGAAATTGCCACAAGCGGCGCAATAACATCGCAGCCAATAGCATATGGGCTTACAAGCACTGTAAAATCATTATCGCAGCAACACAAATGTGCTCCACCATCTTCCCAATCGATAACTTGCAGTTCCGTGGTATCCACATGCCAATGTAGTTTTGCTAGTTCTTGCGCAAAAAAATCGGTAGCCTGTGTGTTGCCAATGCTTCCTACTGCGCGCTCGGTTATTGTTTGACACAATGTTTTTAGATATCTCTGGCAATTTTGTAAAAGTGTTTCTTTGTTCACTCTATCACCCTTTCGAGTTTTCAAAATCGGCGGCAATTATAAATTGCGCAGCAGCAATAAGGCGTTGGAAATCGCGCAAACCTATTTTGGCATTGTAAAATTTGCCACGCACATTCGCCTCATCGACGGCTGCAGCAAGTTGTTTGGCATCTGCGCACGCCATTTTTTCCACAGTGCTAAATTGTGTCAAAAGCAACACGCGTGCAAAACCCGAACTCACCCATTGCACACGAGTTAGATCGGCAAGGGCAAATAAACTGTTCAGAAATTCATCTTCAAAGCCGTGTTTCGCAGCAAAATTTGCGCGAGCTTCGGGCATTTGCAGATAGTCGTAAAACTTCTGCACATTACCAAGCCCAAGTTGTGCTAAGCGTTCAAGTTGATCATTTGGCAGCCACGTTAGCTCGCTAAGCGGAAAAGCACGTGGGAAATATCCCTCGATTTCGCGCCGCAACAAAGTGAGGTATTCGGCATCGATGCCTGTGGCTTGCGAAAGTTTTTCGATGTGAGTTTTACTTTTCAACTGCGCGCGAAGTGCCGCAAGTGTTTTTATGCCAAAATCTTGCAGCTGAGCAAAGTGTGAGCTGAGCTTCGTTTTGAGGATATCTCGGCTTGGCACAAGGTCGGTTTGTTCGATGTGGGTTTGCAAACGTGAAAGCGTTATTTTTTCTGCATCGATGTGGTAGCTCATTAGCATTCTCCTGTAGTTGTATTTTACCACGCGAAACTCAATGCCCAATTGCAAACTATTTTACTAAATAAGGTTATCCATTTTTATTGCTCGATGCATTTATGTTGCGCCCGTAATTATTATACAACTTTCGGCATATCAGTCAATTAATTTTTCTTCTTCAATGAGCAGTCGTACCTGTTCGAGTATGTCATCGCGCATTGGCAAAAACTGACGCTGCTCGGCTTCGATATATGTGCTGATATTTGCAAGTAGATCTTTGTGCAACGGTTCTGGTTTTGTTTGTGCTGCGTTTTCTGGTGTTTGCGAAATCTGTGTAACGTTGTGCCACAAAACATGTTGGCGCTCGCAATAGGCTCGAATTTCCACCTGCGATATACGCGCGTCGCCCATGTTTCTATCCACAACCACACGGAGCACTGCATCTTTGATATTCTGTGCGGCAAGTGTGGCGAGAACTTTTTCGGTAGGGTTGCTCTCACCGCGAACGTCCACGCGAACTGTGATGTATTTTGCAGTTTGCACGGGAATAAATTCTCTGTGCACGCTGTAACCGTTATCGTCGAAATGTAGCTCGCCCACAATAAAACCCTTGTCCTCGTTTTGCTCCGAAAAGTCCACTATCTGTATGCCGCCACAGTATTCGGCAATGGGATGCAACCACACGTTTTGCGCCTTGTGAACATGCCCCAATGCCACATATGCAAAAGGCAAGTCATTAAAATCAAATGGCGTTAATTGTTGTTCGTCGGGAAGTGCTTTGATGGTTCCCGAGGCGTGCTTAGCACCTTCAACCAATATGTGCATCATGGCAAAGGCGGGTAGCGAGGGATTAACTTGTGTAGCGAGTTCGAGTAGTTTTTCGCGCATGCTGAACCTATGCGAGAACGGCACGGCAGCAATTTGCACACTGCGCCCATCGAATAGTGTGAGCGTTTTGAGTTCGGGTGCATCGAAGACGGTAATGCCGTCCACATCGAGGGTTTGGTAAATTGTAAGTGGGTTTGCGCCCACAGCCGAAATTTCGTGATTACCCGGTATGGCTAAAACTTTTGCACCGGTTGCGGTGAGTTTTCTCACCATGCGCGCCAAGATGTTCTCCACAGTTGGCGAGGGCGATTTCGTGTGTAGCATGTCGCCGCACAGGAAAACCAAGTGCACACCGTTTTGTGCCACATATTCGCTGAGCCTATCCACAGCCTTTTCCACCCACGAATATTGCAATGGCAAGCCTGCGTCGTCGAGTATGCGCAAATTCGACACTCCCAAATGCCAATCTGCTGTGTGGACAAATTTTATCGGTTCATCTCTTCGCGCCACTTTTGCACCTCGTAGGCAAGGAAGTTCGTGAGTTTCAAATACCTTTCGAAATACCCGCTCGCCGCGTCAAAGTCGCCGAAAATGCGCATTTCGAGTATTCCCAATGCCAAATATGCCGGCGCAAAGTTCGCATTGGCGGCAACTGCCGCTTTAAAATGGTGCTCGGCACGGTAATATTTGCCGTTCAAGTAACATGCCACACCCGCATTGTAACGCGCGCCAAAATTCAATGTGTCACCCTCGACAGCCCGTTCGAAAATTGCCTCAGCCGAGTCGAGTGCACCCAAATACATTGAAAATGCACCGCGCCACATTGCAACCTGCGTGAGGTTTGGGTAAAGTGCAGTGAGGTTGTCGCAATAGGAAAGCCCTGCCTGCCAACGGTTTGCATCGACAAGCATAGCGGCAAGCTTGGTTGTGGCAAAAATGCGCAGCACTTCCGAGGCATGTGCGGCATTTTCGTTGGCAAGCGACTCTGCCCACAGGAACATGGCTGCGGTGTCGAGGTCGGTTTTCGCCGCCGAAAACTGCGCGCCAAACCCCGACGGTGTAGCATTGCCGTGTGTGAAAAGTAATAGGCTGTCGCGAGTGCCGTTTTCGAGGCAGAACATAAGCTCGACGTTTATTTCGGCGGGCAAATTCACACCACCCCAAGTGGGGAGCGCAATTTTTCCCGCTCGCTCGATACCGGGCAAAAACAGCGGGGAACCGAAAATTTGGGCTATCTGTTCGATGAAAACTTCGCCACCGCGCATGGATGTGCCGTCATCGAAATAGAGCAGCGGCACCAAGCGGGTTAGCACACACGGCGCGCCGGAATGTTGCCGCAGTGTGAGGGTTTTCTCGTGCGACTGCTTTGTGTCTTCGATGAGCATTGTGAAACGCGGCACGCCATTACCATGGGATTCGAGATTTTCGGCGGCACGCAGATGGCTGAAACTGGACTCGAAATCTCCTGCCATCGTCGCGATAATACCATAACACACAAGCGCATAAGTGCTTTCGGCAGATGTTTTGGCACTCTCGAGTGATGTTTCGGCTATGTGTTCGGCGCCTTGCAAGTTTCCGCTATATGCTTCGAAGAGCGCACGCATATAATTTTGTTGTACAACATGTTGCGTGCGTGCGGTGCTTCTATCGATGCAGCTTGCGGCAATATCGAATTCATTGCAACGCAGTGCGAAATATGCCATATCGAGCAGGAGCGTATCGAGCTTGCCCTTGTGCATCACCGATTTTGTAGCGCAGAGGTGCAATGCCAAGTTCCAATCTCCTCGCGCCACAGCAACTTGCAATTGGCTATCGATTTCGGCTTTGCGAAAAATGCGTGCGTGTTCACGTGCGATAAATTCGAGGTTGTCGAAATTATCGCAAAAGGCGAGGGTAGTAAATAAAAAAACTCCCGCCAGCGCGCAGAGTTTTTGAATGTGCGAGAAAGGCGTGCGCATTTTTCCCATTGAGTGCTGCAATGTATTGTACTGAAGGAATATACTGTCATGCAGCACATTGTCAACGGAAACGCGCAAACAAAAGGGATACCTATTAAACCGATGTCATTTTTGCGTTTTGATTAAGTGTTGCTGAGGTTTCAAACAGCGAGATTTGTGTTTCTGCTAGAGTTTTTCTAGGTACTTTGATTTGATAATTTGAAATGAAAAGCTCTTTTCCTATTTGGTTAGAAGCAGTTGTCACGTTTCTCATGCCATATGTCAAATCCCACGTGAGAATGTTCGCAAATGAAAATAATTCTCTAATATAATCGCTGTCATCATAGGTGATAAGCCATTTATGTTTGCATGTTTTCATTGCTCTTGCAAAGCGCACATGGTCAAAACATTTGTGAAGATTTCCGTTTTTTCCGTACAGCGCCGATTTTGTCGCCGAATAATAGGGGGGATCCAGAAAAAC
>CAYUDB010000067.1:1891-12527 GCA_964443405.1 uncultured bacterium | reverse complement strand
CAGTGCAGGTGGCGTAGCCACTGACAAAAGTGCCGAAGGGCACCTACGCCTCCTGTTCATTAACTAAATTATCAAGTAAACCTTTGGAATTCGCGACATTAACTAAATCACCGAGTGAAAGCTTGGTGTTTTTTTTTGTGCGAGAAGCGATAGTTTATTTGAAGAGCTTAGCAACGCTTTGGAGTTTGCGATTAACCGAAACTATCCTCTTGGCTTTTCCACTTACATCCAATCTTTGTCCAGTGCAGGTGGCGTAGCCACTGACAAAGGTAGCCACTGATAAAGGTGCCGAAGGGCACCACGTGAAATAGCAATTGACTTTGCGAAAAAAAGAAGTTTCTTGTGCAAATTGCTTTTAAAACAGCGAGGTATGAAATGCTCGACGAATTTTTGAAACGAGACACCATTATCATTTCGAATCTGACGACAAAGGAATCGGCGCTAGAGCTTCTTATAGATAAGGCGTTTGCTAGTGGGCACATTGCCGATCGTGAGGAGCTTTCCGAAAAAATCATGCACCGCGAAGAGCTGATGAGCACAGGCATTGGTTATGGCATTGCATTACCGCATGTGCGTTATGAAGGTGTGGAAGAGCCTGTCATGGTGGCTGGAATTTTCCCAAAAGGGCTTACCGATTACGGCACAGTTGACGAACACCCTATAAAAATCGTTTTGCTTGTTGTGTTGAAAGCTGACCAGCATCGTTTGCATATTAAAATACTTTCAGAAGTAGTGGCAAAACTGCGCGATGAAACTTTGCGCGAATATATAATTTCTGCCGAAAAGCCTGAGCGCATCTACAAGCTTTTAACTGAAAATTAAGTGCTTGGGCAAGTGGACTGAAACAATAAGCACATTTTACCAATATTGACCGCACTGCAAAGCTTTGCGATGGGTTGTGGATTTGGTGCTGGATGTGAGCACTATTTGTGCAAAATGCGTTTACAGCGGCGCAAGTGGATTATTGGCAAAGTGTTAATCGTGCATGATGATGTTTTTAGCAGGGTTGACAAATAGCTTGGCGCCAACTACTTGACTGTGGTTCGAGGCTTTGGTGTTCGTGTTTTCCGAACATCGTTGTCCTTTGCGAAAATGAGTCTGCGCATTTTTCCGATCACAAAGTGATCTTCAAAGCGAACAAGAATTATTGTTTCGCAGTCGGCTTTTTGCAATTCATACGAGCATGAAAATATTATGTAGGCACTTGCAAGAATCGTTGTGCACGTTTTTGGAAAGTGCATGCCGCATTTTGTAGTGGCACCGACGGTGTCTCAAGGGCTAGATTTAACAAAATTGCGCTCTCAATTTTCAAATTTGGCGATGTTTCACTAAAAGGCGTGGTGTCCTAGCGCAACCTCAAATTCTGTGTGGTGAACGAGGTGAAACTTCGAGATTGTGAAGTAAGGCGTTCATTTTTTGAATCACGAATTGTGCTTAGAAAACAAATATGCACAATCAAAAACACGTGAGTTTTTCAAATGCGCCCATTGTTGGTGGTATTCGTGTTTTTTGAATGAGTGGCGAGAAATTGGGCTAGTTCGGCGCGTAAAAACTGCGATTTTTTCTTGCTCGAAAGTTTGCTGACCGTTGGTAAAACACGCACTGCCCAACAAAAATCTGTTGGTAAGCTTGAGAAATTCAAAGCTAGCCAGTTGCGTATGATTCGTCGTATTCGGTTGCGAGATGTGGCTTTACCGCACTTTTTCGAAACTATAATAATAACGCTACCAGCAATTTCAAGTCGTCTGCGTTTGACACACAAAAAAGCCCCCGAAAAGATTTCCGGGGCTTTGGCGAGCATTATTTTTTCGCGAAATCGTTTTGGTGCAGAAAGGCGCATCGCAATGTTTTGTAACAGGTTGAAAGTGGCACACAACATTCGCAATAGCTATCAAAAGCATCTCAAACATGGTGAATGAGAGTTAATGTGTTGTGTGGAAAAATTCAGAACGGCATATCGTCTTCGGTGCCACCTTCATCGGGCGGTTCGTAGGAAGATGTACTGGTAGTTTCACGCTGTGCAAATTTTGTTGTATTGCCCGAGGTGTAAGTGCGTTCACGTTCGGTGCCCACTTCGGCAGATGATTTTTCGAGTGGCACGACTTTGAGTGCACGAATTTCGGTAACATTATGTGTCACATTACTTTTATCTTCCCATGTGCGGTAGGCAATTTCCCCTTCAACCAAAACCAAAGCTCCCTTTTTGAGGCGCTCATGTATGGCTTCAAAATTGCGTGTAACCCAGTAAACTATTGTATGCCATTGGGTTTCTTCCTTCCAGTTGCCGTCACGCTCACGATAGCGCTTACTTGTTGCCATTGTGAAATTCAGCACACCACGCTCACCGTTTTGGGTGAAACGTAAATCAGCGTCTTTGCCAAGTCGCCCTATGAGCACAACTTTGTTATAATTCATGGCACCTTTTCCTTCGAATTCGTTCTTTCTGCAAAAAAAATCAAACAATTACAAAGCTCATCGTCTGGCAGAGTGCACACACGACAAGCTATTTTTCCACAGCCATGCGCGCAATGGTATCGACAAGCTGTGTAAAATCGATGCCCACTTGTGCTGCCGCCATTGGCACGAGTGAAAGGTCGGTCATGCCAGGCAAGGTATTTGCCTCGAGGCATGCAATTTCGCCAACATCGGAATAGCGAAAGTCGATGCGCGCATATCCGTGGCACCCAAGGGCTTCGAAAGCCGCAAGCGCATAATTTGAGATGAGTTCGGCAATGGTTTGTGGGATTGGCGCCGGACATAAATATTGGCTTTTGCCTTTGGTATATTTGTGTTCGTAATCGTAAAAACCGTTTTCGGGGCAAATCTCCACAAGCGGCAATGCGCGTTTACCCAAAATCGAAACTGTTAGCTCATGCCCATCGATGTATTTTTCGACCAGCACTTTGCCAAATTTTTTCGCGTTGGCAATGCCTTCGAGCAATTGCGTGCGATTTTCGGCTATGGCTATGCCGACAGTTGAACCTTCGCAAGCAGGTTTTACCACTGCAGGGTAACCAATGCCAGATGCGGCAAATCGCATTAAAATTTCGTTTTCGTCCCAGCGATCGAGGATTTCGAGCCAAGTTGCGGTGGGCACTTTTGCCCGGTCGAAGAAGCACTTGGAATGAATTTTGTCCATTGCCAATGCCGATGCGGCAAAACCCGAGCCAGTGTATGGCACTTGTGCTAGGTCAAGTGCTGCTTGAATTCTACCATCTTCACCTGCGCCGCCGTGGAAACCCAGAAAAGCCATATCGAAGCGCGCGAGTGTGCTAGCATTCTCGATGACAAAACGTTCGGGAACGTCGAAAAATTCCACAGCGTGACCGGCGTTTTGCAAACCTCGCATAATCGCCGCGCCAGAGCGCAACGAGACTTCGCGTTCGGAAGATGTTCCGCCGCAGAGAAGAGCTATTTTCACCTCAATTCACCTCGTTCGGAGTTTTGCCGTGTGGCGAGGCGTTTGGCAAAAAAGTCTTTCACCAGCCCAAAACCTTTTATTACACCCATAATCAGCGGTAATATTCCACCGCCAATAGCCGCCGAAGTGCCAATTTGAGCGATCTGTTGCAAAGGTGCTTGTGCTGTGTAAACAAGCTCACGCGTTTCGGCGCTGAGGTTTTGAACTTCGTCAAGCGCTGCGCGTGCACGTTGTGAGAGATCGGGCAATTCGGTTTCGGCAATTGCCAAAACGCTATCGACGCGAATTGCTGCTTGGTTTACACTTTTTAGCGTTTTAACAAGATGGTAAAGTGCTACCGCTGCAAAGATCGTCATAATAGTGGCAAAAGCGGCAATAATGTAGATAATAACAATTGGATCGGACAATTTTACGCCTCCGAAACTTCGTCGGCACTTCTTCCTTTGATTCTCTCGTGCAGAGCCTGTGCGCCATGAGAAATTTTCGTGGCTTCATCGCGAACAAAACCGCGAACCTTGTCGTAGCCTTCTTTGCTGGCTTCGATACCTTTATGCGCCTTATCGCTCAAGAACTTGCGCGTTTCTTTTCCCGATGCCGGAGCGAAAAGTAATGCAATACCCGCACCAATAACGCCACCGATTAGGAGACCTGCCAAGAAGGTTTCCATGTTCTTGTTCTCAGCCATTTTGTACCTCCGCTTGAATTTCTTGTGCCTGCGCGGGCTTGCTCACCTCGCGCTCTGCACTAATATAGCACATTTTACAAAAAATTCCACTTTTTTCTTATTTCGGCGTTGATAGCTGTGTCTGCATGCAAGCGGTTACATTATTCAAATCGGATTATGCTTTGTCTGGCATGCTGTTACACTCGCGCGTAACCGAAACAAAAAACTGCCAGCACAAAGCCTGGCAGTTTTTTTTGAAGTATCAAAAACATTGCGCGGCAAACAAACCAAGAGCGCTCTGGCAAATGTGCGCCGCAGACAAACAAGGCATTAATAATTGGTTTCTTTTATTTCGAAATATGCCTGTGGGTGCAAACAAGATGGGCATAGTTTGGGTGCTTCTTTGCCCTCATGGACATAACCGCAGTTGCGGCATTTCCAGCGAATAGGCTCGGGGCGTGCGAAAACTAAACCGCTTTCTATGTTTGCGGCAAGCTTGCGATAGCGCATTTCGTGTTCAAATTCTACTTTTGCAATGTTGCGAAAAAGTGTGGCTATTTCGGGAAAACCTTCTTCATCAGCTGTCTTGGCAGCTTCGGGATAAAGCAATGTGTGCTCTTCGTTTTCGCCTTCGGCAGCATTTTTGAGGTTCTCGAGCGTGGTGCAGATTTTGCCAGCAGGATAGGTAGCAGTGATTTCGGTCATGCCGCCTTCGAGAAATGCGAAGAAACGCTTGGCATGTTCTTTTTCGTTTTCGGCGGTTTCGAGGAAAAGTGCTGAGATTTGCTCATAACCCTCTTTTTTCGCCGCAGATGCAAAAAACGTGTAGCGTGTGCGTGCTTGCGATTCACCTGCAAATGAGGCGAGCAAGTTTTTTTCGGTTTTGGTGCCAACGACACTTTTACCCATTTTTCCCCTTCCTTGTAAATGTTAGTTATTGCGATTAGCTATGTTCACGTTGCGCAAAAAAGTTAAGCGTTTTGCGTGTCTTGCGCAAAAAAAATCGGTGCTGACGCATGTGAATTTTTTGGCAAATGCTATCGTAAAAGGTTAGGTGGCGGCTATACTTTTTTGCGCAATGCCGAAAGTGAAACGAAATGTCGGCGTTCTTGTTCGATAATCTCGTCGATAACATGCGCAATGTCATCGGGCATTGAGATTTTGAACTCATTGTAAAACAAAATCGAGCGCAGTTCTGCATTGACTGCGAAATCCAAAACAGCGCGGTCGTTTTCGAAAGCGGGCATTTTCGCGGTGCGTTGTTCGAAAATTGCGTTTTCTGCGAAAGTAGCCAAAAATTCGTGGTAGCTTTCGGGCAACGACGCCAGCGATGCCACATGCTCAAATTGCTGTGCAAACTTTTCAAATTTCTCACGGTGTGCAATTTCCTCATCGGCGAGAAAATTGAACATCGCTTTCGATTCGATTGTTTGCGTGTTTGCAGCGGCGCGGCGATAGAATTCTTCGCCGTTTTTCTCAACAGTTGCGGCGAACTCGAAGAGTTCTTTTGCGCTAAGCTTTTTCATTTTTTCCCTTGCGAAATTGTTCCTTTATTAAGCATTAAAATAACATGAAAATTTCTCTTGCGCAATTTTTGTCGCAGTTTTCGCAAGCATTTGCCATGTGTAAACTTCACTTTTTTCGCAGAAATTTACTTTGAACAAAGCACATTTAGATTCGAATGATAAGCAAAAAAGGTTCAACTGTATTTACACTATGGTGATAAACAGGTTATGTGGAGAAATTACTGCTCACGATATTAGTAGAAAGCCAGCCCTGTGTCAATGTTTTAGAGCATGCTTAAGCTTGACAATACTATGTCATTTAATGCGATAGCCAAATTTGGAATATCACTCGTGCCCAGATAACATATTGCGAAGCGAAGACGCCAGTTCGGCTGGAGTTTTTTGCGAGAACTCGTCGAATGCAATGGGTTTGTGCACAGTGATGCACACTTTCGACGGCGTAATCCATATTCCTTTACGTGGCAAAATGTTACGTGTGCCAGAAACTTCAATTGGCACAATGAGAGATTTCGCCTTTCGTGCCGGGCGAAATGCGCTTGTGCGAAATTCGCCAATTTGCCCATTTTCGCTTCTTGTGCCCTCAGGGAAAATAACCACTACAGCGCCCGCAGCGAGTGTTTCGGCAATTTTATCGAAACTCGCGAGTTCTTGAGCGGTCATTTTGCGGCTCACCTCGAAACATTCGAGCGCGCGAAGCCATGTGCGCAGGAACGGAACGCGGTACAAACTGTCACGTGCGACAAATTGCATGCGTCCGTCCACAAAGCCAACTAAAAGTGGTATATCGAGATAGCTTGTATGATTTGCTATATATAACACGTTTGAGCAGTTGTGTGGAATATTTTCGGCACCTTGCAACACAACACGACTGAGCGAAAGTCGAATTAAAAAATTACCATAAAGCTGCCCACATCGATGTCCGAGCTTTCGAGCAGTTTTGACAGGCAGAAATACGCGTGTTAAGCGTAAAAAAATCGCCCCAATAGCCAGTGTCAGACAAAAAGCGGGGATATAAATCGCGGTGGCGATGAGTTTTGTCAGTGCATACAGTATTTTTTTCATGGTTAACTTATTTAAAATATTGATGTTAATTATTTAGCACCTCTAGATATTCAAATTACATCCTGTTGAGTGCCTGGCAATTCTTTTATTGCGAAAAGCGCAGAAAACGCTAACTTTTACATTACAACGTTTTTTTTCGTGAAAAGGAGAAAAAATGAGCACAACAATTGTGCCGATGACTGCCGACTTTCGCAAACCCGTCATCGATATTTTTAATTATTACATTGAGAACGGTTTTGCGGCATTTTTGCAACAAAAACTGCCATACGAGGCGTTCGACATGCTCGCAAAAATGTGTGAGAAACATGGTGCCGTAGTGGCGCTCGACGATAATGCTAAAGTATTGGGATTTGGGCTATTACACGCATACAACCCCATGCCACCATACGCGCATACAGCAGAGGTTGGTTATTTCCTCGCCCCAGATGAAACCGGAAAACAAATTGGCTCACAAATACTTAACTCGTTAATTGCGAAAGCATCAGAGCTTGGTGTACGCGAGCTAATCGCTACAATCGCAGCCTCGAACGCGCACAGCATACGTTTTCACGAAAAAAATGGGTTTGTTCAGCGTGGAATTCTAGAAAAAATCGCGCGCAAAAACGGTATTAATTTCGATATAGTCATAATGCAACGGTCGCTACAATAATTGACATATTCTAAGTTAATTGTTCTTAGCAAAGGTTTTTCTGCGTGGTTAGTGAGATTTCAGCTATGCAGAGTTTAGGTACTTTGCTATAGAATTTCCCCAATATACCAAAGGAATAGATGCGAAAACTACTTTTTGTTTTGCAGATTGCTATGTTTTTATTGTGCTCTGGCTGCGCTGGAAACAGAAAAGCAATGTATGCCGACGAGATAATTACCGGTGCGGTTTTTTGCCCAAATGGTGAGCTGTGTGTAGTGCGCAAAAACACAATTTCCTTTTGCGCAATCGATGAACACAACAAGACTGATAAATGTCAAACTGTAGTTTTTCGCGGTAACGAAACATATTACTTGCTAGCAGCAGATTCGGATAATAACCGAGTTTTCTTTTGTGCAGCCGACAGTGTATTTGCCTATTCGACTATTACACAAAAAGTTACCAAACTAACAAAGGGCGGATATGCAAAAAGTGCAAATTGTGCACGGTTGTCTGCGGATGGAAAATTTTTGGCTTTTTCCTCCTCTCCATGGAATAACGGAACATTGGATTTCTATCGTCTTACCATTGTTGATGCCGAAAATGGTGGCATCATCTACTTTTGCGATTCACTTGCCAATAGCGAATGCTTTAGGTGGATAGATAAGGATAAATTGGGCTATTTGCTGCTATGGAATGAAAACAGTAAACCCGAAGTTATTGGGAAAGTTTATAACATTAAGCGCCAAGCAGTTATGCCAACTCGGGACGGCGATACTACTCATGTATTGCCGGTTTGCACACGAACAACATCATATAATAACACAAAAACATTAGAAATTATTAATACTAAGGTAGTAGTGAAACCCAACCCCGAACGGGAAAACTAGCCGCTGCGACTAGTTACCATCTTTTCTTTTTATCGGACAACTGTTTTTTTATTATGTGCGCATATGTCAAAACCATTTACGACGCAAAAAGATAAGAATAGCAATCAATGTGCTTGCTAATGAGACAGCAAGAATAATTCCAAAAGCAAACGGATGATCTTGCAAAGGCAATGTGATATTCATGCCATAAAAACTAGCGAAAAGCGTTGGTATCATTAGCGAAATCGATATTATGGTCAAAGTTTTCATTACTACATTTAAGTTATTTGAAATTATTGATGCAAATGCATCCATCATTCCTACAAGAATGTTATTGTAAATATCCGCCATTTCCTGTGCTTGTAACCCGTCAACCAAAATTGTATCGAACGTATCTGATTCACCTTCGTCAAAATACTTGTCGAAAATTTTCCCGAAGCGCGAATACATGACATTATTTGCTTTCAAGGATGTTTCAAAATACACTAAGCATTTTTCAATGTTTAGCAGCTTTATCAGCTGTGCATTCTTCTGCGAGGAGCGCAGGTCTGTTTCTACAGAATCAAGTGTTATATTAATTTGCTTTAGATATTTTAGAAACAGCAGATTTGCTTCATTAAAAACATGAAGTATTATTTTTTTGCGCTCATTTGTGCTGGGTTTCTTTCCTTTTTTGCTAGTTAATTGGCGCAAAACTTCAGTTTCCTGTGCACAAATGGTAATTAGGGCACGGGGTGTTAGAATTATGCCAAAAGAAATGGTTGTGTAAGGTATTTCTGGATGCTCGCTAGAATGAACAGGAATACGAACTATTATTAGATTATTTTCACCCTCGTGCTCCACACGTGAACGCTCATCAGGGTCGAGAGCTGTGGTTAAATAATCAAGTGGAATATCGAGTTTTTTGGCAAGATCCACAACTTCAACTCCAAGTGGTGCAACAATATTAATCCAACAGCCTGCTTCAATATCGGTTAATGTTCGCAGCTCGTCATTCGTTGTACGATAAATAGTTATCATCTGTAAACTCCAATGCAAAAATACACTGTTTGCCCTTACCTACGTTTTATTTCGCAAACTATCGATGTCCAAGTAGCTCATGCAATCCGATAAGCGCAAAAAAATTCCATCGGTGCATGTGCACAGCTTACCAACCGAACACCAGTGGCATTTGCCAATACCACAATGTATGCTGTTATCTATAAAAACATATACATTTTCTGGTAAAAGAGATAAGTCTAAAATATTCAAAATAGTTTTATCCAAATTGTTACGGTGAACAGCGGTATATATGGTTGCATCTGCAAGAAAATCAGGCGCAAGTGCAATAAATTCCGAAATGTTGGCGGTTGTGCCACTCCATGCCCGAGATTGCGTGCGTACAGAAAGTTTTTGATGAATATTTGCGCACATTCTCCACGTTGTCAAAGCATTACGGAAATAAAACGATGACTCGTTTTCGCAGGTATAGATTAGCGAAATGTCGGGAAATTGCTCACTGTCGGTGGAAGCAGCGGTCAGTATGCCGCGAAATGGAGTAAGGTGCTCATCTTCACAAATAAAAACAATCTTTCGTTTTACGAAATTATTTTTTTTAAAAAACTGACCGTAAGGTCCTCGTGCAAATATAGTTGCACCACTTTCTACTGCAGTCGCAAAGGCTTTCAATTCTTCATTCTCTGTTGAGAAAGTTATGGTGAAGCTTTCGGAAATATCGTTTAAATCGGCATTCACATGAAAGAAATGCTCTGCCGTGTTAGCTGTTTGGAGCATCATGAATTGCCCACAGCGTGCAGGCTTAATGTTTGAAGAGAAAAGAGTTGCGGTGACTCCAGTTTTGTGTTCACGAGAAAACGAAATCACCTGGCAAGGAAAAGATTCATAAATATTTGCGCTGTTATTTGTCATAAACTACTTTTTAATTTTTCTTTTTTTACCAAACAAGAACTTATTTATTTTCGAAATATCATATTAAGAATATCACGAAAATCAATTTGTGCCACGCATGCATCAATGCACTCTCCACAACCAGTGCAACCAATTGAGCCGTATCGTGTGGGTAGATAAACAAACTTATGCCGTAATCGTTGCTCAAATAACTTTGTAACAATATCATTATTAACATGATGCATCATGCAACTGTTAGCGTGCAAAGAACGGCTGGTCGCTTCATCATGTAAAGTGAAGCAGAAACAACAGGGGCATGCTCTTGTGCATGAACCACATTGAGTGCAGCGTGACAGGATTTCTTTGTCTATAAAAAACTCACTGCCATGCGAAATCGATTTACCAGTTTGAGCATATGATTTAAAACGCTGATTTTTATTTAACAATTCTACCGTTTGGTTACGTATTTCTTCCCAAGATGCCAGTTCATTGATAGTTGCTGTGCGTGCTCCACAGTCCATTATAAGCTGTTGGGCTACAATAGTTTTTGCACGCACCAAAAAACCCATGTCGGTTTTTCCA
>CAYUDB010000067.1:0-1881 GCA_964443405.1 uncultured bacterium | reverse complement strand
ATTGCAAAAACAACTCTCTCGTGGCGCAAAACAATCGAAACCAACAAAAAATACTTGCTCTCTCGTGGCGCGATAGTCGATGTCGGTGGGCAGATCGAGAAAAACTGCGTCAACAAGCTTCTGTGCGCGTAACATACATGGATGCACGCCCCATAATGCCATGGGTGACAAAAGCTTAGGTGGTGCATTACCGTTTTTTATCCACGCTGCTCTCTCGCTAGGCAGAAAAGCACGTAATATGGGTTGCGTGGTTTTATTGCGTATTGGTACGATGTGCTCACTTATAACTGAAACTGGCATAAGTGTTTGCAACGCCTCATACAATGCTAAAACGCCATCTACGTCAATAAAAAGTTCATACATAATAGCTGGTCTCGGTTTGCGGTTTTGCGACGATGCCACAATCCTATAATATAGGGTTTCGTTTTGTGGTGCGCAACTTTTTTGTCAATGTGTGGTGCCCTTCGCACTTTTGTCAGTGGCTACGCCACCTGCACTGGGCAGAGATTGATTGTAAGTAGAAAACCCAAATGATAGTTTCGATTAATCACAAATTTCAAATAGGGTGCTAACTTTTCACAGAAACCATCGCTTCTCGCACGAAAAAAAACACCAAGCTTTCACTCGGTGGTTTAGTCAATGTCGCAAATTCCAAAGGTTTACTTGATAATTTAGTTAATGAACAGGAGGCGTAGCCTCTAAAAAGCACGCCACGCGTGCGATGCCCTTCGCACCTTTATCAGTGGCTACGGTGCCCTTCGGCACTTTTGTCAGTGGCTACGCCACCTGCACTGGGCAGAGATTGATTGTAAGTAGAAAACCAAAATGATAGTTTTGATTAATCATAGATTCCAAATGGGTTGCTAAGCTTTCAAACAAACCATCGCCTCTCACACAAAAAATACCAAGCTTTCACTTGGTGGTTTAGTCAATGTCGCAAATCTCGCCGAAACCAGGAGGCGTAGGTGCCCTTCGGCACTTTTGTCAGTGGCTACGCCACCTGCACTGGATAAGATTTGTTGTAAGTGAAATCCAAAATGATAGTTTCGATTAACCACAGATTCCAAATAGGTTGCTAAGCTTTCAAATAACCTATCGCCTCTCGCACAAAAAAAACCACCAAGCTTTTCACTCGGTGGTTTAATCAATGTCGCAAATCTCGCCGAAACCAGGAGGCGTAGCCTCTAAAAGCACGCCACTGCGTGCCACGCGTGCGGTGTGCTCGATAAAAAGATTACTTTGGCGAGCAAAAAGTTTATATTCATTGGTCAAAACACGAGAGAGGGCATGGCAAAAGGCAACTGGTTTCGGCGAATGCGAATAACCGTGCAAAACGCGTTGCGCAAAGTTCAAAAGAAAACAGCGGCGTTTTGGACCGGTGTAGTACTTTTGGTAATCAATTCACCGATAGGATGGCTTGCGCTTTCGCTGGGCACGTTTTTGGCGAAACGTGCGCACGATGCCCAGTATTTGTTTTATGGAACACTGATTTACATTTTTACATGGCTGATGGCATTCGCAGGTGCACTGCTTGCGGGTCCGAAAGGTTTTCGTCTCATTAAGAAGGTTTTGCGCAAAGGGAAAGAACGCGTGCTCGGACAGAATAAACCAACCGAACCTCATGTCGCTCAAGCGACTTGTAATCAGAACATGCGCAGTGGCACAGCCTTTCTTTTGCTTGGATGGTTTGCGTTTTTGGGTGTTATTGCGTTTTTGGTATTTTTGTATTATTTGGCGTTGCCGCGCATGGCAGAGTTATCGTCATTTTTGGCATATGCAGTTGGTGCAATTTTCACGCTGAGCACAATAGTGCTTGGCGGCGGGCTTTTTCTTATAACGCTGACAGTGATAACTGGGCGCGATTTTTTGTATCCGCACGAC
>CAYUDB010000066.1:0-12743 GCA_964443405.1 uncultured bacterium | reverse complement strand
CGCGCATTGTAAAATGGCTGCTTCCCTTGCTTATAAGAGCCGTCATGTTCTTCATCCACAATGATTAAGCCCAAATTTCGCAGTGGTGCAAAAATCGCCGAGCGTGCACCAAGCGCAATATGCACCTCGCCGGAGAGTAATCTTTGCCACGCAACTGCGCGATCCATCGGAGAAAGATAGCTGTGCAAAACCGCCACCTCTTCACCAAATGTCTCTCGCAAAATGCTTTCCATTTGCGGAGTTAGTGCAACTTCGGGAACAAGCACCAACACATCGAAACCGAGTGTGCGAGCATGCTTTGCCGCCTCAACATAAACAAGTGTTTTTCCGCTACCTGTGACACCGTGCAATAAAAAAGTGCATGGTGTTCGCAAATCAAGCGCCTCGCTAATTGTTTGAATAGCAATATGTTGTGAGTCAGTGAGGGTGGAAAAATTTCGTGCAGCACTATGCCATGCCCGAGGTGTGGCAAAAAGTTCCTTTTTATAAAGTGTTGCAAACAACTTTTCCACACAGGCGCGCACTGCGCCAGCACCAAAAAGCTTACGCGCTATTTTCGCGCTAACATCACCATTTTGAATAAGATAACGCAAAAATGCCGCTTGTGCTGGTGCACGATTCGCGAGTTTTTCAAGTGAATCGGGTTCAACTACCTCACTCAGTTTTAAAAATTCTACACTGTGCGAAATCTCTCGCCTCTCAAACGAAAAGACGCGTTCAATGTATCGCAATTTTTCCATATCACGCAATAACTTACGAGCATTTTTATTTGCAAGTTTTTCCTCGAGTCTTTCTTCAGAAATTTCTGCTTTTCGTAAAATAACTATCACTCGTTTTTGAAAATCTGTCAGCCACTCAAGATCATCTGGCGGCTCAAGCAAGCGAAAAGTGCAGAAGTTTTTCAAGTCCATAGCCGTGGGAACTGCCCCCGCTAACATTTGACCAAGTGGTGCTATGTAGTAGTTTGCCAAGAACTTACATAGTTTCAATGCAGTCTCATCAAAAAGTGCGAAGCTATCGGGTGCATCGAAAATTTTGCGCAGTTTTTCTATTTCCTCCTCGCAGGCGCCCTCGGCAACTATGAAGCCTGTAACTGATCGCGCCCCAAGTGGCACCGCAACACGCCAACCAACACGCACAAAGTCCAGATTCATCGGAACTTCGTAACTCAATGTTTTCCAAATAGGTGCATCGACAGCAACAGACACGATGCGCTTTTTTTCACCCTCTCGCATGGCGTGAATATAATGCTCATCCGCAAAAATGCACGTTCTTTTGCCAGTTTAACAACAAAACTTCATTCAGTGCCACATCAACGATTAAAAAAATGACGCGCTAGTTTTCCATAAAATATATTGACGTCATTTGAATTGCTGCTGTTAGAACTGGAAATATATGAATTGCTGCTGTTCAAAAACACCGAAGAGTATGATTACAACGATAAGTAGATAGTAAAACGCCCAACGCCACCCTGTTTTCATACGCGTAAGTAATTCAAATATATTGCCATAGCGTTCTTGAATAATTTCATATATCAGCAAAATTGCCACAGCCATTGCTGCAATGTATAACTGCCCACTCAAGCCCGCATTTGCGCCACCACTGGTTGCCACCGAGTTTGTTTGTGCTGTGCCAAAGAATAGATCTGCAAATGAGTGATGCAGAATATAAAATGCCTCGTTCACGTTTTTTGCCCTGAAAAAAACCCATGCCACACAAGCAAGAAAAAAAGTTGTGGCAATTTTGAGTGCTCCATGCAAGTGCGGAAGTTTTGTAAGCCCAATTTTAGCATTAAAAATGTTGCGCCATCGCTCGGTCATGCGTGAGAAAACGAGATAAAAACCGTTCAATGCGCCCCACAGAACAAAAGTCCAGTTGGCACCGTGCCAAAGCCCGCTCACCAAAAAAGTGAAAAACAAATTGAAATATAACCGTCCCTTGCTTGCTACTCTATTGCCACCCAGCGAGATATAAAGGTAATCCTTAAACCATGTCGAAAGTGAAATATGCCACCGTTTCCAAAACTCTGCAATGGATTTGGCAAAATATGGACGCTCAAAGTTGCTCATAAGCCGAAAACCCATCACCTGCGCACAACCCATTGCTATGTCGGAATATCCCGAAAAATCACAGTAGATTTGGAGCGCAAAAAACACTGTGGCACCAATGAGATAAACGCCCGAATACGCGCTAGGATCAGCATAGACTATGTTCACCAAAACTGCAAGTCTATCGGCTATAACAACTTTTTTGAATAGCCCCCAAAGCATAATTCCCAAGCCTTTAGCCGCAGAGGCACAATCGAAACGTTTGTGTTCGTAAAACTGTGGCAGCAAATTGCCCGTGCGCTCAATGGGTCCTGCAACTAGCTGAGGGAAAAATGACACGAAAAGCGCATAGGTGAAAAAATTCTTCTCAGGCTCCACTGTGCGACGATAGACATCGATAGAATACCCCAACGCCTGAAACGTGTAGAACGAAATCCCCACTGGCAAAAGTATGGAAAAATTCGGCACACCCCAGTTCACGTTGAACTCGCGCAGTGCATTGCCCAAAAACGTATTGAAAAAGTTGAAATATTTAAAAAAGAACAGGATGCCTAGATTGATAATAAGATTAAGCGCTAAAAGTGCTTTTCGTCGCAATTCGTTATTGGTCTTCGACATAAAATAGCCGCAGTAAAACGTCACAACAGTGGAAAGCAGTATGAGCACAATGTATTCAGGCTTCCACGACATGTAAAACCAGTAGCTCGCAACAAGCAAAAACCAGTTGCGCGCACGGTTTGGCAAGGAAAAGAACAGTATAACAACAATTGGGAAAAATATAAGAAATTGTAGCGAATTAAAAAGCATAGCAACTCCCTTAATTGCGAAAAGATAAGATTTTCGCGCGTGTAGGCAAGGCTTTTTGCGCTAATACTTTCTAAAAAATAGCTTTGCACAACACTTAATAGCCGCTCGCGCAAAGCGCTTTTCGTCTGCCCGCAAATATTCCTTGCGAGCACAAATTCGGCGAGTATATTCAAAACTTATGAGAGAGACTCTCGATAAAATTTTTGGCGCGATAATAGGGGCACTACTGTTTTTACTATTAAGCCCATTTTTTTTGTTTGCCGTATTAATAGTGGCTTTAGATTCACCCGGTGCCACAATTTTCCGGCAAATTCGTGTGGGCAAAAACGGCATACCTTTCACGCTTTTCAAGCTTCGCACAATGCGCCGCGACGCAGATGGTCATAATCCGCCTCATACTGTTGTGGATGATCCGCGTTTTTCGCCCATCTGCCGCATGATACGGGCAACGGGCATCGACGAAGTGCCTCAGCTTTGGAATCTCATTCGCGGCGACATGACACTTATAGGTCCGCGACCCGAAGTGCCGGCAGTTGTTGACGAATACACCGACAAGCAGAAAAAAGTATTGTCATACGTACCCGGGCTTTTTGGCATATCGCAGCTAGTTTTGCGTGAAGGGGTTGACTATCGAAAAAAGCTGCGCATCGAAAACCTCTACTATCCAAATCGCACCATCTTCAAAGACGCATTGATACTTATGCTCACACCCATTGTCCTGTTCGACCAAATGATGGCGAAAATGCTCCCTTTCTGGAAACAGCGAAACGAATATGTAGAAGCATTTTGGTTCAAATGGCTTGTGCCGCACAACAACTCTGCCGATCCATTACACGGTTACGAATGTGACTCCAAAAAAGCTGCGCGCATTGCCAAGCACATACGACACCTCAAAAGCCCTACCAAGCACCAAAGACTATAACTCAACCACCGCAGCTGTATCATAACCGCGTTTGTAGCTCTTCGACACAAAACAATTCAACTCCGAAAAAATGACCCCTGCCGAACTCCAAATTTTCTTTCGCGACCCGCATAAATTGGCACTTCTGCTATCGCTCATTGCTGGAGCCGTTGGTGCTTGGCTTGTCTATCGAAGCACAGTGCCGCCTGCATCAAAGCTTTGGCGAGCGATTATGGGTGCTTTGCGTTTTTTGGCAATAACGGCAATCATATTCATGTTGTCCGACCCTGTGCTCAAAGCTTTTTTCAACCAGAACATCGACCAGAGCATAATCATCCTCACCGACAACTCGAAATCAATGAAAATAGTCGATAAAAATTTCGACCGAGCAGCTTTAACTAAAAATTTCCTCAGCTCAAAAACTGTTTCCGAGCTTAAGAGCAAATATCCAGCCCACATTTTCACTTTTGCCGAAACACTTTCGCAAACCGAAAAACCAAGCTTTGACGGCAAAGCTACAGCTTTGGGCGAGGCACTTTCCACAATAGCCGATACCGCCGAAGACCTCGCAGTAGGCGCTGTAATTGTCGTCACAGATGGGCAAAGCAATCTTGGTGTTGATCCGCTATCTGTTTCGGCAACATTGCCTTTCCCCGTTTACACTATTGGCGTAGGAGACCCCGAACCCAATGCAGATATTTCGGTTGCGCGAATTGTAGCCAATCGTTTTTCTTATGTGGGCGAAAAAATGCCGATAATCGCCGATATCCGTTCTTGGCGCATGAACGGGCAAAATGTTATAGTTGAGCTTTTGGATGACGGTAAGAAAATTGCCGAGCAAAAGATCACACTTGCCGCCTCGGGACAAAGCTTACCTGTAAAGTTCGAAACGACACCCGACAAAGAAGGCAAAAAATTTTACACAGTGCGTGTGCCAAAACTTTCAACCGAAAATGTCGCCGCAAACAACTCCCAATCAGTAGCAGTCAAAATTCTGCCATCGCGCAAGAAGCTGCTAATCGCTTGCGATATACCATCTTTCGAAATTGGTTTTCTGCGTCGCTCGCTTTCCACCGACTCACGCCTTGAGATCTCCACATTCATAGCCAAAGGCGGCGGCGAAAACCCACCTTTTGTCACTTTCCCCATCGATTCGGCAAAGCTCGGCGCATACGACGCAATAATACTTTTCCACGCTAGCACGATGCTCACAGGCGCCACTGCCGAAGCACTTGGCAAATATGTTAATTCAGGTGGTTCGCTCATGCTTGTCGCCGATGACATGCCATTTTCTGGTGCGGCAATCGAGGTACTGAATAAATTCATGCCAGTGCGTTTAGAACCGCGCGCTAAATTTGTTCAGTCGAAATTCACACCAGTGCCCGCACCTGAAGGATTTTCGCACCCCATTATGCGAGCGGCAAAAGCCACCGAAAACCTCGCCGATGCCATCGCCAAGCTGCCGCCACTTTCGGGTTTCATCCCTTCAACGGCGCAAAATGGTGCCTCTGTTCTCATGCGGCATCCCGAAACAGGCGTGCCAGTTTTGGCTGTAAATAATTTCGGCGCAGGACGTTGTGTAGTTTTCACCGCATCACCACTATGGCGATGGGGCTTTACCCCATTCGGCTTTGGCGGCGACGACCATTTTTACCGAAAACTCGCCGATAACATTGCGCAGTTTCTCATCGCCAAAGAAAAAATCGACCGTTTCACAATCGACCCATCACAGCAAGTTTTCAACAGTGGCGAGCCAATTTCTCTATCGGCATCTCTGCGCGATGTGTCAAACTTGCCGGTTTCGGGCGCTCAGATTACTCTCACTGTCAAAACCACCGGCGCCGATGAAATTGAACTTGAGATGACTGAGCTTGCTGAAGGCGTTTACGAAGGCAAGTTACCGTCATTATCTCCGGGCAAATATACAGTTGCCGCACACGCAAAGCACAACGACGGAGATTTGGGCACAGCGTTCAATAGCTTTGTTGTCGATGAATATGACCTCGAGTTTGCGCAAACCAACCGCGATATCGAACTGTTGCGTGCGATGGCGGAGCTTACTGGCGGTGCATATTTCGATATCACAGACACAGATAGTTTATTATCCCGCATAAATTTGCCAAAAAAATCGCGGACATGGTCTCAAGAACACGAGCTTTGGAACTCGTGGTGGCTTTTAATTTTGGTGGTTGTGAGTTTGGGTGGAGAATGGGCACTGCGCAAGCGCCAAAATTTGCTTTAAAAATCGAAACGGCTCTTATGCGCGGACTTGCTGCAAAAACCCGAACATGCGCTTTGTGCAATCAATTTGGCACTCAAACAAAATATTTACAAGCATTTCAGCTTGTCGCACTTGTGAATGGCAATTTTACAACGCATTGACGCGCCACCAATTGGGTAGAGTTTCTTTAAAACATCCTCAACGCACGATGCTGGCACCCACATTGATATCCGAAATGCCATCGATAAACTACCCATCTTTTAAGTAAACACAGCCTCTCGATTCTACTTACAAATAATGGCACATCACTTTCACTGTCACGATTTCCTACAGCTCCTCTTTAAAAACATCAATTGGTAACAGGTTTCGAAAAATTTCAGGTAACTTTGCCCGAAACCTGCACTTCCAACAATCTCGCCATCGCCAAATTTCCATTCACCTAATCTATGCTGCGAAATTTTAAATAGCCGCCTGGAAGCATATCGATTAAGTTTATTGAATTATCGATTGCTTGGGCATTGTTTTTGTAAGCCAGTAATTCATAATGAGTTATCGCAATTTTGCCAAACACAAACAGTGTGATTAGCGATAAATTCCGGGGCGCACGAAACTGTGTGCAATTTTTTGAAACCAGTGGCTTTACGAATGCGGTTTTCCCTTAAGAAGCGCTTTCACATCCCAGCGAACAATCGCAAACACCAATATCACATAAAATGCCAGAAAAATCGCGACAATCGGAACTCGATACTCGTTTTTGTAAAACGTTTCGCCCGAAGGAACTGGTGGAATTGGAACTGGCGCTATCGGCATCGAATATTTTTGCGCAAGTTTCTTGACAGCATAGATATCGATAATTGGTACATTGCGCTCGCCAAATAAAAGCATTGTTCCGCGTATGGGATAGTTGAGCTTGGGAATTTCGCGAATTAGACCAGAAGTGCGCCACCTAAACGTATGCGCCGAGCCCACCGAACCAATGCCACCACCAATGTTAACATATGCAGCATATTCGGTTTCGGGTGGCAATGCCGATTTGTAAACCGAGTCGCGCAAAGTAATCATATCGGCAATCATGTCGGCGTGCAGAAGTGGCACATTGCAACGGGTAGTTGCCAACGTGCAGGCACTGCGCCCAGCTTGCGAAAGGTTGGCACCAATATCACCTTTGCCGCCAATAGTTGCAGCAGTCGATCTGGTTTTGAAAATACCACTGTCAACAAGAAGCTTTTCCATGTCGAGATAGGTGAAATCGGCGCTATTTGCGCCCCACATAGAAGCACCGATGGATGTTATTATCACGGGTTTTGCACCAATAGCCTCGATGGCGGCAAGTATAGAAATATTCGCGCCCGGCATAGAACCAGTTTGAGCAATAGCCACGTAATCACCGCTATCGACTTTCGCATGCCTGAGCAAATCCACAAACACCGCTGCCCAATTTGGATCGGTCATGGTGAGCTTGGAGTTTACGTCTCCTTGGTCGGTGGTGATTATCGAAAACTGCTCACCCACAAGCCCTGTGCAGTTTGGATCGGTCAAAACATCGACGGATATTTTGCATTCACCCGCTCGCGATTTGATTTGCTCCATCGCGCGTTGCGAAAGCTTTGCTGCTACAAGCTTTTCGTCAAAGTGAGGTTGCTTTACACGATGCAACGTGAACTCGATTATGGCAATAAGCGCTATGCCCAAAATCGCCAGCCACATGAAGGCAAGCTTGTGAACACGTGCATTTCTCCAGAGCAGTTTCGGCATTATTTGAACACCTTAATTTTCATCAAAGTTTTTGACGCAAGATAACATCAGAACCAAGTAACATCGATTGGCGCGCCACCATTTATTAGGATGAGGCACATTCGCACGATGACACTTGCTATAACCATGCCCGAAATTGTCTCGATTACACCCTGCTTTTCCATCCAATACGCGAGAAGACCAGGAATAACAAAACCTATCGGGTCAAAATTCCATTCTACACCAAGAGGAAATCGGTTGAGCGCAAAACGCATGCACAAGCCTACGATAAAGCCAAGCAATATCGTCAGTACCAACCGGCGCCGCCCGTAAACAAATGCTTTTAGCGAAATAATACGCAGCAACCCCAAACACACAAATGCACCAACAAGTGTGCCCACTATTTGCAGTGGCTTATCCCAAAACAATGCAATGTAGCCCGGAACAACCAAGCCACCAGCTGCTATTCCTAGCCATTCGGCGAACAGCAAGCTCAATGCCAAACCTATGCCTACAGATACCCACAACATGATGAGAAAGAATATCTCTTTTTCGCAATGCGCAACAATTTTTTTGCACGCGTACGCGGAAGGTGCGTTTCAGCGCCACAGGTGACTTATTTGTAAACACTTTGCGTAAAGCTGTAACAATAAAGGATTTTTCCTTTTACTACACCACCAATCTCGCCAAAAGCAGGTGGCAGTGCCACTAGTAAAGCACGCTTTGCGTGCCGTAGCTACTAGTAATTATTGTCGTTCTGCACGGCGAACTTTCTTTGCACCACCCAAAAGATGAAAAAGCAATATCCCTACAAGAAAGCCGGTGCCAAAAGCAGTGTGTATAGTTAAAAAAACAATCGGTATCAAGTGTAGGACAAATTTGTGACGAACAAGAGTTTGCTTGAGAGCGATGGCAAAAGTTATGGCAAAATATGGAAGCGCCATAGCACACAACGCCAAAAGCCCAAATTTTGTAAAGAAAGACGCGAGTATGGTAATAGCAGCCGAGAGCACAAAAAGTGAGGGAATCACATGGCGTAGTTTTACAGCACCCGAATATTCGCCTATCATAAAAGCGCGCCATTTTGCGGCATTGAAGTATTGTTTGAAAAGCGAAAAGATGTTCGATCGGTTGTGGTAGAAAACTTTCAGGTCGTGTTGAAACCAAAATGTAGCTCCACCTTGTGCACAACGTTGGTTGAACTCATAATCTTGATTGCGCGTGAGTTTTTCGTCGATGTAGCCAAATTTTTCGAACAGCTCACGACGATACAGTGCAAGCATTGGGTTGTCGCAATAGCCGCTTCTGGTGCTCACGCGGGCTGTGGAATTTCCCAGCCCAAAGAAGGATTCCATTGCGGCACTAACAGATACATCCCAAGCGGCATTGCCACCCGAGCCAACAGAAAGTATTCGCGCACTAACTCCCGAAACATTTTTCTCGTTTAAAAGTATGACCGCGCGAGCAATATGGTCGGGCATCATGTAGGAATGGGCGTTCATGAGCATTACTGCATCGCCAGAGGCATTTTTGATGCCGAAGTTCATGCCACTCGGAGTATCGCCTTGCGGGTTTTCGAGGATTTTTACGGCACAATCAGATTTTCGGGCAAAATCGCGCATAATCTGCACAGTTTCGTCCGAAGAACCGCTGTTGACGAGCAGAAGCTCAATCTTCTCATGTGGATATGTTTGTGCCGCTATCGAATCGAGGCATTCACGCAAATGTTTGCTCTCGTTGCGAGCGGTTATTACTATGCTTACTTTCACGTTCGGTTATTGTTTGTTCATATTTGCATGACTATTTGGCACAATGATTTACAAGAAAGTAACGCCATAAGCACATGCAGTTAATTACAAAAGCCCCGTTTTCGCGGGGCACAAAAGCCAACAATAGCATCGCGAAATTTCGGCGGTGCCGAACTTACACAACGTTTAAACAACTATTTCGATAGCCCTCTTTTTGTGCGTTTTTGCGAAGTTTTTTGCTCGGCATCGTCTTTCGAAGAAGTAGATTCTTTGGCAATTTTTTTAGTGGTATCCGATTTTTTTTCGTCCACAGTGCAATTCTGCACCTTTGCCGCCGATGGCGCCGCGATTTTTTCGGAAACACTTTCGGTTTTGGCTTTTGGTAAAGCCATATCGCGTGAAAGTTCCTCGGTGTTTTTGGTGTTCGGCTTTTTTTCTTCGTCGAAACGCAATGACTTTTGAACATTGTCATCGATGCCATCGCCATCTTCGTCGATGAAATAAACGTAACGCTTGGAATCGGATTTTGCGTCGCGTTTGCCGAGAGTATCGCTTCTGGTGCCGTCGGAAGACTGTGCGAGCTGCATTTCTTCAGCATCGCGAGCCGTCGTTGAAGACGGCTCGGCAATGCAAAGTGCTGCAAAAGCAACGGTTATCATTATGCAAATTTTCGTTTTCATAGTATTCCGCCAAAGTTATATGGGGTTGCTTTTTGCGCAACAATTATTTGGAGCGGCTGCGCGAAGAATTTTTGCTCGAACCCGAACGTGAAGGGTTTGTGCTTTTGTTCGACTGCGAGGAAGAGCTTTTTTCGCGCACTGTTTTCGATGATTTTGGAGACTGATACTCTTCTTCTTCATCGTCGTCGTTCGCAGGCTTTTTGTATTTTTTGTCGGAAGATATTTTCTCGAGCTTTTGCGAGGTGGTTATTTTTTCTGTAGTCTCAGTGTTTTTCTCGATGGTAGGTGCAGTTTCGGTTTTTGTGCGTGTGTCGTTGGAAATGCCTTTTGAAAGTTTTTCTACACTTTGAGAACGAGCTTCTGGTTGTATCGATGTGGTTTTTGAGCGCAAAGTGAGTTTTTCGTCGGTTTGGGCAAGCGTGCGTGAAAGCTCTTCGCGCGAAACACTTTTCGAACGTTGTTCGGAAGCGTAACGATATCTGCCATCATATGCGTTATCGAGACCGCGATTGCGATATTCGCGTGCAGAACTTACAGCCCCTGTTTCGCGTGCACGGTAATATCCATCGATGCCACGTCTGCGAACAAAATCTCTGCCCATATCATCGTAATCGTAATGGCGCTCGAGGCGTATGGCACGACGATAAACCCATCTGCCGTGCACAGGAACATAATCGCAATCGTAACAAGGTGTTGAGAAATATTCGTAACGATACCAGCCGCAAGGACTATAATACAAAACTACCATGTTTCTCCAATATGGATGCCAACGACGATGTGGATAGGTCCACCAAGGTGCGGGTTGATAGCAATAGTAGCAACGATCGCTGTCCCACCAATCCCAGAAGTCAAAATCCACGTCCACGTTAATGTGAACATCTACATCATCGTCGTCATGGTAACCGTAGTAATCGTCCCAATACTGTGCGTGCGCAACTTTCGGCACAAAAGCCAAAGCCACGATAATTGCTGCGAGTGTAAGTGCGTTTCTCATTATATCCTCCTTTTTCTGTCAATTAGTTTTGAGCATTTGCTATTTCGCGTTCAACTTTGACGGTATGATTTTTTTGTGTTTCTCCGTCGAAAAATTTTGCGGGCACATTTTGCGGACGGACGATAAGCTCTGGGTTGCCGGTGTCAGTTTGATATGCCCAGTCGAAAGTTACTGTGGTGCCCGAAAGTCGTATTATGCGCATGTGTGCAAAGTGATTGTCGGATGTCCAGACAAGATATGAGTAACCTGTGTTCAAGTCCACCGAACCACCTGATATCCAACCACTTTCGGGTGCATAATCCACATCATCGAGCGTAGATGTGCGTCCCCATATTAATATATCGGTCGAAGGATTTGCTGCCTGCATGTAGAACACACCTTCAGCGTCGTCCCAACCAAAGAAAACGTCGGCAGAAGGATAATCGTACGGCACCACCCAATATTCCGAAAAATCGTAACCGGCATCATCGGGATAATCTTCGGCAGTATAGATGCGTGTATTGTAACCTTCGGGACGCGGTGTGTCGAAAATGAGATCGTAAGATAAGTCACTTTCGTTGCCCCACCAGTCGTAAGCGGATATTGCATAGTAATAGGTTGTGCCGTTTTCAACATCCCAATCGGCAAGATAAGCGTTGTAGATTTCTGCAATGAGCCTGTAGTAACCAGTTTCAGAATATCCGCGATAGATTCGGTAACCTGCCAAATCGCCAGCACGAACGGGATCCCAGTAAACTCGCACACATTCGTCGCCAGTGACAGTAAAAACGTTGTTTGGCACAGGTGGCGCATAGCCATCGTAGTCATCGTAGCAGTCGGGACAATCGTCATCGTAATAAACCCAGCGTGGATGGTCGCAACCAGCACTTAGCACAAGAACTGTGGCACACAGTGCAAACGCAAAAAGGCGGGCGATTTTTTTTGCACTACCACCAAGAAGCGTCGATGTAATTTTTTTTGTTCTCACGTTCATTTTTTCCTCCATGTTTACGCTCTGTTCTTTAGCATTTGGTGTGCCAGTTTTTATTCTATTGAATATCAATAGGTTTGGTGATATCACTTTTGTCGCACACTTTATTTGCACAAAAAATAGGCAGCCCTTGCACTCGATATGGCACTTGCACAAGTTGTTTAACTAATCTGAGTCATCATGTCAAAACTGGCTGCGATTATTCATTATCATTGGGCAATTTTGCTGCCACAAAAAAATATTGTGCCGCACAAAAAAAAAGATTGACTTTTTTGATAGCTCGAATATATTCGAATTTGTTCGTGGTGCCGCCACGGGGTTTATATAAATTGTGCCGCATAGATTGATTCGGCTCGATGATTTTAAGCGGGATGGCGGTTTGTTTTAATGGTATTGTAGGAGGATCTCAGAATGAACATCTACGTTGGCAACATCTCATTCAATGCTAACGCAGACGACTTGCGCAAAGCTTTCGAGCAGTATGGCGAAGTCGCATCGGCAAATGTCATTACCGACAGAGCAACAGGCCGTTCAAAGGGCTTTGGCTTCGTCGAAATGAACGACGACAATGCTGGTCATAAAGCAATCGAAGCCCTCAATGGCTCCGAGCTTTTGGGCAGAAAAATCAACGTCAACGAGG
>CAYUDB010000065.1:0-12748 GCA_964443405.1 uncultured bacterium | reverse complement strand
GGTTTTTACTGCGTAGTTGACCCTATCAATAAAGATGCGCTTACGCGATTTTTTGGCGAAAACGATTGGGGACTTTATAATTGCGACGAAAATGCACCGCTCACATGGCTCGGTTGGAGTGAATCATCTTACCCTGGCTACGAAAAAGAGACAAATATCGACGACCCATGGACAGATTTCCTCAATTTCGTTTATTTTCTCAATAACAGCTCCAATGCCGATTTTTCTGCACAGCTTTTGAGCAAGTTTGATGCTGTAGGTTTTGCGAGAATGTGGGCTGTGAACACTTTCATTTCAAACCTCAACAGTTATCAGGGGGCAGGCAGCAATTACCTGCTCTACTTCGATCACGACACTGTAGCCCATTACATTGTTTACGATTTGAACATGGCTTTTGGTGGTTATCCATCGGGCATGTCTGCATCGGGTTTACGCACTATGACTATCAATTGGTATAGCACAAGCAGTGGTGGTCGTCCTCTTGCGCGTCGTTGTTTCGAAAACTGGTCGCCGTTTTGGGGCTTAGTTTACTGCGCGCTCAATGAGCTGCTCGAAACAACTCTCGACACCGCTACTTTCAACGCGCGTGTGGATGAACTTGCAACTCTTGTACGTCCATACGTTTATGCCGATGTAAATAAGCAATACTCAAACGCCGCATTCGAGACAAACCTCTCGGACGATTACTCTTCGGGTGGCGGTGGCGGCGGTGGTATGGGAACTTTACCCGGGCTTAAGGATTTCATTGCCGATAGATCTGTTTACATGCGTAGTCATGTAACTGCGTGCTCGCGCACAAATGTTGGTGGACGTATTCTCATAAACGAGGTCATGCCCGATAACGATGCCACAATCGCCGATGAAATTGGCGAATACGAAGACTGGATAGAGCTTTACAATCCGGGAGATTCCACAGTGAGCCTTTCGTATTGGTGGCTCACAGATGATTTCGATGAACCTCGCAAATGGTATTTGCCCTACAACACCACAATTGCCGCACACAGTTATCTGCTCATTTGGGCAGACCGCGATCCCGAAGATGGAACTTTTCATACGAGCTTCAAACTCGAGGCATCTTCGGGAGAAGTGGCACTTTTCAGCTCCGATTTCATCGGCACACAGTTTTGCGACAGTGTTCAATATCCCAATATGGCAATCGATAGCAGCTGGGGTAGATATCCCAATGGCAGCGCCACTTGGCAAGTTTGTCGCGTGGCAACACCAAATGCGCAAAACACTTGGGGGTTAGAAATCTTAAGTGAAGAAGACTCAAAACCTTTCGCTACAGATGTAAACATCTATCCAAATCCGTTCAACTCGATGTGCAAAATAGTTGTGCCCGATGGCGCGAGAGTAGAAATTTTCGACACTATGGGCAAAATAATAGCCACCTTCATCGATGCCATATCTTCTGCGCACAAAAACACCGAAGCCACATCAACCACAAAAACATATATCTGGAGACCGAATAAATCTATTCCTTCGGGAAACTATACTGTCCGTGCCACAGAAGAAAATGGACAAATTCGCACCGCAAATCTACTCTACGTAAAGTAATCCAAACGAAACAAAATGGAGATGCAATGTCGATGAAGCCGATACAAACCTTTATAACAATTGCAATTGTACTATTATCCATCGGCACAAATGTATGCCACGCCGAGTTTTTTGCCGATACAGTACACACCGTAAAAGTATATTTCACGTCGAGCACGTTTTGGGCTGCACTCGATTCTACACACCTAACCGAAACCTACATGCCGTGCAACTACGTGGTGTTCAACAACAAAGATACAATGCGCAATGTGGGCATAATGCTTAAAGGTAATAGTTCCTACGGGCATCCAGGGCAAAAGAAATCGTTTCATCTCAAGTTCGATTACACCGTAGTTCAAGACTACCGCGGTAACGAACGCCTTACTTTTAACAATTGCTTCAAAGACCCAACATTCATGCGCGAAAAGCTTGCCACCGAAATCTTCCACGACATGGGTGTGCCCTGCCCACGTTCTACGTATGCAGTAGTTTATTTCAACGACACATATTGGGGCTTTTACACAGTTGTAGATCCCATAAACCATGAGGCGTTGCGCCGCGTTTTTAGCGAAGATGACGGCAATTTATATAAAGGCGACCCAACTGGAAATCTTTCATGGCTCGGTTGGGATTTCGGTCCGTATCGTGCGAACTATAGCAAAGAAAGCAATGAAGATCTCGACGATTGGACAGATCTTGTAGCTTTCGCAAATTTTCTCAATAATAGCTCCGATACAGATTTTCCGAACATAGTCAATTGGTTCGACGTTGAGCTTTTTGCTAGAATGTGGGCTGTAAACACTTTCCTAGTGAGCCTCGATAGCTATCAGGGCAGTGGGCACAATTATTACTTATATTTCGATTACAACAACATAGCTCGTTACATAGTGTGGGACGTAAATGAATCTTTCGGTGTTTTCACCTGTGGTATGAGCACTTCGGCATTGCGCACTATGGCTATCGACTGGAGACGAACTGCACCGCCTGCTGCAAATGCGCGTCCACTTGCCGAGCGCATGTTTACAGATTTGCCTGCTTTTCGCCCACTTGTGGACTGTGCATTGCACGAATTGCTCGAAACATCTCTCGACACTGCCACATTCAACGCACGCGTGGACCAACTTGCCAATCTCATACGCACTTACGTCTATGCCGATGCGAACAAAATGTACACAAATGCCGCATTTGAAACCAACCTCACCGATGATTATTCGGGCATGCCTGGGCTTAAGGATTTCATTGCCGATAGATCCATTTATATCGCAAGCCACATAAGTGCTTGCACAAGAACAAACGTTGACGGCAGTGTTTTTATCAATGAGGTTATGCCTGCAAACGATACCACCATCGCCGACGAATCGGGTGATTATGAAGATTGGATAGAACTTTACAATCCTGCCGACACAAGCGTTGATATCTCGCTGTGGTGGCTCTCCGACGATTACAACGAACCGCGCAAATGGTTTTTCCCACGAGGCACAACGATTGCACCACGTAATTTTCTTTTGGTGTGGACAGACAGCGATCCAGAGCAAGGTGATTTTCACGCAGCATTTAGCCTCGATGCGAGCCGCGAAAAAATCGCACTTTTTGGATCGGATTATTTAGGTGCTTTACTTTGTGACAGCACTAGTTGGCGGAATCTAAGCGCAGACGCTTCGATGAATCGTTGCCCAAACGGCGGCGCCACTTGGTCGCGAAGCTTGAGAGCAACACCTGGCACATCTAACGATTGCGGAAGCATTTACGTAGAAAACGAAAGTGCTTTGCCCATAAGCGTCAACGCAAATGTGCACCCGAACCCATTTAACTCCACATGTAGCATTGATGTTCCCGAAGGTGCACGCATAGGCATTTTCGACTTGGACGGCAAATGCGTTTTTCGCCAAATTGCACCTGCAAAACACGCAACATCCAATAGTGCCATTCACATAAAATGGACTCCCGAAAAACAACTTGTAAGTGGCGTTTATTTTGTAAAAATCACAACCGAGCAAGCTAATTATGTGTTGCCGGTTATGTACATAAAGTAGGATTATGCAATTCATAACATACAAAACCTGGACAAAAAATGGGAATGCTAAAAGACTTATCATCGCTTTTACAATGTTATTGGTGGCGATATTCGTCTTGTTTTTCATGCCCATTACCGAGCACGTTGTGGGTTTTGCCGAAATTGTACCGCAAACGCAATGGAGCCTCGAACAGCCCGAACCCGGCAGTTTTCAAACAGTTTTGCGCCATGGCGACCACGTGGACATCGAAAAAATCCACTTTCGAAAAATATCGAGCGCCGATCATCTCGATTTTGAGCTGAGCGACTCTGTCATTGAAGGGGCACGCATAACCGAGGGAGCTTGTATAGCAGTATTGGGTTCATGGTCAACAAATGCCGAGCTGCAAGTGCTTCGCGATGAATATGCCGTCACTAAAGCAAACATAGCACTCTTGCGCGCCGGATTACGCCCCGAGGATATTGAAATCGCACGGTCGGAATTCAAAATTGCCAAGCAAAAATTCGATGCTTACGAACCTACTTATTTGCGTTACAAAGTATTGCACGACTCGAGCTTTGTTGCAGATGAAGAATACGAAACCATCGAAAATACATACTTAGTTTTGAACAAAGAACTCGAACTCGCACAATCAAAGCTCAAAGCCACAATGAGCGGACAGTCAAATGAACGAATAGAAGTCGAAAAGCGGTTACTCGAAAAACTCAACCAACAGATTAGTTATCTCGAAAAAAGCATAGCCAAAGATGAAATTCGTGCGCCAATATCGGGCATATTTGTGCATCCACAAGATTCCACAGCGTTTTGCACCATTGCCCAAATGGACGAGATGACAGTGAAAATCCTCATTCGTGAAGAAGACCTCATGTATGTTTTGCAAGGCGGAAAATTCACAATTCGTCCGTTTGCCATGCCCGAAAAAATGCTTGTCGGCACTATCAAATATGTTCAATCGCGCCCAACTATGATAAACTATCGTTCATATTTTGTGGCAATAGGCTCAATACCAAATGCCGATGAGCAGCTCATACCGGGCATGCTCGCCACAGCACGAGTCTACGGTAAACAGACTAAAGTATATCGTTACATCTGTAATAGAGTTCAAAACACAATTTTTGCCCAATTCCAAATATGATGCTGCAAGAAGAAATATTCACACCACTAACTCCGTCATTCAAGAGGTTTGAGTACAAATACCTCATCGACACTACTCTTGCAAGACAAGTAGTGGATTTTCTAAAACCGTTTATTGTCGTTGATGACAACACACGCGGCGATAAATCAAACACCTACACCGTGCGCAGCATCTATTTCGACTCGCCCGATTTCAAGTGTTATCACGAGAAAATAACCGGTTTACCAAATCGAGAGAAGTTTCGCCTTCGCGCTTACGAGCCTATCGATGGCAAGACCACAGCCTTTCTCGAATGCAAACGCAAAAACTGCCGCAAAGGCATGAAAGAACGTGTTTTTATAGATAACATTATCCTCGATGCCATAGAGCACAACGATTACAGTATTTTGCACAGTTCCTACCTCAAGGAAGATGACCGCAAAACACTGGAAAAGTTTTTTTTCAACGTATTCCGAAATTCATACATGCCGGTTTTGCTTGTTACCTACGACCGCGAACCTTACATCGACCCAAACGAAGATCGCATTCGTATAACACTCGATAAAAACTTGCGTGCCATGGCTTTCCCGCAAATACACGACATTTACGAAGAAGAGCGTCTCAGTTCAATACTGGGCGACAAAATTGTTTTGGAAGTTAAATTCGACAGCTATTTGCCGCGATGGATAAGCGATCTGACATCGGTATTTGGGCTTATTCCGCAAGCGGTTTCAAAATATTGTTCGAGCCTTGCCTATTTTCTCGGCGAAAACCCAAACGCCAAGGACGGTTACATTCATGTTTAATCAATCAGCGCCGATATTTCATCTTGTTACATGGGCAGATGTGGTTGTCAACATTTTATTGAGCTTTGCCCTAGGGCTTGGTGTAGCGGCGGTTTACCGAGCAACGCAGAAAGGCTTCAAATATTCGATTTCTCTCATGCACACGCTTGTTTACCTCACTATGATAGTATCTTTTGTGATGATGATCATTGGCAGCGACATAGCGCGTGCGTTTTCGCTTGTGGGGGCACTTTCAGTAATCCGATTTCGCACAGCCATTAAAGATACCAAAGACACATCATTTGTTTTCTGGTCACTTGCGGCAGGCATGGCTGCAGGTGTAGGATATTATCAAGTGGCGATAGTTGGCTCTGCGATGATTGGTGTTTTGGTACTGGTAGTTTATTTTTCGCGCTTCGGTTTGCTCAAACGCAAGGAAATTCTCTTAAAATTCAGCATGCGCAGCGAAGACCAAGGTGCTTCGATGCCATACAAATCGGTTTTCGACACTTACCTTTTGCGATACAATTTGCTCAACATCCGCACATTGAACCAAGGCAGCATACTCGAACTGACATTTTTGGTCAAATTCATCGATGAGCGAAATCTCCAAGAGTTTTCGAGCAAAATTTCTGCCATAAACAACCTCGAACGTGTAGCACTTATCGTCTGCGAAGACGACGAATGGTCTGAAAACACCATTTAGCTGGACACCACTGTGCGCGCGCCAATAGGTCAACTTAAGAAGCTACGCCTCCCGCACTCAGTGGCGTGGTTGATGCTCAGAAAATCATTACCGAGATAAAATCATAAAACAAACCACCAGTGAATTACTCGTGGTGCAACGCCTGTTGCCAAACCAAAAAACTCCAACCACAAATCGCAAAACGCCCTGTATCACAGATATTTTTTACTTAACAGATCATCAGGCAAAAGTAAGGACTTGCGAAAAGGAATTTGTGTCTCTATTTTGTTTTTTTTACAAGCAAATGGAGGCTTCGAAATGAAACGTTTTCTTCGTGCAGCAATTTTATCGCTTTCGATGGCTGCGCTCGGTGCATTTTGGGCAGGTTGCCAAAGCCCAGAAATGACCTCGGCAAAAATCTACATTCAACAAAACGATTGGGCACAAGCACTTGACCACCTGCGGCTCGAAATCAAATCGAACCCACAAAACGCTGATGCATATTATGTTGCAGGACAAGTGGCAGCCGAAATGGACAGCGTTCAGCTTATGGTCGATATGTTCACACAAGCCGAAAAACTCAACCCGGCACTTTCGGGCGAAATCACCCAATGGCGCAAAAGCAAAGCAGGTGAAGCACTTAAAACAGGTAACGACGCTTGGAAGAAAAATAGCGAGCCTATTTCCGAGCTTTTTGCCGCAAAAAATCGCTTTGCAGCTTCAAATCCCGATAGTCTGAAAAAGGTAAACTCCAAAATCGAAACATGGACAAAAAACACCGATAAAGCTATCACATCCACAAAACTTGCCACCGTTATCGACCCAAAATACAAAAATGCATGGGAAAACCTCGCCTATCTTTACGCTCAGAAAGCCGATAGATTCCGCGCCGAAGATCGCGAAGATAGCGCAAAAGCCTACGACGACAAACGCTTTAATGCCTACAAAAACGCTTTCGAGGCATCTCCCAACGATGACGAACTTGCATTCATCTTTGCAGGTCTCAACACACAACGCGGCAACACAGCCGAAGCTTTAAAAATTCTCGAACCCCGCATTGCAGCAACGAAAAATCCAAAAATCCTCACCACAGCAGCACACGCATATAATATTCAGGCAAAAGCACTTGCCGAAAAAGAAAACCCCTCAGACGACGACAAAAAACAAACCGCCGCTCTTCGCGAAAAAATGATTTCTGTTCTGAGCCGCGCCGAAACTCTCGACTCAACGAACATTAACATTTTGGTTGACATTGGTGAATCTTATTATCGCATCGAAAATTACACGAAAGCTGCAGAATATTACGGTCGCGCATACACAAAAGACAACTCAAAAACCGAATTTTTATACAACCGCGCACTTGCATTACTCTACGACAAAAATTTTGCCGAATGCGAAAAAGTGGCTCGCGACCTCATTGCAAAAGACATTGCCGCAAACAAAAAACCCGTTGAGCTTGAATATTGGAAATTGCTTATCAACGCGCTCATCAACAAAGGCGATAGCAAAACTGCCGTCGAAGTTGACAAAGTGGTTACTGCCATTTCTGCTGGCAAACTCGATGATGCCAAAAAACTTGCTGCACCTCACAGCATCACTTGGTAAATTGCAAATTTCTTAAAATCTTTCAACAGCTTCTTGTATAACGAAGCTCGAATTGGTGCCGTGGGCACCTCTAGAAGCGGCTACGCCGCCTGCTCTGGATGAGATTCGTTGTGAGCAAAAAACAAACCTGGGCTTTCAATAACCCTAGCTTCTCATACAAAAAACCACCAAGTGAAAGCTTGGTGGTCAGTTTTATTTGTTGGCGCCAATCTCGCCCAAAACAGTGTTAGCGAAGAAGGGTGATTTTACGCATGGCAGCATTTTTGCCCGCAGTTACGCGGACGAAATAAATGCCGGATGGCGAATTGCTCTTCCAGTTTAAAGTGTGCATGCCGGGTTCGAAGATGTCGTGGGCAAGAAGTGAAATTGTTCTGCCAGTAATGTCACATACGTCAACGGTAACCTGTTGCCGCGCATCGAGGGCAAATGAAATCGCTGTGGCACTGTTGAACGGGTTCGGGTAATTGCCCAAAATCGCGAATTTCGGCAAGTTCGCAAGCTCGCGTGAACACAAGACATATTCACCCGCCGCCAAACTCAATGTGCGTTCACCAGTTAATTCGAAAAATCCACCGTCGGGCGACTTGAGAATCAATGTTATATTGGCAGGCAAAGCGAATGTTACGTCGCCTGCTTTTTGCAAAACCATGTTCCAGTTTTCTGCGCACGACACATCACGCATGAGCTTTTGCTCTTCGCGGCTGAAGAATAGTGGTGTGTTCTGTGTTTCGTTCGGCGGCATAAGCGGAATGAGTTTGTCGGCAATGTCGATTTCGGCAGTTGCTGCGCTCGAAATGCCAAACAGTGCTTCGGTAATGGCATTGTTATCGAAAATACGAACCGAACCGCACCAAGAAAGGTCGGGCATGTGCGCGCGACGCAAAACAGGTGTCCTCGATGGCAAATCCACTACACCGTTTGTAATCGCAAATGCCAAAAACCCTCGCCCAGGTTCGATTGTATCGCCAATGTCCACAAATGTGTGAAGTCCGCAGTCGAAACCATAGAGCGAAGGCAACAGCAAAACATGCGGATCGGTGGAAAGCGAATCGGAAGAAATCGGATGGTCGAGAGAACCAAGCATGTTCCATCCGCGCGACACAGGCATGGTGTAATCACGCGTAGGCGCACCAACCATTGGGCATTCCATTTCTTCAAACGCAAAAACCCAATATGCCATGCCACGCTCAGGCGTTGTAGCTATGAAATATGAATACGTTTCGGCATCATAGCCGTATAAACCGAGCGCACCCGGACACAAATGATCAAATGTTTGTTCCACAGGCACATACGGGAAAGAAATGAGGTTCCAGCCAGGGCAAAGATGCAAATCTGTGCGAGCAAGTTCGGGTAAATACCACCGCACAATAAGCGAATCAGTTTCGCTCACTCGCCATGTGAACACACTGTCGAGCTTCATGTTCACATAACCGTTCATCTCAATAAGCCCGGCTGGGAAAAAGTGTGGATCCCAATGAACGGTAACAAGCGTTTCGCCTTCGGCTTTAATTATCCATGTGTCAGGTGGAACTGTGCCCATTATTGAACGTTGTAATTTTCGAATTGAAGGGTGTGTAGCATCGTTTAAGTTAACAAAGACATCCACTTCGGTAGGCGGTGGCTCAACGTAAACAATATCGTATTCCGGATCGAAATTCTCGGTAGCACGAGATGTGGCACCAATTGTAAGCTTGTGATATGTTGTGTCGCCTGTGCGCGTGAAGTAAATATCGTGCACCCATGCGTCCACCTGCCAAAGCGAATAGTAAAAACCATCTTCCCAGTTCAAACGCGGGCTGCCCAAGTTCAAAGCTGCTGTGTCGATGTGCACAATGGAGAAATCGCCGCCGTTGGCATTGCAATTTGTTTGAACAACAAGGCGTGCAATTATTCCACCTTCAGGACCAAACATCTCGTCTGCCCAATCGAGATGCAGACGCCAACGGTCGGGCATTTCAACAGATGTAAGCTCATAATGCGAAACTGGTGCAACTGTCCCTTCTGTTCGTACACCCATTGGCACTGCTATGTTGTGGTCGAGTGAAAACCAAACATCGAGCGAATTGAACTCCGCCCCGCTCAAACTATCGATATAAAGTGGAACTTCGGCATATTCGCAAGGTGCAGCAAAGCTGTCGCCAAACCAAATGAGCCGCTCAACAGAGAAAATCCAAAAATCCCAGCAAAATTCTGACAGGTTGTTTGCTGGGCAATACGGCAAAGTGGGAGAATCGAACAAATTGCGCACACATGCTCTGTAAAGTCCGTCACCCGCGAAGTTCAAATTGTGCAAAGTTACTAAGTTTGAGTCGGCTATGCCAAGCGAATCGAAGAGAACAGTGTCGCCATAATGAGTTACGGTAAAATTGCTCGCCGAAAATCGTGACATGTTTACACCAGTGAAATCGTCAAATAGGCGTGCCGAAACATCAATGTGTTCGGATGCGTAAAGTGTTTCGAAAGGTGCGGGTATCATGTCGAGCACTTGCGGCGGAAGTATGTCCACATAGAAAGTGCAAGGCGGCGTACTGCCAACGCAACCTTCGGTGTTCACCGCGCGTGCCACATGAAATATCACTGTATCGCCATGTTCCCAAGTGAAATCTGGCACCCAAGCCACTGATGCTTCGGAAAACGCCATTGTTGAATCGGTGCCGTAAACTGTATCTCCGTTTACAACTGCCACAAAAAGCGATTCTACAAGTGCACCCGATGTGGCGTTCGTATGGCGATACGAAAAACCAAGCCCCGAACATGATGTAACACCATGACAATTGAGTGGCACAACTTCTTCAAGCTGAGGTGCACATAGCGCACGATAGAAACTGTCGTCCACACCGTAAACACCTTCGGAGTTGAAAACGGTAACTTGCAAGTTTACATTGCCTGTGCAATACTCGTTTTCGCGATACATAAATTGATAACAACAAGAGTCTTGCACAATTTCACTCGCTATTCCGCGCACAAGTTCGCTATAATCGTCCGAGTAAAGGTCGAACCAAGCACCACCCGTCTCAGGTCCAAGACGATAGTAACCGCTGTAATACATTCTTGCGGCAGTTTCGAGAGCGGCATAATATGAGAATTCGCCATTATGAGGGGTTACCGGTATGGTGATAATATCCTCACGAAGGCAGTAATTGATTACAGAATCGGGAGGGTATTCTGTTTCGATGCCCGAAATTTCGCCCCATTCGGGCGTGCATACGCCGCTGTAAATAATCGGGCGTTCATCGGTGAAAAGCACAAAAACTTTTTGCGCATCAGGGCGAAAAGTGAGCCACTCGTTTGCCCTCACCACAGCTCCATATTGGTCTTCCATGCCCGAACCGCGCGGAGACCATGTGTATTCATCCAAAATAGCATCAAACAAACACTCAAATTGTGAATAATTTGTAGCCCAAATATCGTCAGCTCCGCCTGTTGTTCTGCCGACACAAGGTGTTGCACCGTCGAAATCGGTGTAAACTATGCGACAAATTCCACCATGTGCCAAATCTGTGGCGCAACCGTTGAAAATTATAGATGATATGCGATAGTTCACGTCGGATAGAGCAGCTATGAACTCGGGAACATGCAAACCCAGTGCTTCGAGTTCATCATCCATGCTTGTGGAATAATCGAAAAGAAGAACGATATCTACTTTTGCGGTTTCGGGTGGACATTCGTTAATCATGCGTAAATTTGGAGCGGTTATAGCACGTGAATTTTCCACAAAGCCAAAATTTGTTATGTCAAGCCCGCGCACGTAGTGGGAATCTTGGTTTAGCACACACACAGTTGTGTAAACGAGCGAACATGCCTGTGTGGAAATTTCGGCTATGTGCGGCAAAAATAAAACATCCTCACAACCACTAATTTCAATACCCGTTAAAAAAGAGAAAACTGTATCGGGACCCGGAACATTGCCTCCGATTTCGGGAAAATAGGTTTCGTTTGCGCCGGTTATTACAACATCGAGTTGGCAGTCACCATTGATATCGGCAATGACTGGCGAGGCAAAAGCAAATTTGCCAATGTAAATGGAATCGGTTTTTGTGCGTGTTGCAGCGTCTATGCGGAAGAGATATGCGCCATCTCTTTTCTGGCATGTAGAGAATATTTGCAAATTTTCGCCGCGAGGTTCGTAAAAACCTGTTCGTGCAGCGTTCTGCTTGAAACATGCCCAAGGTGCGCGGTCGTGAGCGCTGCCACCAATGGCAATTGAGCCGATGATAGAATCACCACAGTCCACATACCATTCGAGAGTTTGCGATACGGGCGGGTTGTATTGAAACACTTTCACCATGCCGCCACCTATTGGAGCAATAACTTCATAACTGTAATCACCATCGATATCCGCTATGGCAACTGAGCCGTAAATGCTCCCAGAATGTGCATATTGCGCCATTTCATCCACTTCGAGCACACCATCGCCGTCTTCGTCGCCGTCGATGAAGTAAAGTGTGCCGTTGTAACCGCCAACAACAACCTCATAGTCACCGTCAAAGTCAAAATCTGCTGCCGAAGGTGAAGCCGATACGGCAGGATAGGTGCCATCTGTGGAAATAGACCAAAGCAGAGTTCCATCGTTGCCATCAAGACAGATAATTTCGCCACCAATTGCACCCATGGCACCTTCGATGCCACCGCGCCAACCTGTGCCGAAAACCACATCAGCGATGCCATCGTCGTTCATGTCCACAGCACATGGAGTGGAGATTACTGGTGCTGTAGTGCGATAATACCAGATGATATCCCAATCTGTGCCATCAGTACCGTCATCAATTGGGTAATCGCTCCAGCCATCGAAAGTTATGCCATCATCGATGCCATCGGAAGGGTCACATTGGAAACAATACATGCCATAATGATTTTCCATTGTAACACCATTTAAGGCATTACAACCGATAAATGCGATTTTATTGCCCCATACGTATGGGTTTGTGGAAATTGCCGGAGAGCTATGCCAAGCATATTGTCCTTCGGTTACTGGTGATGCAGGACAAGTCCAGATGACACGACCTGT
>CAYUDB010000064.1:0-12754 GCA_964443405.1 uncultured bacterium | reverse complement strand
GAAAACCTCGCTGAAACCAGGAGGCGTAGCCTCTGAAAAGGTGCCCACTGGCACTACTGGCACAGGAGCATGTATGAGAAAGAATTTGTGCAAATCGATTTGTGTGCAATATTGTAATAATGGGTAATTCATCAAAATACTATGTGATTGTTGTGGCAGGTGGTTCATCCACGCGTTTTGCGGCAAATAAGCTGCTTTGCGAAATTGCAGGCGAAACAGTATTAGCACGCAGCCTTAGCGCCTGTGCAAGATCCTCTGCGGACGGAATTGTGTTGGTGGCGCGGCATGACTTGCTCGACCAATATGCGTCAATTGCTGCAACATGTTGTGGAACAAAACTTATTGCCACTGTTGCTGGTGGTGCCACGCGCACCGACTCCGTACGCGCAGGTTTGAATGCGCTCCAAGGCATTGCGCGCGATGAAGAAATTGTTCTCACTCACGACGCCGCGCGACCACTTGCGCCACCACATCTTTTTGGCGAATGTGCACGTTTGGCGCAGGAGTTTGGTGGTGCGATAGTTGCGCTTCCGGTGATCGACACGGTGAAACTGGTTGAGGGGGCATTTGTTGTGCAAACGCCGGCACGCGAAAAACTGTGGGCAGCGCAAACACCTCAAGGTTTTAGTTTTGCGAACTTTTTGCGCATAACAAAAACCGAGCTTTCCTACACCGACGATGCTGCCGCTGCCGAAGCATGTGGTTTGCCTGTAGCTGTTGTGACAGGGGTTCGATGCAACATAAAAATCACTTCCACCGAAGACATTGCCATTGCAGAAGCTTTAATGCTTTGCTACACCGAAAATGGTATTTAGGTCAGGAGGGCACGCGAAGCGTGCGTCTCAGCGCCTACGGGCAGGCGGAGCCTGCATCTCAGCGCCTACGGCGCCTTACCTTTTAATGCTTTGCTACACCGAAAAACGTTATTGGTCAGGAGGCGTAGCCTCTGAAAAGCATGCTCCGCATGCCGTAGCCTCAGAAAAGCATGCTCCGCATGCCGCATGCCGAAGCCCGCGATAAATCCCCACTGGCACCTATAACAAAATGTTGTCGATGAGACGCGTTTTGCCCAAAAACACAGCTATTGCAATTAAAGTAGGCGCATGGCATTCGTTGCGTGGAAGCATTGTGTCAGGGTCAACTGCCTCGAGATATTGTATGACAAAATCATCAGTTGCCGCAAGCTTTTGCCGAATGTGCGACAGAATTGCGTCACAATCGCGTTCACCCGCGTCGAAAAGCAATTTGCCCGCCAAAAGTGATGCAAAAATCTGCGGTGCAACAGCTCGCTCATGAGCCGATAGATATGTGTTGCGCGATGACATGGCAAGACCGTCGTGCTCGCGAACTATCGGTGCTGCAATAAGTTCTATGGGTAAATCCAAATCTCGCACTACGCGACGGATAACGGCTAGTTGCTGTGCATCCTTGGCACCGAAAACAGCACAGTGAGGTGTAACTATATTAAATAGTTTTACTACAACTGTTGCCACACCACGAAAATGATTAGGACGATAAGTGCCACACAATCGCTCAGTTATTGCACCATCGGGTGAAAGGTAAGTGCAAAAACCTGATGGGTACATTTCCGATGCAACCGGCACAAATAGTGCGTCCACCTTGTGCTTGGCGCATAAAGTTGAATCGCGCTCAAAATCCTTTGGGTAACGTGCAAAATCCTCATTTGGCGCAAACTGGGTAGGGTTCACGAATATCGACACAACCAGAAAGTCGCATTTTGATGCGGCAATATCCATTAATGACGCGTGTCCTTCGTGCAGAAAGCCCATTGTTGGCACAAAACCGATTTTTTTGTTTTGTGCGCGCGTTTTTTGCGCAAGCTCGCGCATTTGGGCGATGGTTTCGATTATTTCCATGTTTCCTCGTATTTGAGAAGTGACACTAGAAAAAACGTAAATATTTGGCTTTGCACAACCTTTTTACCGCCTACGGGCACGCAAAGCGTGCGTTTCAGCGCCTACGGCGCCTTACCTTTTTAATGATTTACTACATTAAAAATGGTATTTAGGTCAGGAGGCGTAGCCTCTGAAAAGCATGCTTGCATGCCGTAGCGTGTGACAAAAGTAATTCGACAAAATCGCGATTCGCTTGCCAATGCAACATGGTTAGGGCGCGTTCGTGCGAGACCCATGCAAATTCCACATGTTCTTGTGCGTCGATGCACACGTCAGCATCATTGGATACGATTGCCACAAATACATGTTCGGTAACAGATTGTGGTGGGTGATCAAACCGTGCTTGTGCTCGCGCAGAGGGTTCGAAAACGTTTGTGATGCCGGTATTTATGAGTTTATGCGCACGCAAGGCGGTTTCTTCAAAAAGCTCTCGTGCTGCAGCTTGTTCGATAGTTTCGTTATTTTCGAGGGCACCAGTTACGGGTTGCCACCAGCCTCCGCGTTCGGCACAACGGCGTAAAAGCAAAACTTCATCGCTGTTGTCGCAGTGGCGCACCGGAAAAACGCATACCTTGATTGGTTGTCGCATTTACACCTACTGAGTTTTGAGCAATATGTAACAAAAATCGAAAAATAACAAGATCTTGTTAGTGCCTACGGGCAGGCGGAGCGTGCGTTTCAGCGCCACGGCGCCTTACCTTTCTAATGATTTACTACACTGAAAATGGTGCTTAGGTCAGGAGGCGTAGCCTCTGAAAAGCATGCTTGCATGCCGTAGCCTCTGAAAAGCATGCTTGCATGCCGTAGCCTCTGAAAAGCATGCTTTGCATGCCGGAGCCTCTAAAGAGTATGCTTGTATGCGTGTTAAAACTGGGAATTGCGAAGGCTTTGTTTTTGAGTTTATTATTGTTGAAAATTTTTGCGCAAGGAAAACATGAGTCGTTTTGTGGTGTTATTTTTGCTCGCGAGCTATGCTATTGCGGACTGCACGCCATGGTTGCCGCCTGTGCGAGTTTATGATGCTCATCCACGAGCTTTTTTTGCACGTGAAGATTCGGCACGCATAGCCGAAAAAATGCACACAGCACCTTTTGATGATTATTACCGCACAATTTATGCCACAGCGCTTGGATTTGCCGATAATACAACGCAAGAAAACGACTTTGCACGATCGCGAATAGCTTTTGCGGCGGCTTTTGTGATTTTTTTTGGAGTGGATTGTGATTTTTTGCCGCTGCCCGATTCCGCGCGCGCTGCATTGGCATTGAAATGCTCAACTTACATAGCCGAGATGCGCACCGACATGGGTTTTGCGTATGTGAATACGAATTATCATTATCCGTGTCAACGACTTATACAATATGCACTCGCTTACGACATAGCAACTTCACGCTTTTCGATTTCGCCCGAACGCATAACGCTTTTGGCAACGACGATTTATAACAATGCGACGAGAAACATCAGCGGCACATATCCGATGGATGATATAACTCTGTTTTTAAACCATAAACTCATTGTTGCAGGGGCACTTGGCACTGTGGCATGTGTTTTACCCGAAGAGGGTGAATTGTGGATAAATTATGCGATGACGAAAACGGAAGCAGTGATTTTTGACGCAGAGCACACTGCTGGTGCCGATGATGGTTTTGCCGAAGGACCGCATTATTTTGCGTATTCATGGGAGCACTTGGCACCGTTTTTCATTGCAATGCAACGTTTTACTGGAGATTTTACCGCTGCCTACACCGACGCATGCGGTGGTGTTGATGATGCTTTGGTGCGCACTCAGTTTTTCGACGAGCGCTATGGTGAAATTTACCGCTGGATGGCGCAAATTCGGCTTTGGGACGATACTTATCCTCCGCTTGAGGACAGTTTTTGCGGCAAAACTTTGCCATTTACCGCATATTTTGCGCAGAGCGACCCGAGCTTGGCTTGTGCAGTTGTGCCCGACGGATCACGAATTTTGCTTCATCCGTATGTTGTGGCGGCACCAGATATGCCTGAGGAAATTGCGCCTGCGCGGTTTGTGTTCATGCCAACCGCGGGAAATGCAATTTTTCGAGCAGTTGATCACCATATATACTTTCATTTATTTGCCGAAAATGGGCGTGCCGCTGAAATAGCTCACGATCATTCTGATGCAGCATCTTTTATGTTATATGCTGGTCAACAAGCACTTGCATTAGATCCTGGCTATATCAATTGGTATGAACACGAGCGCGTGAATTCAGCAAACGAACATAATGTGATATTAGTTGATGGCGTTGCGCCAGAACCGACTTCACCAATGCCAGCATTTTTGAAAAATGGCATCAACTTGCGCAATTATATGTCGGCAACTGCAACGGTGGAATACTCGGGCGCGGAGATAGAACGCGAATGCATGCTTGTGGCAAACATGTTTCTCGTGGTGCGCGATCGCATTTATTCCATTGCGCCGCATGAATATACGTTTTTGTGTCATGGCAATGCTCACGCCAGCACAGGTGGTTTTGCGCAAAACGCTTGCGGTGCGCGTTGGCAAGTTTGTGATACTATGGCGCTGGATGTCGGTTTTGCTGCACCCGATATGAGTCTCGACACCGTAACTGCTGTCCACGAATTGGGTTATGGAATATGGGCAGAGCACACAGTTTTGCGCGCACACTTTGCAGGTGATACTGTCGCGTCGATTGCCATGTTACACCCTGCATTTCGGAACGATACATTGTTTTGCGAAAGCATTTCTGCTGCAACATTTTCTGCATTAAACTGTTACACGAAAAGATATTACACTGGTATTGCTATAGCACCTGCGCGCGAAAAGCTTTTTGTAACATTGCATGACACTACGCACAATTTTGCTGCAAATGCGAGTTTTGCAATGCGCTCAATTGTTGATGGCGGCATGTTGCAAGTATTCGTTGCCGAAAACTGTGACTCGTTTTTTTGCGATAATCAACTGTTTTTCGCGTTCGATACTGCTTGCAATTTTGTAGCACAGAGCTTTGAGGAAGATTCGTTATTTATTTGGGTTGATAGTACTATAACTGTAAAAATTGTATCTGATATTCCACCATTGCACGTCAGTAATGCTGATAGCTTTACGTATCATGATGGTTTGATAACTATTTTTTTACATGCTAAAAATGAGTGCGCTGTCTATTTTGATCCAGCTCGTATCGATGAACAGAAATATTTTGCCAAAACAGCCACTCTCGAAATTACACCAAATCCATTCACTTGTATCGCAACTATTTACGTTGAAGCACCGTATGTTTCTCCGAGTGACGGGTATATACGCATTGTGGGCATGGATGGTCGAACTCTCGCTCATGAAAATGCGCGTAATTTCACGTGGCATCCGACACGCGAAATTGCAACTGGAATATATTTCGCGCAATTTATTGTGGGAAAAAAAGTTATCTGTCAGCGCAAATTGTTTTTCATACGCTAGCTGCGTTCTTGATACATGACGGATTTTGCGCCAATGACATTGCCAAACTGCGTCAACAAAGCTACTCCGCCCTCTTGTTCGAAAAAACTTTGCTTTTAACTTGTTACTTATCATCGAATTCCAGCAAAATACAAATAATCTGTACTTTGTTTCATCCAACACTTTATGTGGCTGTCAAAAAATGGTCTTTTATTGCATTCGTGAGTGCGATAAAAACAAAACCACCAAGCTTCGCTCGGTGGCTTTTGCTGTATCACATTTGAATACAACGCGTTATCTGCGCTGAATGTGGCTAAGTTTTCATTTTCGAAGGGATGACATTTTCGAAAATAGAGCGTAAGCGGCTGGCGTTTATTTTCTGTGTGCCGATGGCAAAACTCGCCGAAGCCGATACCACACCGAGCTTTGTGAATGGTATATCGGCAGCACGCGCAGCAGCACAGAATTTTTGCGAGTAACTCGATGTAATAGTTACGATAAACCTGCCCGCCGATTCGCAGAAAAGCCACAATGCAGTTTCGGTATCGCCGTCGATAGGCAAGTTGACCTCGCAGCCAAGCTCGTTCGAAGCCATAACACACTCCGCAAGAGCGATGCCTATGCCACCTTCCGAGACATCGTGTGCGGATGAGACAATGCCTGCGCGTATTTGCGCGAGCAGAAATTTTTGCGTAGCAACGTGCCGAAAAACCGCAGACGCTGGCGGCACGCCAAAATAATCACCACAATACGCCTTTTGCAATTGTGAGCCGCCAACCTCACCTATATATGTGCCACCCAAAACAATTATCTCGTCGCCTGCGCATTGGAAAGCCATGGGTGTTATGTGGTTAGCGTCTTCAATGATGCCTAGCATGCCGATAACGGGCGTTGGGAACACGGCACCAGAAGGGGATTCGTTGTAAAAGCTTACGTTCCCGCCAGTTACCGGAATACCCCATGCTTTGCACACTTCGCTTATGCCGTTCACGCTTTGCGAAAATTGCCACATAACTGCCGGCTTGTTTGGGTTTCCAAAGTTGAGGCAATCGGTTATGCCTGCTGGTTCGGCGCCGGTGGCAACGACATTTGCCGCACTTTCGAGCACTGCCAAAGCTGAGCCGATATGCGGATCGAGGTAACAAAAAGCACCGTTGCAATCGGTGGCAAGGGCTATAAATTGCCCCGTCTGTGGCACACGAATGACTGCCGCGTCGGAACTGCCGGGTTTGTGCACAGTGCGTGCACCCACTTGATGATCATATTGGCTGTAAACCCAACGTTTCGACGCAATCGACGGCATTGAAAGAAGTTCTGTGAGCACGTCGAAGATTTTGGGCTTTATGCTTTCAAGCGATTTGAAAAGCTCGCCATACGCATCGCGCGCGTTGATTTTATCGAGAAATGCCGGACGTTCGGCGGGCAAATCGTAAAGTGGTGCGCCGTCGCCAGAGTTTAGCGCATGCACGGGAATTTCGGCGGCAACTTTACCTTTCCATAAAAGTCTCAGCACGCGTTGCTCGATGACTTTGCCAATAACCGCGTAGTGAAGCCCCCATTTCTGCAAAATTTTCTCGATGGCAGGCAAATTTTCGTGTGTGGCAATGAGTAACATCCGTTCTTGCGATTCGGATAGCATAAGGTCGTAAGGTGTCATATCGGCTTCGCGAACTGGCACGTTGTCGAGGTTCATCTCAATGCCAACTCCACCTTTTGCCGCCATCTCCGATGACGAAGATGTGAGACCAGCTGCTCCCATGTCTTGCATGGCAACTGCAAGCTTTTGTGCGGCAATTTCTTGAGTGGCTTCAAGCACCAATTTTTCGGTGAAAGGATCGCCAATTTGCACAGAGGGGCGATCTTGTTGCGATTTTTCGGTAAGGTCACCTGAGGCAAATGACGCGCCATGTATGCCATCTCTGCCAGTAGCCGAGCCGATATATACCACCGGATTTCCCAAACCTTTGGCGCGCGCGCTTATCATTTTGTGAGTATCGACAATGCCAACTGCCATGGCGTTCACAAGTGGATTGCCGGCATAGGCGTTTTCGAAATACACCTCGCCGCCAACAGTCGGTACACCGAAACAATTGCCATAGAAAGCAATACCACGAACGACGCCATCGAACAGGTGCTTGGTTACAGGGCTGTCGAGTTCGCCAAAGCGCAATGAGTTCAGTGCCGCGACGGGGTAGGCGCCCATTGTGAATATGTCGCGCAAAATGCCGCCAACGCCAGTTGCCGCACCTTGGAATGGCTCAATTGCCGATGGGTGATTGTGGCTCTCGATTTTAAACACCACAGCCCAATTATCGCGCAGGCGAATTACACCTGCATTTTCGGCGCCCATTTCGAATACTGCACGTAGAGACTTGCGTGGAAAGCGTTTTAGATGTACAAACGAGCTTTTGTATGAGCAATGTTCGCTCCACATTACCGAGAAAATACCAAGTTCGGTGCGATTTGGTTCGCGATGAAGAATTTCGCAAATTTTCCGGTATTCCGACTCAAAAAGCCCAAGTTTCAACGCAAGTTCGAGCATGTGACCCCTCGTTTTGTGAATTACCTCTAACGCAATTTCGACAAGTTGCAAACATAATTCTTCATTGCTCAAAGTCAATTATTTTGTCGAGCATGCACCGTGCGTTTGAAAATAGCTATCGCGTGCAATAAAAATGGGTCGCAGGTTGCACCCACGACCCATATTAAATAATCTGTAGCTCGCCCAGAGCAAAGTGCCAATAAAAGATGAAGGGCAGAAATCAGAGATATTTTGCCAAAAGCTCGGCTTTATCGGTGCGTTCCCATGTGAATTCGCGAAGCTCACGTCCGAAGTGCCCGTAGGAAGCTGTTTTGCGATATATGGGACGGCGCAAGTCCAGGGCAGCTATCATGCCGCGAGGAGTTACTGGGAAATGCTCACGGATTATGCGTTCAAGCTCGGTTTCGGCAAGTTTGCCCGTGCCGTATGTATCGACGAAAATGGATACGGGTTCTGCAATGCCGATAGCATACGAAAGCTGAACTTCGCATTTGTCGGCAAGCTTGGCTGCAACTATATTTTTTGCAATGTAACGTGCCATGTATGAAGCACTTCTGTCAACTTTTGTGGGGTCTTTGCCCGAAAAACAACCGCCACCAGTGTGTGCATAACCACCATACTGATCTACAACGATTTTGCGTCCAGTAAGTCCAGTGTCGGCAACTGGTCCGCCAATGACAAAACGTCCTGTGGGGTTGACATAAATTTGCATATCGTGTGCGCGCAGACGTTCGGGGATAATTGGCCGAATCACTTCTTGGATAATGCCATCGTGTATGTCGTCGTTTGAAACTTCAGGATTGTGCTGTGTGGAAACAACGACTGCAGTAACCCGTTGAGGAACACCGTTATAATATTCAACGGTAACTTGCGTTTTACCATCGGGACGCACCCAGTTGAGGATATTATTTTTGCGCACATATGCAAGCCTTTCGGCAAGACGGTGCGCCAAATGTATGGGCATGGGCATAAGCTCTGCGGTTTCGTTGCATGCGTAACCGAACATGATGCCCTGATCTCCGGCGCCATCTTTATCGACGCCCATGGCAATATCGGTCGATTGTTTATCGATGGTTGTTATCACCGCGATATTCTCGCAATGAAAGCCGCAATGCGGGTCGTTGTAGCCAATGTCGCGCACTGTTTCTCGCGCTAGCGCCGGAATGTCCACGTAAGTATCGGTGGTGATTTCGCCGCCAATGAGCACCAAACCAGTTGTTGTAAAACACTCGCATGCCACACGACCTTCTGCATCGTCGGTGAGCACAGCGTCGAGCACAGCATCGGATATCTGATCACAGATTTTATCCGGGTGCCCTTCGGTAACCGATTCGGAAGTAAAAAGATACCTTCCGGGTTGCTGAGTCATTTTTCCTCCTTTTGAGGTGTTTGAGCCCTCTATTGCGCCCCTTGCGCAATTTGCACAAAAATGCAACTCAAAAATCATAAGTCAACTTTTTTTTCCGCACCCGCGTGCGACCGTGGGCATTTTTGTCAGAGGCTACGGCATGCGGAGCATGTTTTGCAGAGGTTACGTCTCCTGGTCGAAAACTAGAAACGCGTGAGAGATTTGAAATGGTCGTAGCGGCTTTCGATGTGGTCGCGGGTGAGAACTTCGAGCTTTTTGATGGAGAAACCTTCCACACAGTAGCTGCCGACTATCGTGCCATAAACAATTGACTTGCGTATGATTTCAGGCGCGATTTTGCCTTGCGAAGCTATGTAACCTATCATGCCGCCAGCAAAAGAATCGCCCGCACCAGTTGGATCGAGCACGTTTTGTGTGGGATAGGCAGGCAGAACAAAAAGATCGCTGCCGGTGAGGCAAAATGCACCGTATGCACCGCGTTTTACAACTACTGTTGCAGGTCCCATCTTTTGCACACGCTCGGCACCGGCAAGCACAGAACGCAAGCCAGTAAGCATGCGCACTTCGAGTTCATTTATAACAACCATGTCGATTTTGGAAAGCACTTCCAAAAGTGTTTCACGCTGGCTTTCGATCCAATAATTCATTGTATCGGCAGCGATTAGCATGGGGTTTTCCATTTGCGAAAGAACCTTGAGCTGCAATTGCGGATGAATGTTTCCTAAAAAGAGGAAATTCTTTTTTCGCAAGTCGTCGGGCAGTTCGGGAGAAAACTCGGCAAAAACGTTGAGTTCGGTAAGCAGCGATTGCGGGTCTCCGAGGTCTTGGTCGTAGCGCCCATGCCAACGGAATGTCTTGCCTTTACACACTTTAAGACCAGCGAGGTCGATGCCTTTACAACGAAGTGATTCGATATGTTTTTCGGGGAAATCACTGCCCACTACACCCACCATGCACACAGGCGAAAATAAATTCGCCGCCACCGAAAAGAAAACTGCCGACCCGCCCAAACCTTCTTTCAGTTCACCGCCGGGTGTATAGACTGTATCTAATGCCACCGAACCTACTGCTACCAACGACATGTCTGCTCCTTTTTTTGTGCCAGATTTCACAAAATATTCCCTTCGCAGGTAACGTCAATGTTTTTATCAGGCTGCACATGCATCTGCGAATTTTGCCTGCATGTATTAAAACGGGGGCGTGTGAGAAATCCACGACTTTTATTGCATCTTTTTTTGAGTAACGGAGAACGAGGCGGGTTTAGTTTTTGGTTAGTCGCAAGCGAAAAATTCGCAATTTTATTTGCGCAGTTTTGTTTTCACAAAGCCGAAGGACTTGGTTGTTCATAAATACACAGACGATAACACATGAGAAAAGTGCATTTGCAGATAAAGGTTGCGCAAACACATTTGTGATATTAAAATGTTCACAATAAACTACGGGAACGCACAATGAAATTTGAAACTTACATGGCGATGCGCTACCTAACCGTTCGGCACCAGAATGGGTTTATAAATTTGGTGGCGTTTTTTTCAATTGGCGGTATCCTCGTAGGAGTTGGTGCACTTATAATCGTGCTTTCGATTATGAACGGTTTTGAGGACGAAATTCGTTCGCGCATAATCGACACAACTGCGCACATAACAGTATTTTCGTTCAAGCCCGAAGGCGTGAAAGACTGGCGCGAAACGTGCGCACGCATCGAAGATTTTGACGGTGTTTTGGGTGCCACGCCGTTCATACAATCAAAAGGTGCAATAGCCGGTCCTAAAAGCTCCGATGGTGTTTTGATACGCGGCATCGACCCCGAAATAGAAGAACGCACAGCAAACATATCGCGCACTGTCTTTTGGGGCAAGTTCATGCTTGAACACAGCGATACCGGGCTTTCCCCAATCCTTTTGGGCAAATACCTTGCTTCCGAAATCAACGCTCGCCCGGGCGACACTGTTTCGCTATTTACACTTCGTCGCGCCACAAAAACCACACAGCTTGCAGGCAATAATCCTTTAGTCAAAAAGTTTTTCGTCGCCGGCATTTTCGAGACGGGCATGTACGATTACGATGCAATTTTGTCTTACATTCCCCTAAAAACCGCTCAACGTATGTTTGGCATGGGCGATCATGTTACAGGTATCCAGGTGAAAATTAGCGACTATTACAAGGCGCCTGAAGCGGCAAAGACCATCGAAGCTGCGCTTGGCATGCCATATTATGCCGTGCCTTGGTCGGAAACAAACAAAAACTTGTTCTCGTGGATGACTTTAGAAAAATGGGGCATGTTTTTAGTATTGGCATTAATCATTGCCGTTGCGGCATTCAATATCGTTTCAACGCTTATAATGGTTGTAATGGAAAAAACTCCCGACATTGGCATTTTGAAAGCTATGGGTGCCTCAAAAGCAGCAATCGTTCGTATATTCATGTTGCAGGGCACGATAGTTGGGATTTTGGGCACTGCGGGTGGTGCTGCTTTTGGTTGGCTCATTGTGTTTTTGCAAACGAAATATCACTTTGTCTCGCTTCCCCCAGATGTTTACTCGATTTCTTCTTTGCCAATGAAATTGCGCGAAATTGATTTTTTTGCAGTTGTAGCGCTATCGCTTTTTCTATCAATACTTTCTGCAATTTACCCTGCCTGGCAAGCTTCCAAGCTCAAACCCGTTGATGCCATCCGTTTCGGCTAATACTTTCTATCTTTGTGCGTTTGTCGAAGATTTCACTTTCCCAACAGTTGTGGCTGAATTTTGGGTTTTGCCCTGCGCACTTGTAATAGATTAACACCCGTTCAAGTGAAAAGGTTATCGGCAAAACCCAGATGTGATTGTGTGGAAAAGAATTTTGTTGCCACATGCCGCCAATCTTTGCAGGCGGACGTTAACCTTTCACAACTATTTTCCTTTCCTCACAACTGGAGAAATGGCACGAAACGCCAGTGCGAGGGTGCTGTTCGCACCTCCCGAAGCGGCTCCGCCGGTGCCCGTTGGCACCCTTAGAAGCGGCTCCGCCGCCTGGTTCTAATTAAAAATTGGCGAAAATTTCTAAGGCGCCGTAGGCGCTGAAACAAGGTGTGTCAATAGGTATGGCGGTAAATGTGCAATATACCTGAGGTGCCATCTGAACCTTGACCGCCGACGTAGATGTAGTTGCCAAGCGTGATGATGCAGTTTGCGCCCACAAGGTATTGCGTGAAAGCCGTGCGGACAGAGTCGAGAGCGTGCGCGTAATAAACTTTTATCATGTAATTGTTTGCACTGCCGGCAGAGTTTGAGCGCGCAATAACGTAGGCGAAATTGTCTTTGTAGGTTACAAAACGCGCCGCCCAGCCAACATAGTCTTCTTGATAGGTGGCGTAACCAAATAAATCAGCGTCGTAGGTGACGAAAAGCCCGTTGTTGCCGCCGGCTGCAACACCACGCGCGATGTAAATATTGCCCCATGGTGTGGCGGAGATGTCGAGGTTGTAGCCGCCTGTGTTCGATTGTGCCGAAAGTGATGCGGCAGTGTCG
>CAYUDB010000063.1:0-12819 GCA_964443405.1 uncultured bacterium | reverse complement strand
CACCGGGAACGCCGTTACGGCAGATGTCGATAGCCTTTTCAACATTGGGCAAGCCAATTTCGATCCAAAGCCTCTTTTCGATTTCTTCCTGCTGCTGACGGCTGGCTTTGATGTAAGCATCGGTGGATTCGAAATGCTCGGGACCCACTGAAGATGATTCCATTGCTTTTGACCAATATTTGGCAACTTCGCGCAAGAAAATATTGCCCTTGTCGGAGTTCATGTCGGTTTTGCCCAAACGATCGAAAGGCAAAATGCGATACATGAGATCGGGCTTGTTTGGCGGAAAAACATTTGCCAAAAGAAGTCTTTTCCATGTGAGGAAGATGCAAATCAAGCCAAAAAGCGCCAACAAGTGCATGGGAATCATGAACGAAATGCCACCCGCAACGAAGAAACGTGCATAGGCTACAAATGGGTTGTTTCCACCAGTGGTTTCACCGGCAGAGTTCTTGAAAATTTTGCCTTCGCCGGCGTCCGAGCGAGCCTCGAAACCTGTGCCGGTGTAAAGCACGCGGAAAGTCATGAATTTTCCGAATTCTAAGCCCTTGAAGGTGTAAGTATTACCTTTGGCTTCGGCTTCGGCAACAACGGTCGTGAACGCGGAATCGCCATAAACTTGGGGCTTGAAATTGAGGGTGTCAATTTCTTTAACCTCTTCCCACTCGGAATAGGTGCCCTTTTTCTTGTCGAAAGTCTTTTTGAAAACTTTCCACTGCATTTCGAGTTGCAGTTTACCGTCCTCGCCTTTCGAGTCGTTCACTGCTGCAAGGTTCACCAAAAGCGAATCCATGTTCTGCGCGCGCGCAATCGTTGGGCAAAACAGCCCGGCAATGATTACCGCCGCTAACACCGACCAAACCCTCTGCATTTTTTCCTCCTTATTATTTAGGTTTGTTCGACCGATTTCGAACAAGCGTTACGACTATTGGAGTTATGCCCAAAATTATGCACAAAACGGCAATGGTAATCTTGAGCATCATATCAGCGCGTTTTTTTTTGGCGCTTGAATCTTGTGTTCCAAAGGTCGCTGTGTCACTCTTGAACGGATTGTCGCGTCCTATGTGGCGAACTGTGAAATAGTATTCGCCGCTTTTTTCCAACCCCGAAAACACAGCACTACGTGCGTTTGTGGTTTCGGCATATTCGATGGCTGCAAATTTTTCGTCGGTGGCGCATATAGCCTCGAAGGTGAAGCTGTCGTCTGCCGCAGAAATTTCTTCCCAACTTTCGGCAAACTTGCCATCGACAAAGGGCTTGCAAAACAAATTCCATTCCAATTTCAACTCGACATACTTGCCGCCACCCGAAACATCCTCCAGATTCGACATGTGCACAAAAAGCGAATCGGGCGAGGCAGCGCAGTTTTGCGTTGCTGCAAAAACCATTGCCCAAAGTATCGTTATTTTTGTCAAATGTCTGCCCATGTCGTCTGTGGACCCCTTGTGCTCAGTTGGCTACATGTGCGCCGCATTAAATTGCGACGCACATATGTTTTATGTCGTTAAATTGCGCCGGCGCGCGCGCGCATGAGCTGTGCTTCTTCGGTCATGCCAAGTGACGAATAAGCATTGGCTGCACGCTCAGCTGCTGCACGAACTACACTGCCTTCTGCATCGGCATAGAAGATGAGAATGTCGAGATAGCAACGTAAACCGTTTTGAGTGTTCTCGTTGCCGCCTTTTGCAGCATAGATGTCGCCCATCAAAAGCAGTGCATCGTCGGCGAGCATATTGTCTTTATATTTCGGGAACATCGGATACGAGACGCGTTCGCCATTTTCGTTGAAGAAACCCCAAGGCATAAGGCGAACGGTTTTGTCGAGCAGGGTAATGGCGCTGTCGGGTGCAGATTCGCGGAGCAAATACGCCAAACGATAAAGCGACAAAGCACGTATCGGACCTTTCATTGCTTCACGCGCGGCAAGTGTGCCATAACCCGCACGTGCACTATCCACATAACCGAGCATCTCATACGTATATGCGAGGTCGTATTGCAGGCGTGCGTCGTAAACGGTGCTGTCGCCACCGACCATTATGAGATTTTGCACAAGCGTTTTTGTTTGCTCGGTTATCTCTTTGTGCATGCGCGATTCGGCAAACATGTAGTGTGTGAGCTGCGAGAAAACAGCGCTGGCACCCTCGGTGGTCATGAGCGCTTGGGGCCATTGCGAGCCAAATTTGCCCACGTATGCCTCGTTGAAGAACTCATGTGCGCCCTTCATGTTCGGGTTTGTGGCAAGAGGTGCTTGCTCGCTCTCGAAGATGAATTGGCAGTAACCGTTGAGGATGTTCGCTTTCGCGCCAACTAAGCCGTCTTTGTCGAGGGCACCATCATATTTGGACAGCTCGTCGCAGATGGAAGCCTTGGGCGGAGGTGGCGGTGGGGTTTTGTCGCTGCCGCGGAACGAGAGCGAAACACGGGCAAAATCGTTGCCAACTGGGTTCATTACACCAGCACTATAATCGAGCGTTGGTGCGCCCGCATTCGCCAAGCCCGGTATGAGCCTGTCGAGAGCCAAACCCAAACCGAATGTAACTTCGGACATGTTGTATCCTGCACGCAAGTTGAGCAAGCGTGAGAGCTTGTATTCGGCGCCGATATGCGGTTTTATAGCACCACCAACATAATCGACATCGGCAAGCAAATACAGCGAACGAAGCATTTTATAGCCTACTCCCGCACGAATGGTCATAGGTAATTTGTCGCCGGCAATATCGAGCGCAGCAATGTTCATCACCGAAAGACCAAAGCGGAACGAACGGAACACATCTTTTGTGATGACGCCAACATCGACGCCACCAAAACCCATAGCCGATTTGTCATCGACAGAGTTGAGAATGAATTTTGCGCTGCCGCCAACTCGAAGCTGACGTTGCATAACCCATTGTCCATAACCGGCAATGACGCCCAAATCGTGCATACCGAAAGTTCCTTGGGCTGTGCCGAAATCGTCGCGCTTTTCGAAATCGGATGAACCGAAATCGGCGAGCGCTATGCCTATGCCGCTTGTGAGCGAAACAGGCAATGAGAAAGACGCAAATTCGTAACGTGAAGTTTCGAAAAGCTGCGCATGTGTAAGCGTGAGTTCCCAACGCTCAACGTTCGCCAAACCCGCGGGATTGTATAAAAGCGCATCTCCGTTGGCAACAACTGTGGAATATGCGCCGCCCATGCCGAGCGAACGCGCGCTCGATCCAAAGCGCAAGAAAGAACCGGGCTGACCGTATTGCGCATAAACGCACGTTACCAACATCGCCGCCGCTATCGCTATGCGAAACGACTTCATAGGTGAACGCCCCCTTTTTATTTCATTTATATATTTTCTCATGTCGCCACCTCTCAGTCTTCGCCTTTCCACACGGCGATTTTGCGTTTGGCGGTTTTGCCGTCAACATCGACTATGCAAATGTAACCGCCATTGCCGACAACGTCGCCGTCGGAGTTTTTGCCGTCCCATGATATGTCACCGAGGCGCGAGCCAGATGACAAATCGACTTCCGTATCCCAAACTGGGTTGCCGAACATATCGTAGATGTTCACTTTGATGTGCGCACCGGCAACTTTTGACTGGATGCGAATATAGGTGGGTCTCTTATTCGGATTGAACGGGTTCGGGAAATTCATCACTTCGATTTCATCCCAATAGACGACTATCGAAGGTGTTTTGAGGCGAGCAGCGTTTTCGGCGCGATCGAGCACTTTGCAAAACAGCATGCGTCTGCCCTGATTGAGCGCGTCGGCAAGGATAGAGGTGTCGCCTGGTTGCGGTTGGTATGGCACATCGGCAACTGTATAGAACGCTGTGTTGTCGGTGCTAAGTGTGCAAACTTGGGCGTTGTAATCGAAATTCGGAGATTCTGAAACAAGCACAGCATAAACAACGCCGGGCGGCGTGTCGCGCGGGTCGATGGCAACGATTTGCAAACGCTGCTGCGATGACCAGTTCGGGTCGCCGGTTTCAACATCTTGCGCACGAACATCGGTAACCGTGGGCGCTATTGTATCGACAACTATCGAATCGATGTTCACTGGGCTTATGAAAGAACCAAGCTTCACTTGACCGTAAACAAACTTTTGCTGGTTTGCCGAATTCGAGAATGTGAAGGTATCGATGTGCGCGAAAGTCTTCCATGCAGCTGCATTGAGCTGAGCCATAGTTTCGCCAAAACGCATAGAATCAGGCGTCTCATCGACAACGTCGATTTTTGTGAGCACCACTTTCGAACGCGAGAAGTCGGAATCGAAAGTATCGTTTGTGGCTACAACTGTGAAGGCAACTTTGCTCCACGGACGCCAAATGCGAGGCTCAGAAGCATTACCCGCTGAGTCCACTGCAACAACTTCGATGACGTGAAGTTCTTCGGGGTTGAGCGAATCGGCAAGTGGGAACACAACGTTGAACTCGGGATATGTGCCCCAGCTCGCGTCATATTCGGAGCAAGCGAGTTTTGCTGTGGCGCTATCTTTGAAGCACACTTTCCAGAGGTGCCCACCATCTGGTCCGTCGGTAATGGAGACGGGGATGCGCGCGGGCATGGTGGTGGGGTCACTGTGGTTGAATGGAAGCAAGTTCATGTACGGTGCTTCAGAATCGTAACCGCCGTGAAGAACTATGTCGTTCCAGTTTCCGGCGCCGTCCATGGCACCACCAACTATATCGAAACTACCGGGTGTGTCGCGAAGCACAAGGCGAACACTGTCCTGAGGATAGCCAAGGCTCACTGCACCGTCGGAGTAGTTGTAACGATAAAAATCGCCCCAAATGCTATCGGCAAATGGACCTGCAAAGTGCAGCGAGTCCACGCCCGAAAGTGTATCGAGGGCTTCTTTTATGTAGCCATAGACAAATCTTTCGTTCGACCAACCGACATGCGCGCGGAATATCTTGCGATTCCAGCTGTCGGCGGTTGTTGTGTCGTAGAGTTGGAAACCATAGGTAACGTTTGGCATGTGCAGATCAACGATGATGTCATCCTGTGCACGAGCCGAAACTGTATAGGATATCGAGCGAATCCAACCGAAAACGGTGTTTTCACCCTCTTCGCCGGTAACATAATAGATGACAGTATCGGTAAGCGGCAACCAAGATGGTGCTGCATCGGGAAGTTCACTGAGGAAATAATCCGCAGGTGGTGTGCCCACTGTTGTGAAGCGAACTCCCACATTACGTGAATTGGTATAGGTTCTGTTTCCACGATCGAGATCGTAGAGTTCGAAGGAAATGACGGTTTGCGTTGTGAACATAATGCGAGCAGATGAGTGCAAGCTTATGTTGCCCGCATGGTCTTTGACTGCTGCATAGACAGTTTTCATCTCTTCGGTTGCTGTGGCGAAAGTGTAACTCATGCCCGTTGGTGAATATGGGCGCCATAGTGTGGAGAGGTTGTTGGGCCACTGCGAGGCGTTTTCGAAAAATGCCACATATGCTGGATCGGTGATACCAGTTGGATCGTCTGCAGCGTTCACATCGATGACTATGGTGCGCTCATCGGTGTAGGTGGAATCGAGTGAAGATGCATCGCGAAGAACTACACCCGCAATTGTAGGACGATATTTGTCGAGGGTGAGGTTGAAAGTTTGTGGCAAAGACCAGTTTCCAGCGCTGTCCTGTATTTCGCAGGCGACGCTCCAGATGGCGTTGGTGTTTGGCACAGTGAAAGGTGTTGCCGCAATATAACCGCCAACGGTGATTATGGTGTCGCATGTTATGCGATAGTTGCGAATGCCAGTTCTTTCGTCGTGAGGCACGCCTGTGCGCTCGAACTCTACGCGAACATTGGCTTTGTTTGAGTAACCTGCATCGGAAGGTTCGGAGGTGTCGCCAGGATCGTAAGCTGTAGATATGTCGATGACGCGCACGGGATAAAGCACAGGGCGAATCTGGTCGAGGATGATGGTGCGCGAGGAGGGACTGGTTGGCACTGGGTCGAGATTGCGCCAACCTTGTGCTGTTATTGTGCGCACACCGTCGCCTGAGGAGAAAATGTGCATGATTGTATCTAATCCTTCAACGCCCTCTACTTCTGCAGCAGCGTATGTGGTATCCCAACCGTGGTCGTCCCAAACGCGGATGGAGTCGATGTCGCGACCGTAGCGGACTGTGAGCTCCACTTGAGTATCGTTGGTGTAAGTGCCTGTAACATCGGGACCGTTATAGTCGCGGATGCTCATGAGCTCCAAAAACTTGATGCCCGGCACGTAACGGATGGAATCGACAACATCGTTTGATACGTTACCCGCGCTATCTTTGACCACCGCATAAACAGTGAGCCAACTGCCCGAAGGCGCATCGGCACAGGTGAAATAAAGCGGATCTGTCAAATCGCGCCAAGCTGCATCGGGGATATTGTTGAGCTGTGTGCGGTTTTGTGTGAGGAATACTTTGTAGAACGACGACGATGTGGGTGGCACGTTCACAACAACGCGAACTTGCAGTTCGTCGGTTTCGTCGGTGGATATGTCGGATGTGCGGTCAAAAAGCACTGTGCTGCCAAGTGTCGGCGCATCGGTGTCGAGTTTTATATTGTGCGAATTGTGTGCCGAAATATTGCCCGCGACATCTTTTAGACGAACAAAAACGTTCTTTTCGCCATCATCTGTGGTGAGATTGTAGAGGTAATTGCCTGCTGGTGCATAGGCGAAAACTTGAACGTTGTCGTCGGTTTCAAAACCCTCACCCTCTGCAACATAAACACTCTCTATGCCCGAAGCATAAGCGTCGGAAGCGGGGTCGGTGGCAGCAACAGGTGTTACGAAAATGCCGCGACTGTTTGTCCAAGTGGCTTCGGCGCGCACATCTTCGCGATGTGATGCTGTTGTTGTGTCGAGTGTTGTTGTGCTAGAAAATTCGGGCAAACGCGTGTCGATGTGGAAGGTAACTTCGTAATCGGTAAAAAGTTCGATATTGCCCGCGCTGTCCTCGGCTTCGGCAAAAACTTCAAAAGTGCCATCTGCTGCAGGAATAAAGGTATCGGTTACCGAAATTGTGGGCACACCTGCGAAAATCGCTGCCGGCGGATACTCGGTAACTGCACCGCCATTGCGGCTATATTTGATGCGCACTGTTCTCATGCCGCTGTAGGTGTCGGAACCTGTATATGCGAATGGCACGAAACGCGATGTGTAGTAATCGGTTACAGAACTTTCGGTAATGAGCGCCTCGGGTTTGTGCGTGTCAACGCGCGTCCATGTGTGATGAGGCTTTGGTGTGGTGCCGTCGAGTATGGAGCCGGTATTGCCAAGTTCATCTTTTGCTGTGATATAGAACTCGTAATACCTGTCGCCTTCGAAATCGGCAGAGTTGAAAACGACATCGTTGGGAGTTTCGCCCACGATATATGGCTCACGAAGCACTTCTTCCCAAGCAGATGTGGAATCGGTGCGATAGTAGAGCACTACCGAATCGACGTCTGTGTGGTCGTCTTCAGCGGTGAAACTAATGGTTACGTTTGCTGTGTTTGTCCAATTGGCAAGCGCGGTTACGGTAACCACCGGCGGTGTGTTATCTTGCTGCGAACACATTGCCGCCGAATATGGACTCCAAGTGAAGGATTCGCCGTCGTTGTAGCGATAGCGCATGCGGAAACAATAACGCAAACCGCCCAAAAGTGGGTTGTCGGCTTCCGATGCTGTGCCATCGCGACCTATAACAAAATAGTTGTCGGGCACATCACCTGCGGGAATAGGACAAATCGAATAGACCAAATCACCGCAAGGCATGGTGTCAAGGTGTGAAGGAAATGTGGACGTTCCTTCGGGCGCGCGCAATACTTGAATTTGGTATGCGCTCGGCGTAGTTGAGGTAATTGGGTTCCACGACAGCGTGCAAACTCCTCCGCCGATGAAATCGGGCACCGGAAGAAGTGTAGGCGCGCCTTGAGCCCACACAGCCGCAGCTATCGCAATCGTTATTACCAGTGCAAGACGCTTCATGTATTTATCTCCTTTGTTATATTTCGTCTTTGGCGCCGAAACTATTTTACGAAAAGTATTTTGGTTGTGGCGCTCTCAGAAGCTTGACGAACAGTTATAAGGTAAACGCCGCCGGGCACAGTATTGTCGTTGTCATCGGTACCATTCCATTTGACTGTGTGCACACCGGCTGTAACCGATTTGTCGGAAAGCGTCTTTATGTGTTTGCCATCGATGGAGTAAACATCGCAGGCAACCAAACCGTCTTCCACAGCTGTGAATTGGATGTCGGCGCTAGCGTTGAACGGGTTTGGATATGCGTTCACTGCAACAGCATTGGGGCAAGGTGCCACCTCGATTGTGGCAGATGATGCATCGAGGAAAGCGCGATTTGTGGCGTGCATGTCGTATTCTCTGCCACCGCAAATGAGCTTTGCTCCGCGAGGAAGGTCGGCACTGTTCCACTGAGCCTCGGTTTTGCATGGCACGTCAATTGTCCAATGACCGTCTGTGCGGAAATCTGCGTGATAGGCACGGCTGTCGGAGATGAACTGCGGTATTTGCTTTTCGGGAGGTGGAGGTGGCATGAGCAAATCGTGCTCGTCGTTGCCTTCACCAAAGTAAAGCACCTGTCCGCCGATTTCTATTTCGGCGCTCCATGCGGGCGTGGATTTTTTGTTGAGCGCAAGTGTAACGGGACCATTTATGGCAATCCAATAACCTTTGCCGGGCATAAGTGTGTCGTGAAGTTCATAAACATCGGTGATCGGGTTCCACCAACGTGGTCCATAGGAGAGATAGACAGAAGGATTGATGTTGCAAGCAGATGGATCGGTTATTGTGCCTATCATGTAGAAACCCATGTTTGTCATATCGCGTTCGAACATGGGAACTTTGAAGCCGCGAACGGGAACATCGACTTCACCCGAGCTAAACACCATATAGCCGTGTCCGATGTTCATGGTGTCACCCGAAAGCCAGCTCGAAGCATCGACATCGGCGTTCCATGTCCAAGAAGAGATAACGGTTGTAAAAATGTCGCGATAATATCTGCTGGGCGTAAGAAGCGGCAAACTTATCATGTTCCAGCCGCGATACAAATGCATCGTGAAGCTGTCTGCCGACCAAGCATCATCGTAGAAGTGCAGCGGCAGGCTATAACCCGATTCGTTACCGCGGGCATCGATTGTGGCAACACGGAAATAACGGTGCGGTGAACCTATCATCACCGAACGTGGTAAACTTATCGAACGGCTATAAGTTGGCTCTTCGGTATTTATAAGGAGCACATCGCCCGAGAGCAACAATGCCTCAGAGGATGAATGCTCGAGACGATACATGTTTTCGTCGCCACCGGAGCCGAAGTCGGAAGGTGTATTGTCTGTCCACCAAAGTGTGATATACATCTCGCCGCCAAAAACTTGTGTTTTGGCGCTATCGACTGTAACTGTATAGGGCGGTGTACCCGGATCAAAACCACGCTGGAAACCTGTGGCATTTTCTTGCCCAAACAAATCTACCGAAACCACCGAATAGTAGTTGGCACGATAGTTGTCGTCAGAATTGGCATTGCGATCGATGTATTGATATACGGTTGTGAACGGGCTATGTGCTATTGTTGCAACAAGCTCACCAAGTGTGCCCAATGCATCGGAGCGGTAAAGCTTGTACTCGCGCATGCCAACACCAGCATCGGTAGTTGGGTTCCAACGCACAACAATGCGAGGACGGAAAGTGGAATCGGCGCGAGTGAATATGGTATTCACATAAGCGGGGTTTGGCATTTGGTTGTCGAAACGTGTGCAGACAACATTTGATGGGTCGGAAATGTTGCCCATACGATCGTAAGATATCGCGCGCACACAAACATCGAAAACACCACCATCGCGGAGATCGGATATTGTATAGGATAAGGTATCCCAAGTCGAGGTGGGCGAAGATACGTATGTGAATGCGGGAGCGCTTAATGCGATGGGAGCAGTCACGCCGATGATTGACGAAAATGCTGGGTCGTAAGCCCATTCGAGATGAAGGCTGTCAATGTCGCCGCGACTCGTGTCGATGATCTGAACCTCGAGTTCGGTGCCGTTTGTCCACGAGGGCAGAGCACGCAAAATGGGATTCACAACACCCAAATCAGCAGTAGCTGTAGCACTCATGCAACCGCGAATTGTGGCATAGCCGAGTTTGTCGAACATAACGAGATAATATTTATATTCGACGCCGTCACGCAAATCGATAACGGGATCGTGGCTCGATTCGTCGTCCCAATATTCGAAAAGCACACGATCGCGATAGCCTTCTTCGGGAATTGTATAGGTGCAAAGGCGCAAATGCTCTGCACGAGTAGTATCGAACGGGAAAAGCTCCGCTCTGCCTTCTGGCGTGTTTTCGATGCGGTAAAGACGATAATCACGAACACCAACGCCACAGTCAAGCATCGCTTCATCGTGCAAACGAATGTTAACATAGATCCAAGAATCTTCGGCACGTGCGTAAATGCTATCGACATCGCAGTTGGGTTCGGGACCCAAATTGTCGATGAGCATTGTGCCCGCATTATCCCAGTTGGATGTGTCGTGAGTATCGGTGTTTATGGCGCGCGCCAAAAAGCACCATCTGTCGCAGTTTTCGAAACCGCTGAAGGTATAGTAAGGTGTGTTTGTGGCAGCCGTGGTGAAGATAGTATCGAAAGGCTCAGTTGCGCGTACTAGTGCGTATTGGTAGAAAATATAGGGTGCAAACCAGTTTGCCTCACGGTTGAGTTCCACTCGAGATTGTGTGTAATCGAATATCGTGGGCACGCGGTTGAGAGCAATAGTCATAATCGAACCTGTGGGGCACAAACCTATGCCAAGTGTGCGCACTGTGGCAATGGGATTTGAATACATTGGGAACTGTCCTGTGGTATCGACTGTGACGACTGTGTATTGGTAGGTTCTGCCATACTCGACTTCAGTATCGTTCCAATAGTTCATGGGGTTCGAAAGATAGGGCACTTCGGCTATTGCCGGTGTGGACTCGGTAATAGCAGTGAGGTTGACAGGAATATCACCAATGCCCGGATTGCGATATATGCGATAAAGCACATTTGGCGATGCGCAGTCGTTTTCGACCTTTTCCCATGTGAGCTGTACAAATGGGTGAAGTGCGTCGAGACCGCAATACTGTGCCGCCAAATATGATACCACTGCAGGTTTTTCGGTATCGTGAGTTACCAAAAGCGAATCAGACCATTCGGAGGTATCCGCTTCGAAGGCTGCACGAACGAAGTATTTGTATTGTTCGCAGTTTGCGGCACCTGTGAATGTGTATCGATTGGAAAGTAGAAAAGCCGTGCTTTCGGCGGGTAAAGTTGCCGGTGCCACAGGAACGCGTTTGTATTGGTAGTGCGTCGTTGCGGGATTGGAAACAGTGCATGCACCCGCCACTTGCAGGGTTATGGAACCGGTTCGCTGATACATCGAACCGCGGAATTCCAAAGACGCGAGCAAAGGTCTGGGAGGATCGTCGAAAATCGACTGTGCCCACAGCGAACCCAATGCTGCGAGCATTAGCGCAAACAATGCGGTTTTCCTCATTTTTGAAAGCCCCCTTACTATGATTTATAAATTTCTTCGCACCTTTTAAAACTCTCAAAATACATCTTGTTAATCTTTTAACAAGCAAAAACCATTTAAAACTGAGCTTCGTGTTAAATTTTTGTTAAAGAGCCTATGCGCTGCAAATGCTTTTTCTATTCTTTAGTTTATACTTGTAAAGCAAAGTGTTTCAAACACATGCACTTTGCAAAACTTGATATTGTAGTGCTTTTGCAACTGCAAAACTATAGTCAGCACCAAAAGTGCTTTTTATTTCAACTGCCAAACAGTGACATACGTGTTTTCAAAGAACTATCAAGTTGCCAATCCACAGTGCAATGAAATTCATCGCAACAGGCGAGCAGCACTTTCATTTTTCTGTGCACAAGCTTGTAATATCAAGTTTTGTGCTCAATATGGAAATTGTGCGGTTTCAAACAGCAAGAATGCAAGTTGCGAGCTTATAACCTGCATCCCTATGGTCTTCAATAGCAAAAATGCGACCATTTGAAACAATCTGGGAAAATCTAGTTTTCAAATAACAATAAATACTGCTCAGTTGACAGCAGGTTCTGGCGTATTTTTTTCGGGCACATAGCTCGAAGCCAAAATCCGCGCGCCTTCGACGACAGTTTGTGCGTATGTTTTATATGCGTCGAGATATCGGCGGTCGAGTGGTGGTTCGGCAGGGAAAGCATATTTTGCAGGGTTGACGAATTTGCCCTTCACCATAACGCGATAATCGAGGTGCGGACCCGATGCCAAACCAGTGGCGCCAACATAACCGATAACTTCACCCCTATCGACGTTTGCGCCAGTTTTTACACCACGTGCAAAGCTCGAAAGGTGCCCATAGGTGGTTTCGATACCGTCATTGTGGCGCAAATGGATGTAATTGCCGTAACCACCTTTCCATCCGGCAAAAATCACTTTGCCCGAACCCGAAGCCACAATAGGAGTGCCTGTAGGTGCGGCATAGTCGATGCCAAGGTGCGGACGATAGATTTTTAGTATGGGATGAAGACGGCTGTATGAAAAACTCGATGATATTCTGCTGAATTTGAGTGGAGCTTTAAGCAGCGATTTGCGCATTGAACCACCGCGCAAGTCGTAATAGCTTTCTTTGCCCGAAGGGTCTTTGAAAAGCACAGCTGTGTGAACTGTATCTTTTGCGTCGTAACGGGCGAGTAAAACTTTGCCCATGGCGACGGTGCTGTCTTCGAAAATTAGTTTTTCGTAAACAATTTCGAACTTGTGCCCGTTACGCGTGTCGGTTACAAAGTCGAAATCGAAGGCAAGCACATCGGTGAAATCCATTATCGCC